>NZ_JBNYXZ010000003.1:0-440181 GCF_051380935.1 Janthinobacterium algoris | reverse complement strand
GTTTTTGATGTAATCGGCGTGGCCTGGGCAGTCAACGTGCGCGTAGTGACGCGCTGCCGTTTCGTACTCGACGTGAGCGGTGTTAATCGTGATACCGCGCGCTTTTTCTTCTGGTGCCGCATCGATCTGGTCGTATGCTTTAGCTTCGCCGCCGAATTTCTTCGACAGAACCGTTGCGATTGCAGCGGTCAGCGTGGTTTTACCGTGGTCGACGTGGCCGATGGTGCCGACGTTGACGTGCGGCTTGGTCCGTTCGAATTTACCTTTTGCCATTTTGAACTCCTAATGATTTGATTAGATTGCTCAGGCACACGCCCGACGGTCTGGTTTGAATTGCTTCTGTGCTGCCTGCTGCGAATTCTGGTGCCCTTGACGTGGATCGAACACGTGGCCTCTCCCTTACCAAGGGAGTGCTCTACCACTGAGCTACAAGGGCTGTAATTTGTTGCATGCGATGCATCAAGCATCTGAACGGAAACTGGAGCGGGTGAAGGGAATCGAACCCTCGTCGTAAGCTTGGAAGGCTTCTGCTCTACCATTGAGCTACACCCGCGAGGTATCGTTCACTTTATCTTCACTTACTTGCTATTACTTGCTACTACCCAGTTTTCCTTGCAAAAACTTGGTGGAGGGGGCTGGATTCGAACCAGCGTACTCATAGAGAACAGATTTACAGTCTGTCGCCTTTAACCACTCGGCCACCCCTCCGCGGGAACCGCAGAGTATGAAGCATCTACTCACAACTGTCAACCTTATTTACTGATGCCTGACTGCTGCATTTGCGTATAAAGAAGAAGTTGGCTGCTTCGGGGCGTGATTATAAGCTCCCGATTTGAGAATGTGCAAGGGTTGGCGCGAAAAAGTCGACTTTTTTCGCTTTTTTTTTATCGCCCCTGCTGGCAAGCCGCATTTCTCCGTCATTCACCCCGCATTTTTCCTGTTTACCGGGCGTCAGGCGGATGCATCCAGGCGTTGCCAAGGGGCTTATATTTACGCAACAACTGCTGATGCAGGCCGGACAACACGGGCAATTTGGGGTTGCGCGGATCCAGGCGGCGTACACCGGCAATAAACGTCAACGCCTGCTGCCCCATGCGTTCATCCCACCCTTCATGTTCCAGGCATTTCAGTACCGCCACGGCCGCATTGAACACCACTTGCGGATTGTCGGGCAGGCGCGTGACGGCTTCACCCATCAGATCGACGGCACCGCGGAAATCGCCTTCTCCCGCCTTGGCGGCGCCGGCCGCCACCATGTCGGCCACTTCCTGGCGGCTTTGCCGCGCCAGCGCCTTGGCCAGCTCCTCGCGCCCCGCCTGCTCGAACACGGCCATGGCGCGCGTCATGGCGGCGCTGTCGGGCGCATTGCGCATGACTTCGCGCATCACCTCGGCCGCGCCGTCTTCACGCCCATGCGCCAGGCAATGGCGCGCCAGTTCCGTCTTGAGCATGTTCGAGCCGCCCACGCTGTGGCGGTTGGCGGTCAGGGCGGCGTCGAGCGACTGCTGCAGCCGCTCCTCGTTGCCTGTATGCGCATGCAGCATGGCGCTGCACAGGGCGCTGCACAGTTCCGTATTCTTTTGCCCGCCCATCGACTTGTCGAGATCGCGGATCACAGCGCCCACCTGCAGCGGGTCGCCCTTGCGCACCAGGGTCTGCACCAGGCGCACATGGTCTTCCGGGTCGCGGAATTCCGAATACTTGGCCTTGCTGACCACCAGCTTCAGGGCTTTTTCCGCCATCTCGACATCGTCGGCCGCCAGGGCCGCCTCGCCCAGGCGGCGCAAGCGGCGCACGGCATGCGGCGACAGGGCCACCGCCTCGCTCAGGGCTGCCTGCGCCAGTGCCGGCTTGCCTTGCGCCAAATGCGTGCGCGCCAGCCAGTCATACGCGTCGAGAAAACGCTTGTTGTTTTCCAGCAGCCCTTCCAACGTGCCCTGCGCCGCTTCGTACTCGCCCAACAGGAACTGCGTCTTGGCCTGCCCCAGGCGCGCCCAGCCGATGGCCTTGGCGTCGTACAGGGCTGCGTAGATCGGCTCAGCGTCGGCCGCCTCGCCCAGCAGCAAATGCAATTCCGCGCGCAGGCGCAGGAAATCGGTGGCGTAGCGGGGATACAGGCTGGCGCCCTCGGCGCAGGCGGCAATCGCCGCGCGCTCATTGCCCACGTCGATCAACTCATACACGGGCACGAAGGCATTGCGCTTGTCCAGCGCGCGACCGATACGCTCCAACATGTTGTCAGCGGTAAATGGCTTGAGGATGTAGTCGGTGGGTAACAGTTCGACAGCGCTGACCACCTTGGCGAAGCTGCCTTCCCCCGTGACCATGAAAAACATGGTCGACGCGTGCATTAATTTGTGGTGGCGCAAGTCTTCCAGCATCTGCTGGCCATCCTGCCCGCCGTCGAGATCGTATTCGCACAAGATCAAATCATACGATTTGCTTCCCAGCATGCGGATCGCCTGGCCCGAGCTGGCCGCGTCATCGATCTTCGCCAGGCCGCACAGGTTGAGCATATTGTGCAGGCTGGCGCGCATGCCCGGATGCGGCTCGATGATCAGTGCGCTAAGGCCCTTGAGTTCTTTCATGTCGTAATGTCCGAAAACTCTGCGGCGCGCCACACTGGTGCGTGGCGCCGGCCAGCATGAGGCAGCCGAGTATATGACGGCGCCGCCCGCAAGGGAATGGTGTCGTGCCAAAAAACGCCAAGGAAGTTGGCAAGGAAGTTGCGACTCAAGCGGTGGCGCGCTCCGGATGCCACAGTTGCGGCGCGTAGTCGATCAGGTCCAGCAGCGCCGTCACCACTTCCGGATCGAACTGGCTGCCGCTGCGCTGTTCGATGTATTCGCGCACCTGCGGATACGGCCACGGCTCCTTGTAGGGCCGCTCGTGCAGCAAAGCATCGAAGACGTCGACCACGGCAACGATGCGCGCAGCCACGGGAATGGCGCGCCCCTTGATGCCATTCGGATAGCCGGCGCCATCGAAATGCTCGTGGTGGCCGCCGGCGATTTGCGCACCATACGTGAGGTAGCTATCGCCGTCGACCATGTTGGCAGCCCGCTCGAGGATGGTGCGCCCGACGCTGGCATGCAGCTGCATCTGCGTCCGCTCCTCGTCGGTATGCTTGCCCGGTTTCAGCAGCACGGCGTCCGGCGTGGCCACCTTGCCCACGTCGTGCAAGATGCTGGCCAGGCCGATCATGTCGAGCAGTTGCGGCGTGAGCTCGTCCGGGTACACGCCGCGCTGCTGCATGCGCCGGGCGATGGCGTCAGACAATTGCTGCACGCGCCGCACATGGCCGCCCGTGTTGCTGTCGCGGAATTCGGCCAGGTCGGCCAGCGCCACCACGGTCGCTTCCTGCGCCTTGCGCAACTGGCCGAACATGTACAGGTTGTCAAAGGCGGCGGCGATGCGTTGGCAAAACACTTCCAGCAAATCGCGCTGGATCTGCGCCAGCGGCCACGGCGGCGTGACGGAGATGGCCAGCTCGCGGTCGCCTTCCGTGTGGATGAACAGCACATTGGCCGGATGCTCGAACTGGCTGCGCTTTTCAGCAAACGCCTTGGCGATCGTAGGGGTGAGCGCATGGTCGGCCGGCAGGGCTTCCGACTCGGCCAACATGGCATAGCTGCCCGTGGCGGCGACCACCTCGGGCCGCCCGGCGCCACCCTGCATCAGACACAGCACGCCGTCGGCACCCACGTCGAGGATGGCGCTGACCTGGTTCAGCACGCCGGAAGCGAATTCGCGCAGCGAATGGATCTGGTACAGATTGGTGGCGCCGGCGAGTATCTTGCCCAGGCCGATGCGACTGCGCTCGAGCATCATCAGGCTCTCGTAGGCACGCAGGGCCGAGATGACGGTGGTAAACAGCTTTTGCGTCGTCAGTTCCGTCTTGGCCTTGTAATCGTTGATGTCGTATTCGATGATGACGCGCTGCTCGGGCGCCTGGCCCGGCTGGCCCGTGCGCAGCACGACGCGCACGATGGAGTTGTTCAGGTCGGCGCGGATGCGCTTGGCCAGGATCAGGCCTGCGTCATCCGTTTCCATCACCACGTCGAGCAGCACCAGCGCGATATCGGGCGTGTCGCGCAGGATGTCATACGCTTCGCGGCCGCTGTAGGCGGAAAACAGTTCTAGTTCGCGTCCCTTGAAACTGACATTGCGCAGCGCCAGCCGCGTGACCGCATGCACATCCACATCATCATCGACGATCAAGACACGCCACAGGCGCTGGTCGGGCGCGGCCAGCCCGGCAGGACTGGCCACCGGCTCATCCTCGTCGAGCAGCCAGTTATCATCTGCATCGGCTTTGAGGTCGGTCATGAATACTCCTAATGGATAAGTTCGATGTGGACGCTACGTTGAGGCATAGCAAGCATAATCAGATTAGATGCTGCTTACAACAGGATTCTGCGTACCGCCTTCGCCAGCGGCCGGCGCTGGCACCGATGCACCGCCGCGCGTGGTTCCGCCACAATTGTCCTGGCCCGGCCCGACTGCCTGGTAGCGCACTTCATACTTGCCTGCGCTGAGCTGTTCCACCAGCAGCTTGTCGTTAGCGAGGATATACAGGTAGCGCACGTTCGAGCGCCGCTCCGTGTCATACAGTTTGACGAACACGGGCGCGGCATTATTGCTGTTGTCGATGCTGACGGCCAGCTCCTCACCCTTGTTACTGATCGGAAATCCATCGACATAGCCGGAATGCACTGGCCAGGGTTCGCCGTTCGGCGCCACCAGCGATGCGGATTCTGCCTTGCCTGCGCCATCGCAGGCAGGCTGGATGGCTTTCAGACTCAGCTGGGAAACGGCCAGCACACGGATCTCGGGCGTCTTCGCTTCATGGGGTTCCGGTGCATATGGCTTGCCCACCGCCCAACTGTCGACTGCCACGGTCTCGTCTTTCGATGGCGGCGGCGCGGCAGTGGCCGCTGACGTGGCCGCTTCTGCATGGAGTTTGGCGCCATCGCGGGCCAGCCCGCTCCAGGCCGATGCCAGTGCAGCCGGCACGGGCTGGGAGGTATCGAGCATCAGCAAGGCGCCCAGCCAGCCCAGCAACAGGCAGACAAACAGGCTCAGCCACCAGCGCCAGTTGCGCCAGACGGGCTGCAGGCCGCGCCGCGGCTGGCCCTTTGGTGGCGGCACGTCCTGCGCCCAGGCGTGTTCATGCGATTGGGCATGGCCTTTCGCGCGGCCATCGCGGCTCTTGCCCTCTTCCTGGTGGGTGCTTTCCAGCCATTCGATTTCCCACTCCTCGGCAGCGATCCACTCGTCGTGTTCCCTGCGACGTTGTGGATCGGACAAGGTGCCATAGGCACTGTTGAGGATCGCCATGATGCGGGCGGCCTTTTCGTCGCCGGGATTCTTGTCCGGGTGGTATTTCTGGCTGAGGGCTTTGTACGCGGCACGTATGACTTCCTGCGGCGCCAGGCGCGCCACTTTCAGGTTGTCATAGTGTGTATGTATCTTTCCCATCGTTCTATCTTGAAATCGGTGCGCGGCGACGGGTTCTTGCAGGATGGAACCGTGCTGTGTCGGTCATCATAAACGATATGACAAGATAATAACCACCGGCGGACAGGAAATTGCAGGGCGAGACTGCCCTGCCTTGATATTGCAGTGCTTACAAGCGATGACTGCGGTCAGCGGACAACAGGGCTTCCGGCAACTCCACGCGGTGCCCCACCGCCAGCACCTTGAACAATTCCCCCATCTCGGCCGGCGACACCAGCTTTTGCACGGCGCTGGCCTGCGGCAAGTACGTTTTGACCTGCTCCGGATCGGTGCGCAGCAGCAAGTCGCCGATGCCAGCGCCCAGCAGGAAGGACGCCTGGCTCATGTACGCGAGCACATCGAGACCCGCATCCTGCGCCGCCACCGCCATGGCCGTGAAGTCGACGTGGGCCGTGATGTCTTGCAAGCCGGGCAGATAAAACGGCTCCGCATGGGCGTGGTGGCGGTAATGGCACATCAGGGTGCCCGTGGCGCGCAAGTCCAGGTAATACTCATGCGCCGGGAAGCCATAATCGAACAGCACGGCCGCGCCACCCTTGCCATTGGTCAGCATGCGCGCCAGCGAGCGCATGAAGCCGCAGGCGACGCCGTGGATTTCGCTGACATAACCGACCGGCAAGGCATCGGCCTCGGGCACCTGGGCGGCGATCTGCGCGGCCACGTCGGCGCCGGCCAGGCGCTCGACAAACACGAACTGGCCATCGGCAATGCTGACATCGAGTTCGCACCAGCCGGCGGGCGTCTTGCTGATCAGGTTGACGGGCATGGCGTCCAGCACTTCATTGCCGAACACGGCGCCTTCGAAACTGTCGGGAAAGCCGTCGAGCCACACAACTTGCGGGAAGCTGGCCAGCGCCAGCTCCTGGCGCGCGCGCAATTCGCCGGACAATTCGACGATCGCATACTGTTCGACAGGGATGCCGGCGCTGGCCGCTTCCGTCAGGATATCGCAGGCCAGCTTGCCCGTGCCGGCGCCGAATTCGAGGATGCGCGGGGCCGTTTGCGCCATAATAGCGGCTGCCACATGGGCCAGCGTGGCGCCGAACAGGGGCGAAATCTCCGGCGCGGTTGTAAAATCGCCATCTTTGCCCAGCTTCGCGGCGCCGCCGCTGTAATAGCCGAGGTCAGGCGCATACAGCGCCAGCTCCATGAAGCGGACAAAGGGAATGGCGCCGTCATTGCGCGCGATTTCGGCGGCAATCTGGTGCTGCAAGGCATGGGACGCGGCCAGCGCGTCGCTATCGGGTGCGGGAAGAGACATTCCCGCATTGTAGCGAATCGGCGGGCCACGGCGCCAGTGTCGGCTATGAAGGCCATGGTGGCCAGGCGCACTTCACACTCAAGCACAGTAAATAAAGACATGACTCCAGCATCGACACTGCCACACAGCACTCACCGAGTCGCCCTCGTCACGGGCGCGGCGCGCCGCATCGGCCGCGCCATCGCGCTGGGCCTGGCGCGCGACGGCTGGGATATCGCCGTGCACTACCGCAACTCGCACGAGGAAGCGCTCAGCCTGGTGGCGGAAATCGCTGCGCTGGGCCGCCGCGCGCAAGCGTTCCCCTGCGACCTGGCGCGGGAAGACGCCGTGCGCCAGCTGTTGCCGCAAGCACAGGCGGCGCTGGGACCGGTCACTTGCGTGGTCAACAACGCCTCGTTGTTTGAATACGACAATGCCGGCGATTTTTCCGTCGCCGCGCTCGACGCCCACATGCACACCAACCTGGCCGCCCCCATCCTGCTGGCGCAAGCCTTGTACCAGGCCACCCCAAGCGGCGGGCAAGCCGTGGTCATCAACTTGCTGGATCAAAAACTGTACAATCTCAATCCTGATTTTTTATCGTACACCCTGTCCAAGGCGGCGCTGCTGTCGGCGACTACCATGCTGGCCCAGGCGCTGGCGCCGAAAGTGCGCGTGGTGGGCATCGCCCCCGGCATCACCATGGTTTCCGGCGAGCAGACGGAAGCGAACTTTGCCAAGGCGCATGAAAACACGCCGCTGGGACGCTCCAGCACGCCCGAGGATGTGGCCGACTGCGTCTGTTACGTGGCCGGCGCGCGCGCGCTGACGGGCACGACCCTGCTGGTCGATGGCGGTCAGCATTTGATCGGCTTGCCGCGCGACGTCATGTTTTTGACCAAATAATCAGTAGCCATACCAAACAACCAGCATTCCAGCATCCCCTAAAAGGTAAAACTATGTCGTCCGCCCTGTCCCACCCTCGCCTGGCCGATTGCCGCCGCCTGTTCCTGCGCAATTACGAAGTCCTCATCAACATCGGTGTCTATGACTTCGAGAAAAAGGGCGAGCAGCGCGTCCTCATCAACGTCGACCTGTACATTCCCCTGGCCCTGTCGACGCCGAAGGATGACCAGCTGGACGAGGTGGTCGATTACGACTTCATGCGCGAAACCATCGCCAAACGCATGGCGCAAGGCCACGTACAGCTGCAGGAAAGCCTGGTCGACGACGTGCTCGCTGCCATGCTGGCGCACCCGCGCGTGCGCGCCGCGCGCGTGTCGAGCATGAAACCGGACGTGTATCCCGACTGCGAAGGCGTGGGCGTGGAAGTATTCAAGATCAAGGATGAAGCATGAGCAACATGAACAACAACGCAGTGATGGAAACGACGACAACGGCCGTGGAATTCCCGGCCAACGTGGAAGCGCAGAAACTGGCGCGCAAGAAGGCGGAAAAGATCGCCCTGGAAAACAACAAGCTGCACAAGCGCTTGTGCCGCCTGGTGGGGCAAGCCATCGGCGATTTTAATATGATTGAAGACGGCGACAAGGTGATGGTGTGCCTGTCCGGCGGCAAGGATAGCTACGCGCTGCTGGACATCCTGATGACCTTGCGCGAACGCGCACCGATACACTTCGATATCGTCGCCGTCAACCTGGACCAGAAGCAGCCGAACTTCCCGCCGGAAATCCTGCCCGCCTACCTGACGGAACTGGGCGTGGCCTTCCACATCGAAAACCAGGATACCTACAGCATCGTCAAGCGCCTGATCCCGGAAGGCAAGACGACTTGCTCGCTGTGCTCGCGCCTGCGCCGCGGCATCCTGTACCGCGTGGCCGACGAGCTGGGCGCCAACAAGATTGCCCTGGGCCACCACCGCGATGACATCCTGGAAACGTTCTTCCTGAATATGTTCTTCGGCGGCAAACTGAAAGGCATGCCAGCCAAGTTGCAATCGGACGACGGCAAGCACATCGTCATCCGCCCGATGGCCTATGTGAAGGAAGAAGACACGCAGCGCTATGCGGAAGTCAAAGGCTTCCCCATCATTCCATGCGACCTGTGCGGTTCGCAGGAAAACCTGCAGCGCAAGCAGATCAAGGGCCTGATGCGCGAATGGGACAAGAAATTCCCCGGCCGCGTGGAAAGCATCTTCTCGTCCCTGTCAAACGTGGCGCCATCGCATTTGATGGACCCGAAACTGTTCGGCTTCAAAGATTTGAAGGCCGATGGCATGGCCAACCCCATGGGCGACATCGCCTTCGATGAAGAGCCGTGCTCGACGCCGACGACGTTCGGTACCATCGCGCTGCAGCAAGGCTGACATTGAGGCACGGCGCCATCATGGCGATGGCGCCATCGCCTGTCCTAATTTAAAACGCTTCCCAGTCGTCGCCGGCCAGCGCTTTCGCGGGCGCAGGTGGCTTCGCCTTGACGGCTATGCTGCGCGCTGCAACACGCGGCGCCGGCGCAGGGCGCGCCACTGCTGGCTGTGGTGCCGGGCGGCGCAGCAAGCCTGGCTGTTCACGCAACTTGAATACGCTGACCACTTGCGCCAGGCCGTGCGCCTGCTCTTGCAGCGAACCGGCGGCCGCTGCCGCCTCTTCCACCAGCGCCGCATTTTGCTGGGTCACCTGGTCCATCTGCGTGATGGCCTGGTTGACTTGCTCGATGCCGTGCGTCTGCTCCTGGCTGGCACTGGAAATCTCGCCGATGATATCGGTCACGCGCTTGACGCTGGAGACCACTTCATCCATCGTCGCGCCAGCCTGGTCGACCAACTTGGCGCCCATGCCCACCTTGCTGACGGAATCGTCGATCAAGCCCTTGATTTCCTTGGCCGCTGCTGCCGAACGCTGCGCCAGGTTGCGCACTTCGCCCGCCACGACCGCGAAACCGCGCCCCTGCTCGCCGGCCCGCGCCGCTTCCACCGCCGCATTGAGCGCCAGGATATTCGTCTGGAAGGCGATACCGTCGATGACGCTGATGATGTCGACGATCTTGCGCGACGACTCGTTGATCGAGCCCATGGTCGCCACCACTTCGGCCACCACCGAGCCGCCGCGGCTGGCGATGCCGGCCGCCGTGATCGCCAACTGGTTGGCCTGGCGCGCATTGTCGGCATTCTGCTTGACGGTGCTGGTCAGTTCCTCCATCGACGAGGCCGTTTCTTCCAGCGAACCGGACTGCTGTTCCGTGCGCGATGACAGGTCCAGGTTGCCGGCGGCGATTTCCGACGATGCCGTGGCAATGCTGTCCGTGCCGCTGCGCACCTGGCTGACGATGCTGACCAGGTTGTTGTTCATATTGCCCAGGGCCGTGAGCAGCGCCCCCATTTCATCCTTCGCCGTCGTGACGACGGTCTGCGTCAGGTCGCCGGCGGCCACCGTTTCGGCCAGCGCCAACGCCTGGCGCAGCGGACGCGTGATGCCCGTCGTCAGCAGCCACGAGCACAATACGCCGAACGCTACCGCAAACAGGGTCAGCAGGCTGATGACGGTAGTGTCATGCACGGCGGAGGCATCGATCTGCTTGGCAGTCGCATCGATGCTTTCGCGCTGCAAGGTCACCAGTTCCTGCAGCAAATCCTGGTAAACCTGGGCGGCCGGCGTGAACGCACTGTCGAGGATTTTCGCCGCGCCTTCCACGTCGCCATCGGCCTTGGCCTTGACGGCGCCGTCGCGCGAGGCGCTGTATACCTTGCGCTGCTCAAGGATCTTGGCGAACAGGGCTTTTTCCTTGTCGCCCGCGACCAGCGGCTCGATCTGCTTGAGCAATTCGGCCGCCTTCTTCACCGAGGCGGCCGAGTCTTCCTTGAAATACGGTCCCAGCGCCGGGTCGCTGCTCTTGACGATGGCGGCCGTGCGGCGGATCGAGGCAAAGTTCAAGCCATACCAGTCGGTAATCAGGCGTTCCTTGGTCAGAGGTTCGGCCATCATGGCGCGCGTCGACGTCGCCACCTCATTCAGGCGCCACACGCCCACAGTAGCGATCAAAACGGTCATTGCCAGGATCAGGACAAAGCCGATGCTCAGGCGCTTGCCGATCTTGATATTTGCGATAAAGCCCATGGTGTCTTTTCTCTAAGTAAGTGCATCGAAGATATATTTAATTCCATATGGAATTTAATATATTGCAGATTATACATTATTGAAATATATGTAGCTGATTTATTGATTTTGGGAAATGTTTCTGTTAAGTTAAAAATCTCCTCTGCAACTACAGGCGCGCCGTGCGTATCCGCCCGTCTGTCTCTCAAAGAAATCTATGAAATTTTCTGCATTGCCCCTGAAACAAATTACCCTCGCCGCCACCCTCGTCTGTGCCAGCAGCGCCCAGGGCGCAGCCCTGCCGCCCGCCATCGCGGCCCAGCTCGCGGCCAACTACCCGGCCGTCGAAAGCCTGTACCTGGATTTGCACCGCCACCCGGAGCTGGCGTTCCAGGAAGTTCAAACGGCAAAGAAGCTGGCCGACAAGGTCAAGGCGCTCGGTTTTGACGTGACCACCGGCGTCGGCGGCACGGGCGTTGTCGCCATCCTGCGCAACGGCCCCGGCCCCGTCGTCATGCTGCGCACGGAAATCGACGCTCTGCCCGTGCTGGAAAAAACCGGCCTGCCGTTTGCCAGCAGCGCGGTCGCCAAGAACGCGGCCGGCGAAAGCGTGCCCGTGATGCATGCCTGCGGCCACGATGTGCACATGTCGGCCTGGTATGGCAGCGCCAAGCTGATGGCCGACAACCGCCAGCAATGGAGCGGCACCTTGATGCTGGTGGGTCAGCCGGCCGAGGAACCGCTGCTGGGCGCGGCCGCCATGTTGAAGGACGGCCTGTTTACGCGCTTCCCGAAACCGGACTACGCGCTGTCCTTCCACGATGAAGCCACGCTGCCATCGGGCACCGTCGGCTACCATGCCGGCTACTTCCGCGCCGCCGCCGACACCATCAGCATCACCGTGTATGGCCAGGGTGGCCACGGCGCCGCACCGCACGACACGCGCGACCCCGTCGTGATGGCCGCGCGCATCGTGCTGGCACTGCAAACGCTGGTCTCGCGCGAAAACAATCCGATGGACCCCGTTGTCATCACGGTAGGCAGCATCCATGGCGGCACGCAGGCCAACATCGTGCCCGACCAGGTCACCATGCAACTGACAGTGCGTACCTTCAAGGATGCCGTGCGCAAGCGCGTGCTGGCCAGCATCGCGCGCGAAGTCAAGGGCGAGGCGTTTGCCGCCGGTGCGCCGAAAGAGCCGCTGCTGGAGATTCGCCCCGGCACCGACGCCGTCTACAACGACCCGGAACTGACCCAGCGCATGGTGTCTACCCTGCAAAAATCGCTGGGCGCGGCCAACGTGACGGAAATGCCGGCCAAGATGACGTCGGAAGACTTCGCCAACTACGGCCAGGCCGGCGTGAAGGCGGTGCTGCTGCATATCGGCGCGGTGGAGCCAGGCAAGCTGGCGGCCGCCAAGGCCAGCGGCAAACCGCTGGCCGGCCCGCACTCGCCGCAATGGGCGCCCGAGTACCAGCCGACCATCAAGGCGGCGATCACGGCAGAAACGTCGATCCTGCTCGACTTGCTGGGCAAGAAACAGTAAGCAGGCAGCTGCATCCGGGGGAGCTTCCTCTCCCGGTTCGTCTCCCATTCCCGTCAGGTTGGTCGGATAGCCACTTCGTGTAAATGCCAGCTATCTGCCGCAAAACAATACCAGGCGATGGTGGCGCGCATGAACGCCATCATGGACCAGATCGAGGCGATCGAAAGCCGCCGGGGGAAATAAAACCCCAGGCAAAGGCCGGGGACTCGGCGTCCCCGTCAGACCCGAGGCTCTGCCCCCGGAGTTTCCGCTTCCGCCGCCGCAAACGCGGCCGCATCGCTCTCGAACATGTCTTCCAGCTCCTCGCGCGCCTGGCGCGTGAGCGACATGACTTTTTGCTGGTCCTGGAAGTGCGGCGCCACTTCCAGCAGGGTTTTGAGGTTATGCCGGCCAAAGATGCCGGCGGCGCGCTGCGCGCGCTCCGCGCTGTAGCCCACCTGCAGCAAGGTCTGCTCGCCCAGCAGCAGCGCCGCGGCGAAGGTCTCGCGCTCGATCAGGGTCACGCCGCGCTTCATCAATTCATAGTAATGCGTGACATTGCGCGCGCGCGCCAATATCGTCAGTTCGGGCAGGCGCAGGCGCACGGCGTCGACCAGGGCCAGGCTGTCGTCCACATTGTCGATGGCGATCACCAGCGCCTTCGCCTTCTCGATGCCCGCCGCCACCAGCAGGTCCACGCGCGTGGCATCGCCATAAAACACCTTGAAGCCGAACTTGCGCAGCAGCTCGATCTGGTCCGGGTCGTGGTCGAGCACCGTCACGCCGATCTTGTTGGCTGCCAGCAGGCGGCCGATGATCTGGCCGAAGCGGCCAAAGCCGGCGATAACGATGGGGTTGTCCTGCGCCTCGATATGGTCGTCGGGGCGGCGCTTCTTTTCGCCTTGCAGGCGCGGCGCGACGAATTTATCGTGCAACAGCAGCAGCAAGGGCGTAGCCACCATCGACAGGGTCACCACCACGACCAGCAGCGCGGCCGTCTGCGGCGCAAAGACATGCGCCGCCTCGGCGGCGGCAAACACGACGAAGGCGAATTCGCCCCCTTGCGACAGCAGCAACGCGAAGAACAGCTGCTGGCCGCGGGGAATGTCGACAAACTTCGACAGCCCATACAGCAAGGCGATCTTGACCGCCAACAGACCGGCCACCAGCGCCAGTATCAGCAGCGGCTGGGCGCGCAGCACGCCGAAATCGACGGACATGCCCACGGCGATGAAGAACAGACCCAAGAGCAGCCCCTTGAACGGTTCCAGGTCGCTGATCAACTCATGCCGGTATTCGGAATCGGCCAGCAGCACGCCCGCCATGAAGGTTCCCAGCGCCATCGACAAGCCCACCGATTCCATCAGCACGCAAATGGCGATTACCAGCAGCAGAGCAAAGGCCGTAAAGATTTCGCGCAAGTCCGTCTTGGCGATGAAGCGCAGGATGGGGTTCACCAGAAAGCGCCCGCCGATCACCAGCGCCGCCAGCACGGCGGCCAGCTTGGCCACGCGCAGCCAACCCGGCTCACCGCTATGCGTGACCAACCCGCCCAGCAGCGGCACCAGCGCGATCATGGGAATGGCGGCGATATCCTGGAATAGCAAAATCGAAAAGCCGGCGGAACCGGCCGGCGTGCTCATCAGTTTTCGTTCACCCAGGGTGGCCAGCACGATGGCCGTCGATGACAGCGATAGCCCCAGCGCGCCCACCAGCGCCGTGCGCCAGTCCACGCCAAAGGCCATGGCCACGGCGTACAGCCCCGCGCTGACGACGCCCACCTGCGCCCCGCCCCAGCCGAAAATGGGGCGGCGCAACAGCCACAATCGTTTGGGTTCGAGCTCCAGGCCGATCAGGAACAACAGCAGCACCACGCCGAATTCGGAAAAGCTGAGGATCACCTCGACATTCTTGATCAGGCCCAGGCCCCAGGGGCCGATGACGACGCCAGCCACCAGGTAGCCCAGCACGGCGCCCATGCCCAGGCGCTTGGCCAGCGGCACCATGATGATGGCGGCCACCAGGTAAAACAGTATGTTGATGAGAAAGCTGTGGTGTTCCATGCGGATTCAGGGCAGATATGTGGATGAAACGACATCATGCCTGAAGTGACGCACCAGCATGAATTTGCTGCCGCGCCAGGCCGGCTATTTACGCGCGGCCACCCGCAGCCGCAGCGCGTCGAACATTTTTCGGGATGCTGTCACGGCTCATGCTGTCGACGATCCAGCGAGGCGCCGCCGCCCGCTGCCGTCACCTTGATCTTGTCCACGTTGGGCATGAATTGCGGATAGCCGGCGAAATCCTGGATGGCCGCGCAGACGGTGGCCACGCTGGCCGGCATGCTGGTCGTGGCGGCAAAGGTCTTGCCGGGCATGCCAGCTTTGCTGACATCGCGCAAATCCAGCGCAGGCGTGTGGTCAGCGGATAACAAGCGGAACAGGCGGCCAATGCGAACAGCAAGGTCTTCATGGTTTTTCCCCGTCGATCTGCGCGCGCAGTGCTGCCACATCGACGCGCTTGAGGTAGCTTTCGATATTTTTCCACACGGCGTGGTAGCCGTAACCGCCATGTTTCAGCTCATCGATCGCCTTCTCGCGCGGCCAGCCCTGGTACAGCATGCGGTATATGGCGGCCATCATGCCCGTGCGGTCGGCGCCATGCAGGCAGTGCAGCAGCACGGGACCTTGCTGTTCGGCGCTACGGATACTGCGCATGGTTTCGATCACATGGCGATCGCGGATGGCCCAGGTATTGATGGGAATGCGGACAGCGCGGATACCGCTGCCTTCCAGAACCCGCGTATCGGAGTGGAAAGAGCGCAGACTGATCACCGTCTTCACGCCCAGTGCCTGCAGTTGGGCCACGTCGGTACTGTCCAGCTTTGCGCTGCGGTACAGGACGGGCGTGACCTGGTGCAGATTCGACACCTGCGGCAGCGGTGTGGCCCACGCGGCATTGCGCTCCGGTGACAGGGGCGCCTGCGCGTCGGCGGAACTGGCAGCCATGGCCAGCGAGAACAGCAGGAGATGCGACAAGGTCATGACTTCCTCTTGTATGAAAACCACAGCAGTACGCCGGCCAGCAACAGCGATACCCAGTAATCGGTCGGCGCCCACCACAGCCAGTGCTTATGCCAGGCGATGTGGGCCGGATTGAAGTGCGCCACGCCATAGGCGGGATTGAGCACGAACCACAGGTAATCCTCGATGATCCAGAACAGCATGATGCAGCCGATGGCGCGGCACTCGAGGCGCAGCGACCATTGCGCCAGGAAGATCATGGGGAAATGGAAGAACAGGGCGATAAAGGGAAAGACCCAGGCATGGTAGCCGGTCATGGGCCGTCCGCCCCAGAAGATATCGAGCAGCCAATGGCTTTCGATGCGCCAGGTGGGTAGGTTCGCGGCCCAGCCGGCCGCCCCTTCGATCTGGATTTCCACCTGCGCAAAAAATAATCCCAGCAGCGCCACCCAGGCCAGGGTGAGGGCGATCTGCCAGGGTTTTGCCACGGCGCCCATCACGCCAGCACTTGCGCCAGCACGTCACAAGCGGCGCGCGGGCGGCCCAGGGCCAGCGCTTTTGCGCGCATCGATTGTAACTGCTCAGGATGATCGAGCAACAGGCGCACGCGGTACTCCAGGGTCACGGCGTCAAACGCCTTCAATGCCACGCCCTGCTCCAGCAGATAATCGGCATTGCGCTCTTCCTGCCCTGGAATCGGCGAGTTGACGATCATGGGCAAGCCCAAGGCCAGGCATTCCGAGGTGGTCAGCCCGCCCGGCTTGGTGATCACCAGGTCGGCGCACGCCATCAGGCGCTCGACTTCGCTGGTAAATCCCTGCGCCAGCAGGCGGCCCGGATACTGGCCGGCCAGTGCCTGCAGCGCCTCCAGCGCGGCGGCGTTTTTCCCCGCCAGCACGATCAGCTGGAAGTCACCGGGCAAGGCCAGCAGGCGCGCGGCGACGGTTTCAAGCCTACCCAATCCCGCCCCGCCACCCATCAGCAGTATCGTCGTGCGCTGCGGGTCGAGGCCAAATGCGTGCGCGCACTGCACGCGCTCGGGCAACTGCGCAAACGCGGGCATGATGGGGATGCCCGTCACGTGGATGCGGTCGGCGGGGATGCCTTCGTGGCGCATGCGGAATGCCACTTCGTCGGTGGCGGCGAAATAGCCCTGCATCTGTTCGTGCACCCACATGCGATGCAAGTCGAAATCGGTGACCTGCACCCACACGTGACAAGCCAGCTGTCCCTGGCGCAGTGCGCGCGACAGCAGTTCGGCCGGCAGGAAATGCGTGCAGATGATGGCGTCGGGCTGGAAGGCTGCAATCTGCGCCATCAGCGCACGCGTGTTGAGGCGTTCGACGGCGCGGCGCAGGCGCTGCATCGAGCTGTCGCGCGGCGCATCGTGGGTGGCATGGTACAGATAGCCCCACAGCGCGGGCGCCTTGTTGACCAGCTTGATATAGAAATCCGTGTACAGCTTGCGAAATGCGGGCGTGACGAAATCCATTACGTCTAGATGCAGGGCTTGCGCCGCAGGGCCGGCGCCGCCATCGCGCGCCGCATACGCCTCGATGGCTTGCGCCGCGCGCAGGTGGCCTGCGCCGGCCGAGACGCTCAAAAGAAGTATTTTTTTTGTCATGAAAAACCGATGCGTGAAACAGCTTAGCGCGGACGCGGAAGAGGAATTGGCAGGATAACATTGCCGCAAGCCGGCCGGATTGATATGGCCACGCGCGCGTGCATGTCGGCGCTAAGCAATGACGGGAACGGGCAAGGCCGACACTTTCCAGCTGCCATTGAGCTTGCGCTCCATCAAAGCCGGCATGGTGCTGGCGTCGGGCGCGCCTTTCTTGGTGAATTTCACCGGCATCAGCATATAGATGGTGACCTTGTCATCGTCGGCCATGTCTTCTTCCTCTGGCGCCGGATTCCACCGCTTGTCGATGGCCAGCAGCGCATCGACACCGTCCGGCCAGGCCAGGTCCGTCAGGCGCGGATCGTCGCGCCGCAGCAGCTCGCCCGCCGCCAGGCTGGCCTGGTCGAGCGTGCGCCGTCCCAGGCGTGCCAGCAGCGCCACCGGAAAGCGCCATGGGCTGTGTTCCGTGAAGCCGTGCACGGTCAGCGGCCAGCGGGCCGGCAGGCAAATGGCCAGTTCGGTCATCGGGGATTGCTGGAACAGGCCGACCGTAAACAGCAGCTTGAAATCGCCCTTGCCGGCAATGCAGCTGATCCCCAGCGAAAAGCGCGGGTCGCCGCTGTCCGGGCTGAACACGGCAGGCAGTACCCAGCCGGCGCTATTGTGCATGAAGGTGCGGATCAGATCCGGCGGCGAGGCGGACGCTTGCTGCGGCACGTCCAGTATGCTGATGCCGCCGGCGGCAGCGAGCAATTGGGCAATAGCGGGAAAGCCCCAGCCAGTGGCGATATCGACTGGCGCCTGGTTCCAGCGCGTATGCAGGCGGTTCGGATTGGCGCCCCGCTGCAGCAGCAATGCGACGACGTCCTGGTGGCCGCCAACGCAGGCGCTGTCCAGCGGCGACAGGATATTGTCCGGCAGGCCATCGACGGCAGCGCCATGCTCGAGCAGCCAGCGGCAGGTATCGAGATGGCCATCGCCTGCCGCCGCGTCCAGCGGCGTATGGTTGCGATAACCGGGCAAGGGCAGATCGATGTCCATGCCCAGCGATACGAGCAGGGCGCAGACGTCGCGGCTGCCGCCGGCCGCGGCCAGATGCAGCAGCGATTCGCCGTCATCCATGTTGTAGCGGCGCAAGGTCAACAGCAGCGGCGTGGCCTGGAGCAGGCTGCGCACCTGTTCCACCTGATTCTCGCCCACGGCGTCGCAGAGGCGAAAAAATGCCTCCCGGTGCTGGTTGTACAGTGTCTTGTTGCCCATCGCTGGCCTTTGCTCGTCGTGGCGGCGCCATGATCGGGCGCAGGATAGCATTTCTTCAAGTGAATCTGCATGCGCCGGCAACTTCCGTGCGCGCCCGGCGGCAGCGTGCATCGGGCGCGCTCATGTTGGGCCTTGTAAATCCATGAAACTGACAGGCTCCACGTCGACGCGCATGACCGGATACAGGTTCAGCCGCTCATCCCACGAGGCGTGGCGGCGGGCGAAAAACTCCAGGCGCGCGTGCGGATTCTTTGCAAACGCGGGCTCATCGGCCAGCTTCTGCCGGAATTGTGCCGCCAGCACCGGGTCGGCCGCCAGCTGCGCGCGCGCCACATCCTCGGCCACATAGTCCTCCATGTATTCCTTGCGCTCGAACGCCGTGTTGAAGCTGCCCCAGGCCAGCAGCGAATCGGGCGCGCGCGGCTCGAACAGCGCCATCACCAGGCGCGCCTTCGGCTGGTTAACGGGCACGTACAGCACGCAGCGATCGACCAGGCGCACTGCCTTCTGCCATTCGCCCTGTACCGCCACCGTCTGGCGTCCTTCGAACGACTGCGCGCCGAACTTCACCTGCGTGGCGCGGAAGATTTCCACATTCTGCCTGGAGAAGAAGCCGGTCATTTCCTTGTAAGCGATGCCGTGCTGGCGCAATTTGGCGCCCACCATCTTCGCCTGCGCGCATGGCACCAGGTAGCCGGCCTTCGGCGCGGTCGCCTGCAGGTCGGGCACGATCTCGTCGCGTAGCGGCACGTTCCAGATTTGCGGCGTCTTTTCGTCATAGCGCGTCATCAGCGCGCCCGACACTTCGGACGGCGTGCGCGTATAGGCATAGCCGCGAAACGCGATCATGCGGCTTGTCTCCGTGGTCTTGTAGCTGAGGGGAAGCTGGCTACCGGCCAGCCGCATCGCGCGCAGGTCAGCCTCCACTGCGGTTTGTCGCCATGCGGCGCCGTGCTGCGCCATGTGCGACAGCAGGGAAACGATGGTGTTGCGCGTGATGCGCACACGGGTCGGGTAGTCCTTCCACGAATGAGTTTCCACCAGCACGCCGAAACGGTTACGCAACAGGAAATAGCCGTGCGAAAAGCGCGGGTTCGGCGTCGAATCGACAAAACCCGACTGCGGATTGTCTTCTTCGGCAAACGACATGTAGAACGGCTTCGGATCGGAACCCTGCTTTGCCAGGTCGGCCAGCACACCATCACGCAGCGCCTTCCCCGCCACGCGCAAGGCCGCATCACCCGCATGCACGGGTTCAACCTGAATCGAGATATCGGGTTCGAACTGGGCGCCATCCGTCACGTGCAAGTCCACGTAAGCCAGCGGATCCCAGGCATTGACCAGCGCCAGCATGTGCTGCATCTCGGGAGAGTCGGCCTTCATATAGTCGCGGTTCAAATTGAAATTCTGCGCCGTGCTGCGCCAGCCCATTTCCTGCGGCCCCCGCTGGTTCGGGCGGTTCCACGCGCCAAAGCGCTCATGGCCGTCGACATTAAAGACAGGCACGAACAGCAGCACCTGTTTGTCAAGCGCGCCGGCGGCTGCCTTGCCTTCCAAAACTTCGCGCAGGGCCAGGAAGCCCGCATCCTTGCCATCGATTTCGCCCGCATGGATGCCACCCTGCACCAGCAGTACCGGTATCTTGCGCAGCTTGGCCGCCTCCGGCGTCAGCGCGCCCGTGTTGGAAACGGCCAGCGCCAGCATGCGCCGTCCTTCCGGCGTGCGGCCATACTCAAAGCAGCGCACCTGTTTCGGATGGTGGTCCTCGAAACGCTGGCACAAGGCTTCCACCTCCTCGTAGCGGCCCGTATTCTGGAAACCCGAGTACTCGGCCACCGTCTTCAGGGAAAACTGCCGCATATCGCGCGCGGCATGCGCGTTGACGGAAAACAGGGAAAATACGGCGGCGGACAGCAGGACATGGCGTAGCATCGGGCTAGCTCCATCAAGAGGGACAAGCGGGCAATTATAGGATGGCGGGCCGGGGAAAAACGCGCCGAAAAGCAAAAAAGCCGGAACAGCGATTGCTGTCCCGGCTTGATGTGCCTAGCTACTGGCAGATCGCATTATGAGCCGAAATGATAGTTGAATTCAACCCAGCCCTGGCGACCTTGCGGGCTGTAGCTGCCCACAGGATAGTACGGCCAGCCGCCGCTGTCGTCGCGCTTGATCTTGTCGAACACATTGTTGACGATCAGCGACAGGGTGGCGCGGTCATTGATGCGGTAGACCGTGCTGATATTGGCCAGGGCCGTCGGCGTCAAATAGCCCTTACCGGCAGCGTTCGGGATCTTGCTGTAGCGGCTGACCAGCAAGGTGTTCGACCAGTCGCCAGCGCTCCAGTTCACGCTCAGGTTCAGCTTGTCGCGCCAATCCGAATTGTTCAGCGACTTGAGCTCGTCGATCTCCTCGTCGCCGGCAAATTGCTGCGATTTGTTGCTCAGCACCTTGGCGTAATTGGCCTTGAAGGCAAAGCGGCCATAGTCCGTCGTGCGCAGCAAATACTTCAGGCTGACGTCGATGCCGCTGCTGCTTTGTTTCGCCGCATTGATGGGATTGACGGTGATGGTCTTGATCTCGCCGGCGCGGTTCAAGGCATTGGCCGCAAAGCGCTCCACGCGGCCCAGGGTGTCGACGCAGGTCGGCGAAGCGATATCGAGCTTGCCCAGGCGGCAATCGGATTCATCGCGCAAGATCTTGTCGGAACTCAGGTTGGTCACCAGGTCGTCAATCTGGATGTTCCAGTAGTCGATCGAGACGTCGAAATTGGAGCTTGGCGACCAGACGGCGCCCACGCCGAAGGACTTGCCTTTTTCCGACTGCAGATCCTTGCTGCCATTCTGCACATAGTCGGCGCCCGGCGACTTGCTGGCGAACTCGCACTTGTCGATGGCCTGACCGGCCGCGTTGCAGCGGTAGTAGTCGGTGGTGCTTGAGTAATAGCCCGTGCCGCGCGCCTTGTAAATGTAGTTCATGTCCGGCGCGCGGAAGCTGGTGGCGTAGTTGGCGCGGAACAGCAGGTCCGGTGCCGGACGCAGCTCCAGGCCGCCGTTATAGGTGAACTTGCCTTCGTGGCGGCCGGCAAAGCTGTAGCGGTCATAACGGCCTGCTAGTGTGCCGATCAGCTTTTCATGCAGCGGCAGATTCAATTCCGCCCCCAGCGCATAGCGGGTACGCGTGCCGGCCGTGATATCGGACTTGGTGGCGACGTTGAAATAACCGTCGTTGAGGCGCGCGTCGGGCACATTGCTGAAGCCTTGCTTGCCCACTTCGGCGATGGTGGCGATCTTTGCCACGCCGGCCGGCAGCTGGAACAGGTCGCCATTCGTGGCCAGGCTCAGGGTATTCGTCCAGGCCTTGTCGTCACTGTCGGAATTGCCGGTGATGCTGTCGAACTCGGACGCCGTCACGCGGCGCGACAAACGGGCCGGATCGGGTGCGTAGATCGGCACGCCGCTCGCGTCCACGCCCAGTTTCGGACCCAGGAAGAAGCTGTCGATATTGGCCAGCGCGCGCGGCGTATGGCTTTCGCTCTTGTACATCGAGGCATTGTAATTGGCTTCGTACTGCCATGCCGTGCCTGGAATGCGGCCCTTGGCGCCCAGCGAGATGGCCGTGGCCAAGTCGTCCCACTTGCGGTTGTAGCGCGATACGCCGCCTATTTCCTCAGGCGAAATATAGCGCGTCCACGCTTCATACTTGCCCGTATTCTGGTTGCGGAAATAACTGCTGCCCGTCGACGACGAGGTCCACGTGGGGCCGCGCGTATTGTTTTCCGTCGAGTTCTTGCCGATCAGGAAGTCGGCAAACAGGGTCGTTTCCGACGACAGCTCGTAGTTGGCGCTGCCGAAGACATTCTGGCTGCGGTTCTTGGTCTGCGTGGTCCAGTAGGTCGGTCCCACTTTCGGGCTGGCGCAATAGCTGCCGTTCTTGGCCTGGTACTTGATGACGCTGCCGCCGTACATGTCGCCAAACTGGCTGCACGTGTCGCCCAGGTCCACGTAAGTACCGGACGTGCCGGCTTGCACCACGCGGCGCGAAACGATATTCGTCGGCGTGCCCGATTTGCTGGACATGAAGTCGCGGTCCAGGCTGGACAGCGGATCGCGCTGGCTCAGCTCCACGCTGAACAGGGTGTGCAGCTTGTCGAAATTGCCGCCGCCCGTCAGTTGCACGCGCTGGTTGCCGCCGCCGCCGCGCGTGGTGCCGCCCGCCTTGACGTTGATGTCAAAACCTTCCGTCTGTTTTTTCAGGATCACGTTGACCACGCCGGCGATCGCGTCCGAGCCATAGATGGCCGAGGCGCCGCCGTTGAGGATCTCGATGCGATCGACGATGCTAGACGGAATATTGGCCAGGTTGGTGAAGTTGACCGTGCCTTCATAGGCGACGGGGAAATCGGCCAGGCGGCGACCGTTCAAGAGGATCAGCGTATGGTTCGGACCCAGGCCGCGCAAGCTGATGGTATTGGCCGATGGCGTGAAGGTATTGCCAAAGTCCTCGCCTTGCGTGAAGCCGCTGTTCTGCACCTGGTTGGTCAGCGCATCGAAGACGTTCTTGTAGCCCTGCTTGGTGATTTCATCGCCGGTCAGGATGGTGACCGAGGACGGGCCTTCCAGGCTGGCGCGGGGAATGCGCGAACCGGTGACCACGACGGCTGGCGGGGTGGCCGCCGGCTGCTTGTCCGCTGCGGGCGCTTGTGTTTGCGCATGCGCCTGCCATGCGGAGCCGCCCAGGATGGCCAGTACGGCGATGGTGAGCGGTGGCAACTTGAATTGTATAGGCATCTTTGCGCTTCTCAAGGTTAGGGAGAAAGTGAAAGATATCAAAATGCCAGTGTTTATAAAACGAATGGATTCGTCTTTCCATATATCACAATTGCTATATAGAAATATTTTCGAGAGAAAAGGCACGCGCTATCGTTGCCTTATCGCAATTTCCTTGTAGGCCGGCCGCAGCAGGCGCATGGACGTATCGGCCGGATTCTGCATCGAACTCAATAGCCTGGTCGCGCCCGTGGCCGGCGTGCAACTGCCACTGCTGCGGTAGCGCAGCGCCGCCGCCAGCATGCCTTCGGCCGCGTCGCCCAACTGGTGCTGGTAATCGTCCGCCACGTCGCAGGTCGGCGCCATGCCATCGGCAAAGTCGCCAAAGCCCTTGGCGTTGACGCCCTGGAACTGCACGGCAAAATACGTGGTGCCGCAATTGGGCGTGGGATAGAAGCCGTAGGGCTTGCCGCACGTCGTGCCGCCGATCAGGTTGACTTGCACGTCCACGCCGCGCAAGCCATTGATGATGGCTTCACTGGCCGAGCAGGTATTGCCCGTTGTCAGCAAGGTCACCCGCTTGAGCCCCAGGGAGGGCAGCGCCGTCCCCTTGGGCAGAGGGTTCGGCCCGGCAAAGCCCTGGCTTTGCGCATGGAATGGCACGGGCGCTTCCGGACGCGTCTTGTCGTTGAAGAGCACCTGCTCGAAGGTCTTGCCGGTGGTGACTTGCGGGCCGGCAATCATGTAAGCAAGTTCGCTGGCGACATCCAGGTAGCCGCCGCCGTTGTAGCGCACGTCAAGCACCAGGTCGCTGATGCCGGCCGCCTGGAAGCGGCGCATGGTCTCGACCAGCTGGCGCTCGGCGACATTATTGTGGGTGTTGAAGGTCAGATAGCCCACCTTGCCCGTGGGGGTGTCGATGATGCGCTCGTTCTGCACGGCGTTGGTGTTCACGTCCACCGCCGTCAGGCTCACGGACATGGGTGCCCCGTTGCGGCTGAATCCCAGCGTGTGCGTGCCCTGCGCCTTGGGGAACAGTCCCGCGTTGATGATCTTCACGCTGGCCGTATCGGGGGCATAGACGAAATCGACGCCATCGATGGTTTGCAGCAGGTCGCCGCGCTGCAAACCCGCCAGTGCCGCCGGCGAGCCCGGCTCGACGATCGAGATCACCGCCTTGCGCGGCGGCGTGGTGCGCGTCAGCGCCAGCAACATGCCGTAGCCCAACTCCACGCCATTGAGCGAGGCTTCCCATTCCGCCGTCGTGTACGTGAAATGGAACTGGTCCTTCGGCTTGCCGGACGCCGTCGTGGCCGTTGTTTTCAGCACGTCGAAATACGCGATGGGCGTGGTGAAGCTTTGCGGCTGGTAGGTGGTCGGCACTTCGCGGTACCACAGATAGGTTTCATCGATCCAGCTGCGCACCCACGTCAGTTCATCGAGCAAGCTACCCTGCTTGTCGATGCTGCTGCCGCTGCGCGGTGCCTCGCAGCGGTTCGCGACCGTGGAGGAAGCGACCAGCGCCGTGGGACCCGTCGGCGTCAAGGGCGGCACGACGGCCGCACTGTCGCTGCTGCCGCCACCACCGCCGCAGGCGCTCAACAACAATACGAGAGGAACGGCCAGGGAAGAGAGGCGCAGGGAAGACATAGCAAACTTTCCGAAAAGAAATTATCGAAAAATTATAAGGCGTTTTACCAACAGGCGTTGTTTTCTTTAACACAATGGCGCCCGCAGGCGCCATTGCTAGAGTGTCTCGCTCACCATCACGCCACGGTGGCCGCCACGGGTGCTGCCACGATGGGCGGCAGCGGCGTCGGCGCGTTGAAGGCGATCAGCAAACTGGCTTCCTTCTCTTTCGCCGCCTTCAAATGACGCTCCTTCACGTGACCATAGCCGCGGATGTCTTCCGGGATGCTGGCAATGGCCAAGGCTTGCGCCAGCTTGGCCGTCGTCAGTTTCGGCAGCAAGCCGCCCACCGTCGCGCGGTATTCGGCGATCAGCGCGCGTTCCATCTTGCGCTCGGCCGTGTGGCCGAACACGTCGAAGGCCGTGCCACGCAAGCCCTTGAACTTGGCCAGCACGCCGAAGGCCTTCAGCATCCACGGGCCATATTCCTTCTTGATCAGATGGCCCTGGGCATCCGTTTTTGCCATGATCGGCGGCGCCAGGTGGAATTTGAGCTTGATGTCGCCTTCGAACATGGCGGCGATCTTCGCCTGGAAGACGCCGTCCGTGTACAGGCGCGCCACCTCGTATTCGTCCTTGTAAGCCATCAGCTTGTAGAAATAGCGGGCCACGGCTTCCGTCAGGCGCAGCTGCGGGCCATTCAGGGCGCTTTCGGCCGCGCGCACCTGACCGACGAAGTCCAGGTACTGCTGCGCATACGCGCGGTCCTGGTAGGCCGTCAGCAAGGCGACTCTTTTTTCGATGATGTCGTCGAGCGTGTCGATGCGCTTGAATTCCACCACTTTCGCCGGCGTCGTCATGCGCACCAGGCTGGCCGTATCGTGGGCGCCCGTGCGGCCCCAGTTGAAGGCGGCCTTGTTGAACGCCACCGAGACGTTGTTCAAGTCGATGGCTTTCATGATGGACGCTTCGGTGAGCGGCACTTTGCCCTTTTGCCAGGCATAACCGAGCATGAACATATTCGTCGCGATCGAGTCGCCCATCAGCGCCGTGGCGATCTGGCCCGCGTCGATGAAGTCCACATGGTCGCTGCCGCACGCCTTTTCAATTTCCATGCGCGCGGAAGCACCGGGGAATTGCCAGTCCGGGTTTTTCACGAAGGCGGCCGTCGACGAGCTGGTCGAGTTGATCATGGCCCAACTGCGTCCTTCACCCATGCGCGACAGGGCGTCGCGGCTGGCCGTGACGATCAAATCGCAGCCGATGACGAGATCGGCCGCACCGGTGCCGACGCGCGTCGAGTGGATATCTTCCTGGCGGTCCGCCAGGCGCACATGCGACATCACGGGGCCGCCCTTTTGCGCCAGGCCGCTCATGTCGAGCACGGAACACCCCTTGCCTTCCACGTGCGCCGCCATGGCCAGGATCTGGCCGACAGTGACCACGCCCGTGCCGCCGATGCCGGTGACTAAAATGCCGAACGGCTCCGCCGTCGAAGGAATGACTGGCGTCGGCAAGGCCGGTGCGGCTGGCGCATCCTTGTCGGCGCTCGCCGCTTTCTTCGGCTTTTTCAATCCGCCGCCTTCCACTGTCACGAAGCTGGGGCAGAAACCCGTCGTGCACGAGAAATCCTTGTTGCAGGACGACTGGTTGATCTGGCGCTTGCGCCCCAGGTCCGTTTCCAGCGGTTCCACCGACAGGCAGTTCGATTGCACGGAGCAGTCGCCGCAGCCTTCGCAGACGGCTTCGTTGATGACGGCGCGCTTGGCCGGGTCCGGATACTCATTGCGTTTCCGGCGGCGGCGTTTTTCCGAGGCGCAGGTCTGGTCGTAAATCATGGCCGACACGCCGGGCATGTCGCGCAATTCGCGCTGCACGTCCATCAGTTCCGAACGGTGGCGCACGGTGACGCCTTCGGCCCAGGCGTAATCGTCCGGGTATTTTTCCGGTTCGTCAGTGACGACGATGATGGGGCCCACGCCTTCGGCGGCGATCTGGCGCGAAATGATGGCCGGCGACAGGGGGCCGTCGAATTCCTGGCCGCCCGTCATGGCCACCGCATCGTTGAACAGGATTTTGTAAGTGATGTTCACCTTGGCCGAGACGGCGGCGCGGATCGCCAGGATGCCCGAGTGGAAATACGTGCCGTCACCGAGGTTGGTAAACACGTGCTTTTCATTCGTGAACGGCGCCTGCCCCACCCACGTGACGCCTTCGGCGCCCATGTGGGTAAACGTCGACGTCTCGCGGTCCATCCACAGCACCATGTAGTGACAGCCGATGCCGGCCAGCGCGCGCGAGCCTTCCGGCACCTTGGTCGAGCTATTGTGCGGACAGCCGGAGCAGAAGAACGGCGTGCGGTCTTTTTGCGGATCGGGTTTCACGCTGATCGCTTTCAGCACATTCTCTTTGGCTTCCAGGTAGGCGATGCGTTCCTTCACGCGCTGCTCGACCGGATGACCCGCATAGTAGCGCGAAATGCGGCTGGCAATCGCGCGCGCGATCATGGCCGGGTTCAGCTCATACGTGGCAGGCAGCAGCCAGTCGCCGTGACCCGTGCCCTTCTGGTTGCTCCATTCGCCCGTGTCGTCGAACTTGCCGACCACGCGCGGACGCTCGCCATCCTTCAGGTTATACAGTTCTTCCTTCAGCGCGTATTCGAGGATTTGACGCTTTTCTTCCACCACGAGGATTTCATCGAGGCCCTTGGCAAATTCGTGCACGCCGTCCGCTTCCAGCGGCCAGGTCATGCCGATCTTGTACAGGCGGATGCCGATGTCGGACGCCGTCTGCTCGTCGATGCCCAGGTCGGCCAGCGCCTGGCGCGTGTCCAGGTAGGATTTGCCGGCCGTGATGATGCCGATGCGCGCCTTCGGGCTGTCCCAGATGATTTTATTGAGTTTGTTGGCACGCGCATAGGCCAGCGCCGCATACCATTTGTAGCTGTTCATGCGCACTTCTTGTTCCAGCACCGTGTCGGGCCAGCGGATGTTCAAGCCACCAGCCGGCATCTCGAAGTCGGTCGGCAAGGTGATCTGCACGCGGTCCGGGTCGAAATCGACGGCGGCGCCCGACTCGATGATATCGGTCACGCATTTCATCGAGACCCACAGGCCCGTGTAGCGGCTCATGGCCCAGGCGTGCAAGCCGTAATCGATGTACTCCTGCACCGACGACGGGTACAGCACGGGGATGCCGCAAGCGTTCAGGATATGGTCGGACTGGTGCGCCGTGGACGAGGATTTCGCCGCATGGTCGTCGCCGGCCAGCACCAGCACGCCGCCGTGCTTGGCGGAGCCGGCGTTATTCGCGTGCTTGAAGACGTCGCCGCAGCGGTCGACGCCGGGACCCTTGCCGTACCACATGCCGAACACGCCGTCGTATTTCGCGTCTTCGAACAGATTCGTTTGCTGCGTGCCCCAGACAGCCGTGGCGGCCAGGTCTTCGTTCAGGCCCGGGTGGAATTTGACGTGGTGTTCATCGAGGTATTTCTTGGCCTTGATCGCCGTCATGTCGACAGACGTCACAGGCGAACCGCGGTAACCGGTGATGTAGCCAGCCGTATTCAGGCCAGCCTTGAGATCGCGCTCGCGCTGCAACATGGGCAGGCGGATCAGCGCTTGTGTGCCCGTCATGAAGGCGCGGCCACGCTCTAGCGTGTATTTGTCGTTCAGGGAAATTTCAGACGCGTGCGCGCCCGGCTCAAGACTCGAGCCCTTGATTGGTGCATTCATTACTTGTCTCCATTATTCTCTGTGCTACGCGTGCAAAGTCGGTTGAACTCACACGTACCGGCCGCGCTTTGTGAGCATGCCGGTGCGGAAAAATGACTTGTTTGTCGTAGACTACCACAGGAATGCGCGCAGTTCTTTGCTGCGCTGCACTCCTGCGTTGTTACCTTTTTGCTGCTATTTTCACTACTGCTTGTTACAAAGCAACATTACGCCGCATTCGTATCTTTCAGCACGCCGCGCTTGATCTGGTCCAGCTCGATCGATTCGAACAGGGCGCGGAAATTGCCTTCGCCGAAGCCCTGGTCGCCCTTGCGCTGGATGATCTCGAAGAAGATCGGGCCGATCACCGTCTGCGTGAAGATTTGCAGCAACAGTTCGCGTTCCGTTTCCGTGCTGTGGCCATCGATCAGGATGCGCAAACGGCGCAGTTCTTCCAGCTGTTCGCCGTGATTCGGCAGGCGGCGGTTGACCAGTTCATAGTAAGTTTCAATCGTGTCCTGGAAATTGATACCCGTATCGCGCATGCCTTGCACCGACGCGTAGATATTGTCCGTGCCCAGGGCGATGTGCTGGATGCCTTCGCCATGGTACTGGTCCAGGTATTCGGCGATCTGCGACTTGTCGTCCGACGATTCATTGATCGGAATGCGGATCTTGCCGCACGGCGAAGTCATGGCCTTGGATTTGAGGCCCGTCAGCTTGCCTTCGATGTCGAAATAGCGCACCTCGCGGAAATTGAACAGGCTTTCATAGAACGTCGCCCATTCCTTCATGCGGCCACGGTGCACATTGTGCGTCAGGTGGTCGATATAGGTCAGGCCATGGCCGACCGGGTTGGCGACGGCGCCGGGAATGGCGACGAAGTCGACGTCATAGATGCTGATGTCGCCGATGCCGCCAGGAGCGGCCGCGTCCGGCTTGTCGGCGCCCTTGCCGCGCCAGCGGTCGACGAAGTACAGCAGGGAATCGCCCACGCCCTTGATGGCGGGGATATTCAGCTCCATCGGCCCCGTTTTATTGTCGAAACCCCAGGCGCCCAGTTCCAGCGCGCGGCGATACACAAAGGCCGCGTCGTCGACACGGATGGCGATGGCGCACACGGACGGGCCATGATGGCGGGCAAAACGCTGCGCGAACGAATCTTGTTCGGCATTGATGATGAAATTGATGTCGCCCTGACGGTACAGGGTCACATCCTTGTGACGGTGGCGCGCGATGGCCGTGAAGCCCATGTTCTCGAACAGCTTGCCCAATGCTTTTGGGTCTGGTGCTGCATACTCGACGAACTCGAAACCATCGGTACCCATCGGGTTATCCCAAGGCTGAAATTGCATGATGTCTCCTCCAAGAAGTAGCGCACAGTATAGGCGTGGGTCACGGGCATTAAATGCCAAAGATCTCCCGAACAATCATGATTTGCGCAATAATATTGCGTGAAACGAGAACCACCGGAGGGAGCATGAGCAAAATTACGCTGGATAAAACGGACCGCAAGATCCTTGCCGTCCTGCAGGCCGATGGCCGATTGTCGAATCAGGACGTGGCCGAGCAAGTCAGCCTGTCGCCGTCGCCATGCTTGCGCCGCGTCAAACGGCTGGAAGAAGCGGGCGTCATCCGCCAGTACGTGGCCTTGCTGGACCCGGAAAAGATCGGCCTGGGCTTGCTCGCTTACGTGAATGTGCGGCTGGAAAAGCACAGCGACGCCACCGCCCACAGCACGGCGCGCGTGCTGGCGCCCAACCTGGTGACGAATACCTCGCCGCGCGCCGACTTCGCCGTGGCCGTGGCGCATTGGCCGGAAGTGGTGGCTTGCTATGCGATGACGGGCGAAATGGATTATCTGTTGCGCGTGCACGTGGAAGACATGGAGCACTTTTCGCGCTTCATGATGGCGACCCTGCTGCGCCACCCGGCCGTGCTGGACGTCAAATCGAGCTTTGCCTTGCAGCGCATCAAGGATACGACGGCCCTGCCGCTGCTGTAATTACTCTGCTGGCGGGGATGGCGGGGGCGGCGCTGGTCTCTTGCGCCCCGGCAAGCGTTCGAACAGTTTATACGCGGCGCGCGCGTTCGCCTTGAGCGTGTAGTCGAACATGGCAAACTGCTCCTGCACGGCTTCCTGCAGCATGCTGGATGGATTCGGCGGCAACAGTTTCAAATATGCATCGGCTTCGCCATAGTCGCGCTGGATTTCCATGCCCGCCTTCTTGGCGATATGCATCATCGTCTTGTTCGACGACAAACAATGCATGTACAGGGTATCGACATCATTGTTACGGCAGTGAATCGCCGCCCGCTCGAACAGTTTCGAACCGACGCCCATGCCGCGCATGGATTTCGACACGGACACGCCAAACTCGGCCACCTGCTCCTTGTCCGTGACGACACTTTTCGCCGGCGACTTGCCTTTCGGCGCGAACGCCAGATGCCCCACGCCCACCAGCTTGAACAGACTGTTGTAGACGCCATAAATCATGTCACGCGAGAAATCCATCTTCTGTACGTACTGCGCCACCAGTTCATCGGGCAAGGCGCTGCCGAAGCGCAGCAGCCGGTCGCTTTTCTCGAGCGACAGGAAATGCTTCATCATGCGGCGCCGGTCGCGCTCATGCAACTGCTTGACCAGCACGGTCGGACGCCCACCGCCGCTACGGCTGAGCCAACGGCGAAACGGGTTTTGAAACAGCTTGGGTAAGGTCACGACGACTCCTGGGGGCGGTGCTTCGGCACGTCAGGCCGGCATTGTGCAGCGCAACATTGTGGCGCCATTGTAGCCTATTCCCGCCATTCAAGCCTGGGCCAGGAATGCTTGCACGGCCGCCACCCGCGCCGCATGGATGACTTCAGGGATGCGTTTCGGCTCCGCGCAACCTTGCGCCAGCGCCCCTGCGTTGACGGCGCGCGCCGCGTCCAGGCCACCCTGCAGCCGTGCCGCCGGCGCAAAGTCGCCGCTGACCAGCCCATCGCAAGCCACGGCCTGCAGCAGTTGCGCAAAGCGCTGCGGCTTGCGCAAGCCGTCGCAGCGTTCGCACAAGGCAACGATGGCTTCAGCGCTCAACTCCAGCGCGCCATTGATATGGTCCAGCTCGCGCGCTGCCATGACGGCCAGCGCGCGGCACTCGTTGGGCACGCGCAGGCGCTCGCTCAGCTGCTCGATGGCATCCTTGCTTATATGTAGCATCAAGGCGGCGAAGCGCACGGGCAAGTCATGACCTTGCGCGGCGGCATGATCGATGACCTGCAGCAAGTGCTCGCTCAGCTGGATTTCTCCCATGATGCGCGCCAGCGCGCCGCATTCGTGCAGCACCGTCAGCATGCGCGAAGGGTGGCTTTCCATCAGCCCCTTGGCCACTTCCTGCCACACGCGCTCAGCCACCAGGGCGTCGACTTCGCCGTCGGCCACCATCTGGCGCATCAGCGCCATGGTGGCGGGCGCAACCGTAAAAGCGTCGAAACGGGCGGCAAAGCGGGCCAGGCGCAAGATGCGCACGGGGTCTTCGCCGAACGCGTCGGAAACGTGGCGGAAGATTTTATTCTGGATATCCTCGATGCCGCCGAACGGGTCGGTCAGGCTGCCGTCCTCGGCTTGCGCGATGGCGTTGATGGTGAGATCGCGCCGCACCAAGTCATCTTCCAGGGTGACATCGGGCGCCGTATGGAAGACAAAGCCCCGGTAGCCGGGCGCCGTCTTGCGCTCCGTGCGGGCCAAGGCATATTCTTCCTGCGTCTTCGGGTGCAAAAACACGGGGAAATCCTTGCCCACGGGCCGGAAGCCCTGGCGCAGCATGTCTTCCGGCGTAGCGCCGACGACGACGTGGTCGTGGTCTTTCACGGGCAAGCCCAGCAGTTGGTCGCGCACCGCGCCACCGACCGTGTAAATCTTCATGGTGAACTTCTCTTTAATCGGGCAATTCCGCGTCGTGCTTGGCCGCAACTTCCGTCTCCGCCAGCGCTTCCGTGATCCAGCGGGCCACGGCCGGGTGCGCCTGCACGCGCTCGCAATACGCGTTCAGCGCCGGCGCCAGGCTTACGCCATAGGTGCGGAAACGCATGACGACGGGGGCGAAATACGCGTCGGCGATGGAAAACTCGCCAAACAGGAACTGGTGGTGGCCAAAGCGCGACAGACACTCTTCCCAGATTTCGCTGATGCGGCCAATGTCGGCCTGCGCGGCGGCCGTGCGGCCCCGTCCCGGCAACTTGGCCTTGATATTCATCGACATATCCGTGCGCAAGCCGGAGAAACCGGAATGCATTTCCGCGCAGACACAGCGCGCCATGGCGCGCGCGGCCACATCTTGCGGCCACATGTGTTTATCGGGAAACTGCTCGGCCAGGTATTCGCAAATGGCCAGGCTGTCCCAGATCGTGATCTCGCCCGCCAGCAGCACGGGGACCCGGCCGCAGGCGGAATACTCGGCGATGTTGGTGGCCGTGTCGCTCTGGTCGAGCAGCACGCGCACTTCCTGGAACGGGATGCCGAAAGCCGTCATGGCCACCCACGGGCGCATCGACCACGAAGAGTAATTCTTGTTGCCGATGATGAGGGTCAGGCCCGGCTCGCGCGCGGCGGCCAGGGTTTGCGTCAGGCTGGGGTCAAGGATGGTCGTTTGCATGGTCGGGTATCAAAGGTATGGTTCAAGGCAAATCGGCCGCGATGGCGCTGTTTTTCGGTCCCACGGTACCCAGGCGCGCTTTCAGCGATTGCGGGCGCTTCTCGAACAGGGCCGCGTAATAGGTGGCGTTGGCCATCACGTTTTTCACATAGCCGCGCGTTTCTGTGTACGGAATGATCTCGGCGAAGACGGCGCCTTCCAGCGGACGCGTCATGGTGGCGCGCCAGATGCGCAAGCGCCCCGGCCCCGCGTTGTAGGCGGCGCTGGCCAGCACTTGCGAACCATCGAGGCCGCCCAGCACCATGTTCAGGTAATTCGTGCCCAGCATGACGTTGGTGCGTACATCGCTCAAGGTTTCCGTCACGAAATCGGTCAGGCCGATCTTCTTGGCGACATAACGGGCCGTCGACGGCATCACCTGCATCAAACCGGAGGCGCCCACATGCGACTGCGCATCCATGATGAAGCGCGATTCCTGGCGGATCAAGCCATACACCCAGGCTTTGTCCAGGCCCAGGGTTTGCGTGGCCGGGTGCATGACGTCGTCGTGCGGCGTCGGATAGCGCTGCGTGTAATCGACTTCCAGGCGCGTGCGGTCGGAGGTGTTGACCATGCGGTCGAGCACATTCTTCTGGCGCGCAAATTCTGCGGCCGCCAGATGCTGGCGATCCGTCATCGAACGCAATTCCCAGTTCCACTCGCGCGTGCCTTCAAAGCGCAAGCGCATGTTGAAGAATTTCAAGGCCCGCTGCAAGCCCGGATTGGCGGCCATGGCGGCGATTTCCGCCGGCGTGACGGGCTGGCCCGGCGGCGGCAGCACCAAATGGTTGCCCAGCTCTTCATTGGCCAGCAAGCCGTAGAAATTCGATTGCTCGGAAATCGTGCGATACAGGGTATCGGCTTGCGCATTCGGGCGGCCCGGCGTTTCCGCCTGCTGCGCGCGCGCCAGCCAATAGACCCAGGTGGGGTCCGTGCGCAGGGAGGCCGGCATGGCCTGGATGGACGACTTCACCATGGGCCAGTTGCCTTCGCGCAAGGCAATGCGCGTTTTCCACTGCATCTGCTCCTGGGTCAACGGTGCGCCATTGGTTTTTTGCCAATATTCAAACGCTTCCGGCGCCAGCGAATACGATGCCTGCAAGGCCAGGCTGGCCCAGCCGATGGCTTGCTCCTGCGCCGTCAGTTGTCCGCTGGCCTTTTGCAACGCCACCACGCCCAGCTTCAGGGTGCTTTTCGCCATGCGCCCCACGGCCACCAGGTACATCTCATGGTCGGCGCGACTTGGCCCCGGTCCTTTGGCCAGCATCAACGCGGGCAAATCGATGGCTTGCGCCATCTTCGCATCGGACGCACCCAGCAGCAGCGCGATGCGGCGCGCCGGGCCCGTGGCATTCGTCTGGCCCGCCAGGCGGATCTGCGCCCACAGGTCATTCGTGTCGAACTGGCCATTTTGCGCCAAGGCGGCAATCAGGCTGCCGCACGCTTCGCCATAGCCGGGTGGCGACACCAGCAGGTTGCGCGCCTCGGGTGCCACGTTCTGGCCTTTGGCGGCACGCGACATCAGCGCGTAGCACTTGAGCTGGGTGTCGTCATCGAGGGCGAATTGCGGATATTGCTCGTCAAACACGACCCAGTCGCGCTTGCGGCCCAGCTCCAGCAGCCAGTCGTTGCGGAAACGGTCGGCGATGGCGCTGCCCTTGTAGCGATTCAGGTAATCGCGAAATTGCGCCTCGGTCAACTGTTTGATGCGCGGTTTCAGCCGATAATAGTCAACATACGATGGAATCTGGTAATTCGTCAGGCGTCCCGCATAAAAGTCGGCTTTTTCGGCGTCATCCTTGCGCGCGGCGTCGCGCAGCAGCAGGAAGGCATCATCCTCGCTGCGCGTGTCGGGGGCGGCAGGAGAGACGGTGGCGGATACCTGGGCCAGGGCGGCCAGGGGAGACAAGGCCGATGCAACACACAGCATCGTGCCGGCAATCCATTTCAGTGGGGAAATCAATGTACGACTCTCAATCTTAACTTGATGGTGATATGAATAGCGACCCTAGAATAACATGCGATCCGGCTACACGGCCACCCATTGCGCCACAGGACAAGGCCGGCTTGCGCAAGGCCCTGCTGGCGGCCCGCCGCGCCCTGCCCGAGACCACGCGCGCAGGGTGGGATACGGCCATCGCGCAGCGCCTGCTGGACTGGTGCGCGCAGGAAAACGTCAAGGAGCTGGGCGTGTACTGGCCCCTGCATGGCGAGCCGGACTTGCACGGCGCGTATGCGCAGCTGGCCGCTCGCGGCGTGCAATTAAGCTTGCCGGTGGTGCTGGAAAAGCATGCGCCGCTGGCCTTTTCCGCCTGGACGCCGGGCGAGCCCATGGTGAAGGATGGCATGGGCGTGGCCGTGCCGGCACAATTGCGCCTGCGCCCGGCGCCCGCCACCCTGCTGGTGCCTTGCCTGGGATTCAATGGAGAACGGTATCGCCTCGGCTATGGCGGCGGCTACTACGACCGTACCCTGGCGCAAACGCCGCGTCCGCGCACGCTCGGCATCGCCTATGTTTGCCAGGCGGCCAGCTTTCCCAACGGCGAATACGACATCGCCCTCGATCACATCATGACCGAGGGCGATCTGTTCTGACGAATCAGAACGATATTACTTCACCAGGCGCTGCCACAAAGCCGTCGTGGCAGCCGCCTGGTTCATGCTATAGAAATGCAAGCCTGGTGCGCCGCCTTCCAGCAAACGCTCGCACAAGCCCGTCACCACGTCCAGGCCAAAGGCCTTGATGGAGGCGCTGTCGTCGCCGAAGCTGGCCAGTTTCAGACGCACCCAGCGTGGAATTTCCGCGCCGCACATGTCCGAAAAGCGCATCAGCTGCGTGTAATTCGTGATCGGCATGATGCCGGCCACGACGGGCACGTTGATGCCCATCTTCTGCGTCTGCTCGACAAACTGGAAATACGCGTCGGCATTGTAGAAGTACTGGGTGATGGCCGCATCGGCGCCGGCTTGCACCTTGCGCGCAAACGCGTTCAAGTCATCCTGCGGCGAACGGGCTTGCGGGTGCACTTCCGGATAGGCGGCCACTTCGATATGAAAATGGTCGCCCGTCTCGGCGCGGATGAATTCCACCAGCTCGTTGGCGTAGCGGAACTCGCCCGAGGCGCCGTAGCCACTCGGCAAGTCGCCCCGCAAGGCCACGATACGGCTCACGCCGGCCGCCTTGAAGTCGGCCAGCACGGTGCGGATCGATGCGCGCGAACCGCCGACGCAAGACAGATGGGGCGCGGCTTGTTCCCCGGCCGCCAGGATTTCGCGCACGGTGTCCAGGGTACCCTGCTGCGTGGTGCCACCGGCGCCAAACGTCACCGAGAAATACTTCGGATGCAATTCAGACAACTTGATACGCGTGGCGCGCAGCTTTTCCGCCCCTTCCGGGGTTTTCGGCGGGAAAAACTCAATACTGAAATTATGCTTTTCCATCGTCATTACTCAACAGTAAGGTCGACAGGGCCCAGGAAATGATGCTGTACAAAATGGCACCGCCCACGGCAGACCAGAAACTGGCGACATGGAAACCGTCGATCACTTGCGCCACCAGCCAGAACATGAAGCCATTGATGATCAAAATGAACAGGCCCAGCGACAAGAACGTCACGGGCAGGGTCAGCAAGATCAGCAAAGGACGGATCAGCGCATTAACCAGTCCCAGCACGGCAGCGGCCAGCAGCGCGGTCCAGCCGCTGCTCATCGTCACCGAGTGCATCAAATAAGGGACGGCAAACAGGGCTGCCGCATTGATAAACCAAATCAGTAGCAAGCGCATTTCTCTAGCCTGTCAAAAGTAGGGTCAGGCCGGCGGCGGGCGCCGGCCCTCAGAGGGTGAGTTACAGCCCCGGACTACCGATTAATAACGGTAATGTTCGGGTTTGTATGGACCTTCCGTGCGCACGCCGATGTAGTCGGCTTGCTCTTGCGTCAGTTCCGTCAGCTGCGCATTCAACTTTTTGAGTTGCAAACGGGCGACTTTTTCATCCAGGTGTTTCGGCAGGGTGTACACGCCGACCGGGTAGTTGGCCGTGTTTGCGTACAGCTCGATCTGGGCGATCGTCTGGTTGGCGAACGACGAGCTCATCACGTACGACGGGTGGCCCGTGCCGCAACCGAGGTTGACCAGGCGGCCTTCGGCCAGCAGGATGATGCGGCGGCCCGACGGGAAGATGATGTGGTCGACTTGCGGCTTGATGTTTTCCCACTCGTATTGCTTCAACGAAGCGACGTCGATTTCATTGTCGAAGTGACCAATGTTGCAGACGATGGCCTGGTCTTTCATGCGCGTCAGGTGATCGTGCGTGAGGATGTGATAGTTGCCCGTGCAGGTCACGAAGATGTCGCCGTGTTCGCAGGCGTAATCCATGGTCACCACGCGGTAGCCTTCCATCGCCGCCTGCAGTGCGCAGATCGGATCGACTTCCGTCACCCATACTTGCGCCGACAGGGCGCGCATGGCTTGGGCCGAACCCTTGCCGACGTCACCGTAACCGGCGATGACGGCCACTTTACCGGCGATCATCACATCGGTGGCGCGCTTGATGCCATCGACCAAGGACTCACGGCAACCATACAAGTTATCGAATTTCGATTTCGTGACGGAATCGTTCACGTTGATCGCAGGGAAAGCCAGCTTGCCTTCCTTGTGCATTTGATACAAGCGGTGCACGCCGGTGGTGGTTTCTTCCGTCACGCCGAGGATTTCCGGCAGACGCTTCGAGTACCAGGTCGGGTCGACCAGCAAGTGTTTCTTGATCGAGTTGAACAGGCAAATTTCTTCTTCCGAACCCGGGTTGGCCAGCACCGACTGATCGGCTTCCGCGCGCACGCCCAGGTGCAGCAGCAAGGTAGCATCGCCGCCATCGTCGAGGATCATGTTCGAGTAGACAGCCTTGCCGTCCACGTTCGGCCATTCGAAGATGCGGTGCGTGTATTCCCAGTAGTCATCGAGCGACTCGCCCTTGACGGCGAAGACCGGCGTGCCGGCGGCAGCGATGGCGGCGGCAGCGTGATCTTGCGTCGAGTAAATGTTGCACGATGCCCAACGCACTTGCGCACCCAGTGCTTCCAGGGTATGGATCAGCACGGCGGTCTGGATGGTCATGTGGATGGAACCGGTGATGCGCGCGCCTTTCAGGGGCTGCGCTGCCGCGAATTCCTCGCGGATGGCCATCAGGCCAGGCATTTCCGTTTCAGCAATCTTGATTTCTTTGTCGCCCCATGCGGCCAAAGTGATATCGGCGATGGTGTAGTCGTGTTGCGATTTGAGTACGGCGTTCATCACGCCCTCCTTTCAGTTGAAAAAGGTACGTGAGCGCAGTTGCAGGAAATTCCGAGCCTGGCGAATTTCTTCGTCGCAACGCTCCTCGGACCCTGCATCATAACATCGGCCTTGTGCCGACGGCAACCATTAGTCAAGCGGGCCGGCCGCCTGGCAGGTCCGCGACGCGCGCTGGCGCGCTATGGTTTCTGCGGCGGCCAGTTCTTGCCCTGACTGATACAACTGGCGCGCTCGTCAGCGTCCAGGCGCCGCGCTATTTCATCGGCCAGGTCGCGCAGGATGGGCAGCATGTCTTTATCAGCCTTGCTGCCGTCGGTCGGGTAATTCGCGGCGCGCATGGCCCATTTGCAGGTGAGCACGGGATCGGGCTTGATATTCGAGCGCCAGGCATCGGGATCCGTGGCGAGAAAACCACTGTCCGCATAAATAGTGAGCACATGCAAGGCCTGGCGTGCCGACATCTGCCCCATCAACTCGGTGAGTTCGGGCCGCATCTGGACCGGCGTTGCCAGCGAGCCGTCGGGAAAAACAAATTTGCCGGCCGCCGCCAGGATCAGCACGGCATGGCCATCGCCAGCCTCCGCCTTGTCCAGCCATTGCCCCACCGTCAGCGTGGCCGGCGGCGTGACTGACGCGGCCGCGACAGCGGACAGGCCCCATGTGGCCAGCAGGACAACAGCCAACGAGCGTACGCGCAACAAGGTCATGCAATTCCCCAATTAGTTTATTTGCAATAAACTGTAGTGTATCCCCATGGCAGCGCCGTTCGGTACGCGCCGTCGCGGGCGCACCCATAAAAAAAGCGCCCGCGGCCAGATGGCCGGGGCGCTTTTCTTGCAAGCGGACTAGCTTATTTCAGGCCGGCAGCGTCGCGCAGCAGGGCGACCTTGTCGGTGCGCTCCCACGTGAATTCTGGCTCTTCGCGGCCAAAGTGGCCGTAGGCGGCGCTCTTCTGGTAGATCGGGCGCAGCAGGTCGAGCATTTGCACGATGCCTTTTGGACGCAGGTCGAAGTGCGCCAGCACCAGCTTGGCGATTTCCGCGTCAGGAATCACGCCCGTGCCTTCCGTGTAGACGGTGATGTTGATCGGCTTGGCCACGCCGATGGCGTAGCTGACCTGCACCTGGCATTGGCGCGCCAGACCGGCGGCGACAATGTTTTTCGCCACGTAGCGGGCCGCATACGCTGCCGAACGGTCGACTTTCGATGGATCCTTACCCGAGAACGCGCCGCCGCCGTGCGGGGCTGCGCCACCGTAGGTGTCGACGATGATCTTGCGCCCGGTCAAGCCGCAATCACCTTGCGGACCGCCGATGACGAAACGGCCCGTCGGGTTGACGAGGAATTTGGTCTCCGTCAGCCATTCGCGCGGCAGAATGGGCTTGATGATTTCTTCGATGACGGCTTCTTCGATCTGCTTGTGCGAGATTTCCGGCGCATGCTGGGTAGACAGCACGACCGTGTGCACGCCGACGGGACGGCCATCGACGTAGCGCAGGGTTACTTGCGATTTTGCATCCGGACGCAGCCATGGCAAGCGGCCATCCTTGCGCAGCTGCGACTGGCGCTCGACCAGGCGGTGCGCGTAGTGGATGGCGGCAGGCATCAGCTCGGCCGTTTCATCGCAGGCGTAGCCAAACATCAAGCCCTGATCGCCAGCGCCTTGATCCAGGTCAATCCCCGCACCTTCATCGACGCCTTGCGCAATGTCCGGCGACTGCTTATCGTAGGCCACCAGCACGGCGCAACCCTTGTAGTCGATGCCGTATTCCGTATTGTCGTAGCCGATGCGTTTGATGGTTTCGCGCGCAACTTGAATATAATCCACATTGGCGTAAGTGGTAATCTCGCCAGCCAGCACCACCAGACCCGTGTTGCACAGGGTTTCGGCAGCCACGCGGGCGGTCGGATCCTGGGTCAGGATGGCGTCAAGGATGGCGTCGGAAATTTGATCGGCAACCTTGTCGGGATGGCCTTCCGAAACGGATTCGGAAGTGAAGAGATAGTCGTTTGACATTGCAAGCTCCTGATTACTATGTGAATGTTCTGTCGCAGTAAAGAGGATGTTGCCTGCGACGCTTTAGCGATATTTATATTCCGCTTCGCAAGTTGTCTATTAACTCAGCGGTTACTGCATACGTGGTATTTTACGCTTCTTAAAAAATTTTGGCACAGCAACACGCCATTCCTGGAAACAGCTTATTCATGTTAGTCCCAATTTTCCGCTTCTTATCCCTCTTTCCCTTGCCCGTCCTGCATGGCCTGGGCGCTGCACTCGGCTGGGTGATTTACGCCATTTCCCCGTCCTACCGGCGCCGCATGCGCGAGAACATGCAGGGTGCGGGGTTTACGCAACACTTGCACACGGCCGTGGCCGAAGCGGGCAAGAGCGTGCTGGAATTGCCCTTCATCTGGTGCGCGCCAGCCGAACGCGTGGCGCGCCACGCGACGGTGGAAAACTGGGAGCTGGTGGAAAAAGCGTTGCAGCACGGCCGCGGCATCGTCTTCCTGACACCACACCTGGGCTGCTTTGAAATCGTCGCCCAGCAGATCGCCCTGCGCACGCCGCTCACCGTGATGTACCGCCCGCCCAAGCGCGCCGCACTGAAACCGCTGATCGAAGGGGCGCGTGCGCGCGAAAACCTGATGCTGGCGCCGGCCAATATGTCGGGCGTGCGCATCTTTGCCAAATGCCTGAAAAAAGGCCAGCCCATCGGCCTGCTGCCCGACCAGGTTCCGCAAGAGGGCGAAGGCGTGTGGGCCGATTTCTTCGGCCGCCCCGCCTACACCATGACCCTGCCGGCCAAGCTGGCGCAGATGGGCGGCGCCGAAGTCATCATCACCTACGCCGAGCGCCTGCCGGGCGGACGCGGCTATGTAGTGCATTTCGTGCCTTTCACCGAGTCGCTAGCCAGCACCTCGGCCGAACAGGCGCGCACCATCAATGCGGCCATGGAACAATTGATCGCGCGCAGTCCCGCGCAATACCTGTGGAGCTACAATCGCTACAAGGTACCGCGCGGCGCGCCGCCACCCACGCCAGCGGCGTCGGATGCCGCCAAGGAGCAGGCATGAGACTGCTGATCGCCTTCATGTGGCTGCTGCACTGGCTGCCCTTGCCCATCCTCGGCCGCTTCGGCGTGGCCGTCGGCAATGTACTATTCATCGCCATGCCCACGCGGCGCAAGATCGCCCTGACGAATCTGCGCCTGTGCATGCCGGAATTGACGGAACAGCAACGCGTGGCCCTGGCGCGCCAGCATTTCCAGGCGTATTCGCGCAGCGTGTGGGAGCGCAGCATCCTGTGGTGGTCGTCAGAAACACGCCTGAACCGCCTGATCAAGAAGGTGCCCGCCTTCCCGGGCCAGCAGATCGCGGCCAAGCCCACCATCTTGCTGTGTCCGCACTTTGTCTGCCTCGACGTGGCCGGCGCCGCCACGGCCATGGAAATTTCCGCTTCGTCGATGTATGTGCAGCAAAAGAATGCCGCCTTCGACCAGGCCTTGCGCAATGGCCGTTCGCGCTTCAAGCCGCCCAAGCTGTTTACGCGCCAGGACGGCATCAAGACGATTCTGCGCGCCCTGCGCGACGGCTTGCCGTACTTCATGCTGCCGGACATGGATTTCGGCGAGAAGGATGCGGAATTCGTGCCATTCTTCGGCGTGCCCGCCGCCACCCTGACGGCCACGGCGCGCCTGGCGCTGGCCGCCAAGGCGCAAGTGATTCCCGTCATCGCCACCTTCCTGCCCAATTACCAGGGCTGGAAAGTGACCTATTACCCGGCCTGGGACGATTATCCGGGCGACGACATCACTGCCGCCACGCGCCGCATGAACGAATTCATCGAAGAGCGCGTGCGCGAAGCGCCGGCCGAGTATTTCTGGACCCATAAACGCTTCAAGACGCGTCCGGAAGGCGAAGCCTCGTTCTATAACCAGCACAAGTGATACGGCAGACCATGAAACTCCAATTTACCAAAATGCATGGCGCCGGCAATGACTTCATCGTCATCGATGCAATCAATCAAGACATAGCCTTCACGCCGGCCCAGTGGCAGCGTCTGGCCGACCGCCGTTTCGGCATTGGCGCCGACCAGATCCTGGTGGTGGAAAAGCCGCGCCTGCCTGGCTGCGACTTCCGCTACCGCATCTATAACAACGATGGCGGCGAAGTCGAACAATGCGGCAACGGCGCGCGCGCCTTCGTCAAGTTCGTCAGCGAAAAAGGCTTGTCAAGCAAGGACAGCATCCGCGTGGAAACCATGGCCGGCATCATTGCGCCGCGCCTGGAGCGCGATGGCAGCATCACGGTCGACATGGGGGCGCCCGTGCTGGAGCCAAAGCTGGTGCCATTCGATGCAAACGGCCTGGACGGTGTAGCGCAAGGCAACGACACCTTGTGGCCGCTGGACCTGGCGCTGCCGGGCAACGATACAACCGTGCTGCTGTCCGTCGTCTCGATGGGCAATCCACATGCCGTGCAAGTGGTCGAGGATGTCGACGCGCAAGACCTGGAACAATCGGGTCCGCTGATCGAGCACCATCCGCGCTTTCCCCGCCGCGTCAACGCCGGCTACCTGCAGATCATCGATCGCCATCACGTGAAACTACGCGTGTTTGAACGGGGCGCGGGCGAAACGCTCGCTTGCGGCACGGGCGCCTGCGCCGCTGCCGTGGCCGGCATCCTGCGCGGCCGGCTCGACTCGCCCGTGCGCATCAGCGCGCGTGGCGGGGAACTGTCGATCGCCTGGCAAGGCCCGGGCCATCCAGTGTTAATGACGGGCCCGGCCGTGACCGTGTACGAAGGCACGATCGACCTGTAGTCAAAGCGGCAAGCCGCCGCACATCATGCCACCAGGAACTGCTGTTCCTGCGCAACACCCAGCTCGGCCAGGTAGCACTTCAGGCGGTACAGGCGTTGCCGGTAATTGCCTTCCGGCCCCGTCACGCCGCAATCGACGCGGTCGAACAGGCGCACCACCTGATCGAGCAGCTGGCGCTCCTGCGCCGTGCGGATCAATACCAGGCGCCGCTTGCCGCGCCCATGCGTGGCGCTAATATCGATCAATAAACAATGCCCCTGGTCGGCCGCATGGAGATCGAGCAGCAGTGCCTCGGCACGCGACAGATGAAAGCGGCGCGCCAGCTCCAGCCGCGCCGCCAGCAGAGGGTGGAGCTGGCCCAATTGCCGCAAGTGCCCATCGGCTTGCAAGGCGGCGTACTGGCCCCAGTCGCCGGGCTCGCCGTGCGGCGCGATCTTCGCCAGCGCCGCCTCCGCTTCACTGCTGCCTTGCGCCTGCGCCTGCAGCAACCAATAGGCAGCACGCACATCATTGTTGAGCCCATCGCGGCGATTGCGCCAGGCATGCATGCCGCACTCGAGCTGAGCCGGGCCATGCCCCAGGTCGGCGGCACGCTCCAGGCAGGAATGGGCTTCGATCACATTGCGCTGGGAAAATTCCGGTTTTGTATAGATGCGCGACAGCACGAACCAGGCTTCTGCCAGGCCCTGCTCACCCGCCTGCGTCAGCCAGCGCACGGCCCGCTTGAAATTGGCCGCGCCGTTGCGCGTGGCCAGGCGCTGGCCATGCGCATCCATGCGCGCATAGCCGAGCCCCAGCTCAAGCTGCGCCGTGCGGTCGCCGCCATGCGCGGCCAACTCGCAACACTGCCAGCCCTCGGCATCGCCGACAGGCGCCAGTGCCTGGGCGCAACGCGACAACAACAGTAACTGCTGCGCGTCGAGGGCGATGGCACGCGCACCGGCCGCTGCCTGGCGCTGTAACAGCTGGCGCGCCAGCGGCAAACCTTGCGACAGGAATCCTGCATGGTCGCCCTGGCTCCAGGCCTGCTCCAGACCGGCGTACAGCGGCGTATCGCCATCGAGGGCATGCTCGGCAACAAGGCTGGTAGCCGGTACGGAGGCTTCGGACGATCCTTCTTGCATGGATAACAACCATTGCGCATCGGGCAAGCCGGCGCGCACGGCGGCGTCCAGCGCCACGCGCGCCTTGGCGCGCAAGGTTTCACAACTGCTGGCGGCGTTGCCCAGCACCAATTGCGCCAGCACCAAGCCCGCCTGCACCTGGCCCGCATCGAACGCCTGCGCGTAATACGGAATCAGCGTCTTGGCTGCCGGTTGCGCCACTGCGAAAGGTACATGCATACCAATCAGCAAGCATGCTTCCTGGCTATCTTCCTGGGCCGCCCGCGCCAGCCAGTGCAAGGCGGTGGGCAAGCTCTGCGGCACACCCTGCCCGAACAGATACAGCCGTCCCAACGCCAGCTGGCAAGCCACATTGCCCGCACGTGCGCCCTTGATCAATCCTAATGTTTCGCGATTTGCCATCGATTCTCGATATTGAGTCAATGATTCTCATAATAGTGCGTCGTCTCAGGGCCCATCAGTGCAGGCCGTCCCTTAGTGTAACGTTCTTGTGTCATAAATCCGCCAAAGCCGGCTTAAGAACTTGATTCAACGCAACAATCTCCTGGCCGGAACACGCCAAGATGGCAAGGCGCCGCCACCGTGGCGATGGGAGAACGCTGGCCATCGGCGCAGGATCGGCAGAAACCGCGCGTTACAAAAATACAACAAGACCATCGATTTATGACGCTTTTCACCAATTTTTTCACGCATATTTGACCAATCCCGCACGTCTTGCGTGCCGACGAATTAAGGTTCATTCATCGAAACGCGACAGTTAGCGCATTTCAATCTGCTCGGATCTCGGACGGAACTCACTTTTAATAGGGAATAAGACATGAAAAAATCACTCGTTGCCCTCGCACTCTTCGGCGCTTTTGCCGCCACCGCACAAGCGCAGTCGTCCGTCCAAATCTACGGCACGATCGATGCTGGCCTGGGTAAAGCGACAGGTTCGACCACTGCCGTCACCAAGCGCGACAACAACAAGCTGGGTTTCAAGGGCACGGAAGATCTGGGCAATGGCTTGAAAGCTATTTTCCAACTGGAAATTCGCTATGAATCCGATACGGGTACGCTGGAAAGCAACTCCCGTCCGCTGTTCCAGGGTCAAAGCCGCGTCGGCCTGCAAGGCGACTTCGGTACCGTGCGCCTGGGCCGTGGCCTGACTGCCTTTCAGGAAGCAAGCACCGCGTTCGAACCATGGTCAGGCATGCCTACGCAAGCCGGTTTCCAGACCGACATCACGGTCGCCGGTTACACCAGCGATCCGCTGAGCGCAACGGGCAACTCGCGTAACCGCTTCTCGAACGCCGTGTTCTACAACTCGCCAGTCATCAGCGGCTTCCAGTTCAACGCCACTGTCGCTGCTAAAGAAGCCAATAACTTCGGCGGCATCGGCTTCAATGCACCAACGGCTGCTAACTTACCAGTACGTACCAATCCAAGCGGCAACTACGCCGTGGCGGCAAACGCTGCACCAGCGTCGAATCCATACTCGGTATCGGCAACGTACAACAACGCTCAGTTCGCCGCCATGGCCGCCTACGAGCGCAATGGCGTGCAAGCCAAGCTGTGGTCGGTTGCCGCATCGTTCAATCCGGTAACGGAACTGAAACTTATGGCATCGTACCAACATCAGGATGATGGCAACTTCAAGATCATCAATACCGATACCAAAGCTTGGCTCATAGGCGCAAACTATGACGTCGGCCCAGGCAAGATCCGCGCTGGCTACGGTCAGAAAACGCCGGACGGCGTCGCCAAGACCAAGCAGGCATCGCTGGGCTACGACTACAATCTGTCGAAACGTACCTACCTGTACGCAGATATTTCGAACAAGAAATCGGCCAGCGTCGCCAACTACAACAACACCACCTCGGTCAACTACATCGGTCTGGGCGTACACCACAACTTCTAATGGCCCGCCTGTCACCCTCCACGGGTGACAGCTGACCAGAAAATGCAAGGCGGCATGGGCAACCATGCCGCTTTTTTCATGGACGCATGGAAAATGCACCGATGCCGCGCCCTTTGCGCCTATGCCGCCGCACTCTCGGTTAGAATGAAGTGTTCAACTTTCACTGACAGACCTTATCAATGACCGCCACACTCGATTCCAGCACCGTCGCCCAGTACCTGAGCGAGCACCCGAATTTCTTCGAAGAGCATACCGCCCTGCTCGGCGAGGTCAAGCTGAGCAGCCCGCTGACGGGACGCACCATCTCGCTGCAGGAGCGGCAGATGGAAGTGATGCGCGACAAGTACAAGGCACTGGAACTGCGCATGTCCAAGCTGAGCCGCCTGGCCGAGGAAAATGGCGATATCGCCAGCAAATTCCATGGCTGGAACCAGGCCATGCTGCAAGTGCGCAACGATGCAGACATGCCGCGCGTGCTGGTTGACGCCTTGCAAAGCAATTTCGACGTGCCTTATGTCAGCCTGCGCCTGTGGCAAGTGCTGCCGGAACACGCCAACGGCTGGTTCACGGAAGATGTCACGGCCGATGTGCGCATGTTCGCCAACAGCTTGCAAGCGCCGTACTGCGGCAGCAACCGCGATTTCGAAGCCGTACATTGGTTGCAGGCCGACAAGATCGAATCGACCGTCATGATCGCCCTGCGCGCGCCAGGCACCACGGGCACCTTCGGCTTGCTGGTGCTCGGCTCGCCCGACAGCGAACGCTTTACCTCCAGCATGGGCACGGACTTCCTCGTGCACATCGGCGCCACGGGCAGCGCCGCCCTGGCCGCGCTGCGCGCCGGCTCGCCAGCCTGAGTCAGCCATGGGCGAGGCGCGCGGCAAGGCCGAATGGCTGGCTAGCTACCTGTCGCAGCTGGCCACGCAGCGCAAGCTGTCGCCGCATACGCTGGACGCCTACGGGCGCGACTTGCGCGCCTTGCTGGAACTGAGCGGCAATACGCCCTGGACGGCGCTGGCGCACAACGAAATACGCCGCTACACGGCCAAGCTGCACAGCGGAGGCCTCAACCCACGTTCGATCGCCCGCAAGCTCTCGTCGTGGCGAGGCTTTTTCAACTGGCTCAGTGGCGAGACCACGCTCGACGCCAACCCTGTCGACGGTATCCGCGCGCCCAAGCGGGCCAAAACATTACCGAAAGCCCTGTCGGTGGACGATGCCGTGCGACTCGTGGCGCCAGCGCAACACCAGCAGGGTAACGCCGAGCCGGAACAACTGTGCAACCGCGCCATGTTCGAGCTGCTGTATTCGAGCGGCTTGCGCGTATCCGAACTGACCAGCCTGGACAGCCATTACTGCAAGGCCGAGGCCGGCCAGCCCGCCTCGCTGGGCTGGCTCGACATGGCCAGCTTCGAAGTCATCGTCACGGGCAAGGGCAGCAAGATGCGCAAGGTGCCCGTCGGCAAGGCAGCGCTCGTGGCATTGACCGCCTGGCTGGCCGTGCGCCCGCCCGCGGCGGATGGCAGCGCCGCCTTGTTTTTAAGCACGCGCGGCACGCGCATCTCGCCGCGCGTATTGCAGCTGCGCCTGAAGGCGCACGCGCTGGCCACCGGGATTCCCGCAAATGTGCACCCGCACGTGCTGCGCCACTCGTTCGCTTCGCATGTGCTGCAATCGTCGGGCGACTTGCGCGCCGTGCAGGAAATGCTGGGGCATTCCAGCATCACTTCGACCCAGGTCTACACGGCCCTCGATTTCCAGCACCTGGCGCACGTGTACGACCAGGCGCATCCGCGCGCCAAGCTCAAATAGACAGCCGCGCCAGTAGACCAGCCTGATCCATATCAAGCGGATGGGCGCGCATTTGCAAGCTTTTGTAAAATTCCGGCATAATCGTCCGCATTCTTCCGCTTGCGCGGCGGCACCATCGATTACAGCATAGGCATCCTTCATGGCACTGATTCCAACCACTATCCTCACCGGTTTCCTGGGCGCCGGCAAAACCACCTTGCTCAACCGCATACTGCAGGAAGACCATGGCATGCGCATCGCCGTGATCGAAAACGAGTTTGGCCAGGAAAACATCGACAATGAAATCCTGGTACAGGATAGCAACGAGCACATCATCGAGATGAACAACGGCTGCATCTGCTGCACCGTGCGCGGCGACCTGATCGTGGGCCTGACGGAACTGGCGCGCAAGCGCGACGCCGGCCTGCTGGCGTTTGACCGCGTCGTCATCGAAACGACGGGCCTGGCCAACCCCGGCCCCGTGGCGCAAACCTTCTTTGTCGATGAAGAAGTGGGCAGCCACTACATGCTCGACGCCATTATCACGGTGGTCGATGCCCGCCATGCCATGAAGCAACTCGATGAATATGAGGAAGCCCAGCGGCAAGTGGGCTTTGCCGACAAGCTGCTGCTGTCGAAAACCGACCTCGTCAGTGAAGAGGACGTGACCACCCTGACGCGCCGCCTAAAGCGCATCAATCCCCGCGCTCCCATTGCCAAGGTCGATTTCGGCCGCGCGCCGCTGGCAGAAGTGCTCGACATTCGCGGTTTCAACCTGAATGAAAAGCTGGAACTGGACCCGGATTTCCTGGCCACCGAAACGGCACACGTCCACGACCACGACAAAGCGCACGACCACGATCACACACATGAACACATGCATGGACACGCACATGAGCACACAGATGAGCACGCACATGAGCACAGCGACGCCTGCGCCACCGATTGTGGCCATGTAGACCACCACCATGCACAGCACAGCGACGATATCGCCGCCTTTGTTTTCAAGAGCACGCAACCGTTCGACAGCGCCAAGCTTGACGAGTTCCTCGGCGGCCTGGTGCAAGTGTATGGCCCGCGCATGCTGCGCTACAAGGGCGTGCTGCTGATGCAGGGTGCCGAACGCAAGGTGGTATTCCAGGGCGTGCACCAGCTGATGGGCAGCGACCTGGGTGCCAAATGGGGCGAGAATGAAGTGCGTGGCAGCAAAATGGTGTTTATTGGCAAGAATCTACCAAAAGACATTTTTATTCGCGGACTCGAACAATGTTTGGTATAAACTAGCCGGGTTTTGCAAATTATCCTTTGCAAAGCAGAAACAAAAGGGAAAGTTAAGCACGCTTTCCCGCTGTCCGACACCCATCTTGCTGGTATAAACCAACAAGTAGCCGTCTCTGATCGGCTAGGCAACAAATCGGGATGGCAATATAAGGCAAAGCGTGCCAAAATCAGCGACGAAAACGGCCCATGTCGTTCGCCTGTCATGAAATGCTGGCAAACTGCCACTGGCCACATGCCAGGCATGCAAGCGATCCACCCAACACGCCCATTGGCGCGCGCATAGCGCGACTGGCATAGAGCGGTAAAAAGTTATCAACATGGCACCATAGCCTGCCGGTAATCCTGGCTTTCGCCGGCAAGCCAAGGTCGCAAGCAGTACAGCGGGACAGCAATGCCAAGCGGAACCTGTACAGTTGCTCGGTATCGCCGCATCAACTGATCAATTTGAAAACTCTGTCGTATCGAAGGTAAGCGAAGTTATGACCAAAACTAATAAATCGACCCCGGCCGCCAACCAAGACATCCCTCTCATCAGCGAAGACCAAATTCGCGCCATGAGCGAAGATGACTACATGAATCCGGCACAACTGGCATTCTTCAAGGCGCGCCTGCAGCAGCTCGAAAAAGACCTGCTGAAAAACGCCGGCGAAACCACGGAACACTTGCGTGAAACCGTGCTGGTCCCGGACCCTGCCGACCGCGCCACCATCGAGGAAGAGCATGCGCTGGAACTGCGCACGCGCGACCGCGAGCGCAAATTGCTGAAGAAAGTGCAGCAATCGATCGCCAGCATCGACGCCGGCGACTATGGCTGGTGCGAAGAAACGGGCGAGCCTATCGGCATCCCGCGCCTGATCGCCCGTCCGACCGCCACCCTGTCGCTGGAAGCCCAGCAGCGGCGCGAACTGAAGCAAAAGCTGTACGGCGACTGATCGCCCCTCCCCTTGCACGGCCGCCCCGGCGGTCCCGCGATGGCGAAAAAAAGCACACAACCTCGGTTGCGTGCTTTTTTTTCGTCCTGCGCCGACTACACTGAAGCAGGCACGGCAGCGGCAAGCGCCGCTTGCAATTGCCTTTTCCATCCCCACTTTTGAGTCATGGGCGCGCAGACGCATGACGCTGCACGCATCGGCACGAATCTTTTGAGGTCACTATGGAACAATTTCACGGCACCACCATCCTCTGCGTCCGGCGTGGCAAGCAAGTCGCCCTGGGTGGCGATGGCCAGGTAACTTTGGGCAACATTGTCATGAAGGGCACGGCCCGCAAGGTGCGTAAGTTGTATCAGGGCAAGGTCCTGGTCGGCTTTGCCGGCGGCACGGCCGACGCCTTCACCCTGCTCGACCGTTTTGAAGGCAAGCTGGAAAAGCACCAGGGCAATCTGCTGCGTGCCTCTGTCGAACTGGCCAAGGACTGGCGCACCGACCGCGTGCTGCGCCGCCTGGAAGCGATGCTGCTGGTAGCCGACAGCGAGTCGACCCTGGTCATCACGGGCAATGGCGACGTGCTGGAACCGGAAGACGGCATCGGCGCCATCGGCTCGGGCGGCACCTACGCCCAGTCGGCCGCCAAGGCGCTGCAGGAAAACACGGACTTGTCGCCGGCCGAAGTGGTCAAGAAATCGCTGACCATCGCTGCGGAACTCTGCATCTATACGAATATGTCGCACATTATCGAAACCCTCGACTAAGAGTCCCCGAGAAAACGCCCATGGCTGCGTTGCATGGCCTGGGCGTACAAAAACGTACTGCCTGCGGCCACGCGCCTTGCCCTGAACGTTTTTCGGGCACTCTACGCAAAGAAGACAGAAAGCTAACTATGATCATGAACATGACCCCGTCGGAAATCGTCACCGAACTCGACAAGCACGTGGTGGGCCAGGCCAAAGCCAAGCGCGCCGTCGCCATCGCCCTGCGCAACCGCTGGCGTCGCCAGCAAGTGGCCGAGCCCCTGCGCCATGAAATCACGCCCAAGAATATCCTCATGATCGGCCCCACGGGCGTCGGCAAGACGGAAATCGCGCGCCGCCTGGCCAAGCTGGCCGAAGCGCCATTCATCAAGATCGAAGCAACCAAGTTTACGGAAGTGGGCTATGTGGGGCGCGACGTCGACACCATCATCCGCGACCTGATCGACATCGGCATCAAGCAAACGCGCGCGCTGGAAATGAAGAAAGTGCGCGCACGCGCCGAAGATGCGGCGGAAGACCGCGTCATCGACATTCTCGTGCCGCCAGCACGCGACTTCGGCTTCACGCCGAATACGCCAGCGGCAGTGGATAGCGGCAGCGGCAGCGGTAGCGGCGACAGCACGCGCCAGACTTTCCGCAAGCGATTGCGCCAGGGCGAGCTCGATGACAAGGAAATCGAGATCGAGCTAGCCGAGGCGGGCCCGCAGATGGAAATCATGGCGCCGCCGGGCATGGAAGAAATGACGGAACAGATCAAGTCCATGTTCTCGGGCGTGGGCGGGCAGCGCAAGAAGGCACGCAAGGTCAAGATCCGCGAAGCATTGAAACTGCTGGTCGAGGAAGAAGCGGCCAAGCTGGTCAACGAAGATGAGCTGAAACAGAAAGCCATCCAGAACGTCGAGCAGAACGGCATCGTCTTTCTGGATGAAATCGACAAGATCGCCTCGCGCTCGGAGTCCGGCGGTGCCGATGTCTCGCGCGCGGGCGTGCAGCGCGACCTGCTGCCGCTGGTCGAAGGCACGACCGTCAACACCAAGTACGGCATGATACGCACGGACCACATCCTGTTCATCGCCTCGGGCGCCTTCCACCTGGCTAAGCCGTCGGACCTGATTCCCGAACTGCAGGGGCGTTTCCCCATCCGCGTGGAACTGGAATCGCTGTCGATTTCGGACTTCGAGCGTATTTTGACCAGCACCGACGCCTGCCTGACGATGCAGTACGAAGCCTTGCTGGCGACAGAAAACCTGACCTTGAAATTCGCGCCGGAAGGCATCACGCGCCTGGCGGAAATCGCCTATTCGGTCAATGAGCGCACCGAAAACATCGGCGCGCGCCGTCTGTACACGGTGATGGAAAAACTGCTGGAAGAAGTCTCGTTTACAGCCAGCGAAGGCAGCAGCAGCACGGAAAACTTGCTGGTGATCGATGCCGCCTACGTCAACGAACGCCTGGAAGCGCTGTCGGTCAACGAGGACCTGTCGCGCTACGTGCTGTAGGAAGAAAGGGGGAAACCGATGGCAAACAAGGCATTGGCGACGCGGCAGAAAATGCAGTTCCGCGTCGAATCCTCGCAAAAACCGCGCAATCCGGTGGCCACTGCGGCCTTGCAGCGCGCCGCCGGGGCGCACGTGAAAACCGTGTCTGGCCAGCGCCAGCAGGAAAAACGCCTGCTGGCGAAATTGCTGCTGAAGGTCGCAACGGATAAATAGGCCGCCTGCGGACACCCCCCATCGGGGCGTCCGCCATCAGGCCACTCTCTGCCGCAGCAGCATCCCCTTAGAAACGGTAGGACGCGCCCAGCGAAAACATATCGACCTTGGTCGTTTGCTTGTCGTTGTACTTGACGGGCACGCGGTCCCAATCGAGGTGCAGCGACCAGTTCTGGTTCAGCGCATACGCCGTGCCGATGCCGTAGATCAGGCCTGCCTTGTTCTTCTTGTCCGAACCGCCGCCCACATAATCGACCTTGCCCTGCGTGTAGGCCACGCCGGCGCGCCCGCTCAGGGTGAAAGCGTCGAACTGGTAGCCAAGCACGCCCTGCACGCCGGCGCCCGTGAACTTGCCGCGGCCGGCGCGCTTGCCGGCACCCGTGTCGAAGCCGGATTTGACTTCACCGCCCAGATACCCCACCAGTTCAACCGAAGGCAGGGCCACGCCGCCCTGAAACGGCAGCGCGTTGAAACTGTAACCCAGGTAGGCCTTGCCATTGCGCTTGCTGCTTTTGTCGCAATCGCCTTGTCCTGGCACGCAATCGAGGCCGCTACTGGCGCGAAAGCCATAGCTGGCGCCCGCATAGACGGGACCAGGTGCAGGCTCGGCTGCGGCCGCCACGGCATGCAGGGGAGCGATGGCGGCCAGCGCCAGCAGCGCTGCGGGGAAACGGAAAGATGGGAACATGGATAACCTCTACAAGTGGATGGATTGCCTGGTTGTAGCGCGCTGCGCGAGCCACAAGCGGGAGTGTCATCTCTTTTGCCGAGAAGTACTATCACCTTGTGCAAAGTGCTATTTGCGGCTACATTCGGTACCGTCATCCGCTACTAAACTTGTAAAAAAGGATATCTCGTGAGTTCACCTGAACTGGTTTTGCGCGTGCTGCGCACCCAATTGCGCGCCGCCGGCATCACGTACAAGGTACTGGCCGAACGCATCGCCATGAGCGAATCGAGCGTCAAGCGCATGTTTGGCCAGCACGACATGTCGCTGTCGCGCCTGGCCCTGATCTGCAAGGCCTCGGGCATCGCCATGGAAGACGTGCTGCGCGGCGCGGCCGACATCACGCCGCATGCCGACACGCTCACCCTGGTGCAGGAAAAGTCGCTGGTGGCGCATCCGCGCCTGCTGCTGGTGGCGATCTGCTGCCTGGGCCACTGGAGCCTGGAGCAGGTGGTGGAAACGTATGCGCTGACGCAGGCCGAATGCATCGGCTGCCTGGCCGAGCTGGACCGGCTGGGTTTGATCGAACTCAAGCCGCTGAACCGCTACAGCCTGCGCGTTTCGAACGCCTTCCACTGGCTGGCCGACGGTCCGGTGCAGCAGTACTTCCGCGAACACGTGGTGGCCGATTATTTCAGCGGGCATTTTGACGGCGCCGGCGAAACCCTGATGTGCATCCCGGCGCGCCTGTCGCTGTCGAGCGCGCAAGAGCTGGTGCAAAAGATCCGCCAACTGGCCGAGGAACTGGCGCGGCTGCACCAGAACGACCGGCGCCTGGCCCCCGCCGAGCGCGATGGCTTCACCCTGCTGCTGGGCTTTCGCTCATGGGAATTTGCCGCCTTCACGGCCCTGCGCCGCAGCACGGCGGCCGCCGCGCCGGGCGCCGCTTACCAGACCGGTCCCAGGAACAGATAGAGCGTGCTCTCGCCTCCCTTGGTCGCGCCCGCCGCCACATACACGGGACCGAAGCGCGTGTCGACGGAGATGAAGGCGCTGCTGGCCTGCGTGAACTTGCTGGCTTTCCAGCGTTCGCTCTGATCGAAGCCGCCGCCCATCTCCAGCGAAAAGCCGGCCCGCACGACGCCGCCCAGGGTGCTGGGCAGGGAACCGATGCGGCGCGCCATCACGAAGCGCGCGAAGGCGATACTGCGTCCTCTCACCGATTCAAATTCCGTGCCGGACAGGCGCAGGAAACCACCGAGATTGAGCGGCGCTTCGTCACGCTGTGAGCGCGCCCATTCGCCATACACGTGACCGGCCCAGTTGCCGCGGCCAAAGGCCTTCAACCCCGTGATGGACGATTGGCCCAGGGCCGCCTCGCCCGCCCCCGTGGTCGTATCGCGCGCCCAGGTGGCCTCAAGCAAGACGCCGCGCGTGGGAAAGCCCGGCGAATCGAGCGTATCGGCGCGGAATCGCACGAACTGCGTGGTGCCCAGCGCGCGCGACTCCGGCTGCGTAGGGTCGGCCGGAATCGCCAGCTTGCCCTTGACTTCCGTACGAGCGACGCCGAACTGCAGATCACCCCAGGTACCGAACTGGCGTCCCAGCACCAGTGCAGCTGTCTGGCCGTTATAGGCCAGGCGGGCGCTGCGCCGGCCATTGTCGAACAAATCTATCGCCGACGAAGTGTATTGCAACTGCGGCGCGATATACCACGGGTTGCCGGCGCCCAGCGGCTGCCAGAACTGCACGCCATAGCCGCGCGTATTACCGATCTGCGCCGTGCTGCGCAGCTCGCCGCCCCAGCTGTTCAGGTTCGAGCGCGCATGCAGCAGCTTCAGAGCGAAATTATTGCTGTCCCTGAAATCGCTGGCCAGTTCCAGGCCCACGCGCAGGCGGTTGCTGGCCCACGGCGCTTCGACCGCCTTGATGGTGACCGCGCGTTGGTCGCCGGAATCGATCACGTCCGTCTCCACGCGCGCCACGTCGCCCCGGCCATACAGCCTGGCCGCCGCCTTGAGCACATCTTCCTGGCTGACGGCCTGCCCTTCCACCAGGCCCGATTGCGCCTGCAGGATGCGCGGATTGATGTCGCCTTCGCTCTCCACGGCCAGGCGCGTGAGCGGCAGGGCCACGTCCAGCAAGGCCGGCGCGGCCAGGCGCAGCTGCTCACGCGCCGCATACTGCTCCGGCGGCAGAGCCAGCGGCGCCAGGCGGGCGGCCAATGCCTGCGCCGCCTGTTCGCCGGCGCGCATGGCGCGCGCATAGTTTTCAAAGTCGAGGAAACTGACGCCCGTCAAATCCGGCGCCACCAGGATATCCTGCGCGCGCAATTCCTTGAGCGAGCGCTGCACGTTCTGCTCCGTGAGGATCTGCAGCATCTGCTGCGCCACGCCGATGGCGCTGCCCAGGTCTTTTTCCGGCGCCAGCGGCGTGCCCACGTTGACGGCGATGATGATGTCGGCGCCCATCGCGCGCGCCATGTCGATGGGCAGGTTGCGCACCAGGCCCCCGTCGACCACCAGGCGGTTATTCACGCGCACGGGGGCAAACACGCCCGGCACGGCCAGCGAGGCGCGCATCGAGAGGAACAGCGGCGTGTCGACCAGTTCCACCAGCTCGCCATTGACCAGGTCCGACGCCACCGAGCGGAAGGGCAGCGGCAACTGGCTGGCGGGGCGGTCGCGCATGCCGGCCGGCAGCAGCCGGTTCAGCGCCATTTCCAGCGCCGCATTGCTGGCCGCCGACGGCGGCGTGGAAATGCCGTTGCGGCTGGTACCGAACTCGATGCGCGATGGCAGCAATAAATCTTCTTCGCGGCGGCGGAATGCCAGTTCATCGCGCGGCGGACGGTCGGCCACCACGCGCGCCCAGTTGGTTTCGCGCGCCATCTTTTCCAGGTCGGCCACGGAAGCGCCGGCCGCATACGCGCCGCCCACCACGCCACCCATGCTGGTGCCCACCACCATGTCGATCGGCACATGCAGCTCCTGCAGCACTTTCAATACGCCGATATGCGCGAGACCGCGCGCGCCACCGCCCGACAGTACCAGGGCGATGCGCGGGCGCGCCGGCACGGATGCCGCCTGAGCGGCTGGCGGGGAAGAGGTAGCGGCGGCGGCGGCGGCGCCAGCTTGCGGCAAGACGCACAACGCCGCCACGCAGCCCGCCAGGACGGCACGGATCGAGAACATGTTGACTCCTGTCGCGATGGCGGCACGGCGCCATCAGCATGATGGTAATGGGGTAAATCGGGGTAAATCCGACAATCAGCTCAATTCGACGGCGGCGTGCTGGTGGTGCTCACTTGCGGCGCCGGCATCATGGTCGCCGCACGCTGCTGCTCCATCGGCAGCGGCGGCGGCACCAGGCTGTTTGTCGGCGCGGGGGCCGCGGACGGCGATGGGGTGGCAGACATTTGCGCCGGCAAGGCCAGCGCCTTGTCGTCGGCCACCAGGTCGATGCGCTTGCTTACGCCGCCATCACGCAGCAGCACATGGCGCGCATGTACTTCCAGCACCGTCACGCCAGGCGCCACCTCGGCGCCTTCGGGCAGGGCTACGGACGGCTTGCCGTCAGTCGAGATGATGGCCACGCTGCCGCGGCCATTGCTGGTGGCCACCACACCCTTGAGTTGGTAATTGCTGGCCGTGGCCACGCTGACCTGACCACCGAACAATGAGGCGCCCGCCTCCACGCTGGCATCCTGCACCACCGGCACGACGGGTGGATTGATGGGGCGTTGCGGTGCCTTGAACAGCTGCATGGCCCAGTAGGCCAGCGACACGGACAGCGCCACGACGGCGAGCAAACTTGTAAATTGAGGCAAACGCTTCATGGCTTCCTTGAGTCTCTTATTTGACCAGCTGATTGATTTCGATAATCGGCATCAGCACGGCCAGCACGATCAGCAGCACCACCACGCCCATGGCCAGGATCAGGGCCGGCTCCAGCAGGCCGGCAATGGTCAGGGTGCGGCGTTCCAGATCCTGCTCCTGCGCGCTGGCGGCGCGTTCCAGCATGGCCGGCAGCTCGCCCGTGATTTCACCGGCGCGTATCATGTGGATCAGCATCGGCGGAAAATGCTTTTGCGCCGACAGCGCGCGCGCCAGGCTGACGCCCTCGCGCACGGCGCCGCTGGCTTCTTCCACTAGTTCCTGCATCGCCACATTCGTCAGCGTATCGCGGCTGGTGTCGAGCGCGCGCAAGATCGGCACGCCGGACCCCGTGGTGATGGCCAGGGTGCTGGCAAAACGCGCCGTATTCAAGCTGCGCTCGAACTTGCCGTACAGGGGCGCCGTCAGCAGCCAGGTATGCCAGCGCCGTTTCAAGGCGGGTTGCTGCAGCGCACGGCGCCAGGCGAACCAGGCGCCGACAAGGGCAATCGCCACGACGATGCCGTAGTTGCGCACAAAGTCCGACAACGCCAGCATGATGACGGTGAGCAGCGGCAGCTTCTGCTTGGTATTGGCGAAGACCGAGACGATCTGCGGCACCACGTAGGTGAGCAGGAAGATCACGATGGAAAACGCCACCACCGTGACGATGGCCGGATAGGTAAACGCCAGCTTGACCTTCTGCACCAGCGCATTACGCCGCTCGATGTAATCGGCCAGGCGCGACAGCACGCGCGACAAATGGCCGATCTGCTCGCCCGACGCCACCAGCGCCCGATAAATTTCCGCGAAATCGCGCGGATGGCGCGCCAGCACGTCGGAAAATGCGGCGCCGCCGATCACTTCCGAGCGGATCGAGGCGATTAGGTCGCGTAGGTAGGGCCGCTCGGCCTGTTCCAACAGCGCGGAAAACGCCTGTTCCAGCGGCAGGCCCGCTTCCAGCAAGCTGGCCAGCTGGCGCGTAAACAGGGCCAGCTCGGTGCTCGACAGGCGCTCGCCGAAGCCGCGCCGCCTGGTGACGCCGGCGGCGTCGACCTGCGCGGCGATCGGTTCGACCGCCAGCGGCACCAGGCCTTGCACGCGCAGCTCGGCACGCGCGGCACGGGGACTGTCGGCATTGAGCACGCCCTTGCGGGTAGCGCCCTGGGCATCGACGGCTTCATAACGGAATGCGGGCATGGTGGCGGGCCTAGTCTTTGGTGACGCGCAGCAATTCAGCCTGCGTGGTGGTGCCGTCGCGCAGCCAGCGTTCGCCGTCGTCGCGCATGCTCGTCATGCCATCCTGCAGGGCGACCGTGCGCACGTCCGCTTCCGACGCGCGGTTGTGGATCTGCGCGCGGATCTGCTCCGTCGTGCGCAGCAGCTCGTACACGCCCACGCGGCCCTGGTAGCCCGTCTGGCCGCACTGCTCGCAGCCGACCGCCTGCCAGTACTGGCCATCGAAGCTCTTGCAGGAGCCGCACAATTTGCGCACCAGGCGCTGCGCCAGCACGCCCAGCAGCGACGACGACAGCAAAAACGGTTCGATGCCCATGTCCAGCAAACGCGTGACGGCCGCCGACGCGTCGTTGGTATGCAAGGTCGCCAGCACCAGATGGCCCGTCAGCGAGGCTTGCACGGCGATCTGCGCCGTTTCCAGGTCGCGGATCTCGCCGATCATGATCACATCGGGGTCTTGCCGCAAAATCGCCCGCAACGCCTTGGCAAAGGTCATGTCGATGCGCGGATTGACCTGCGTCTGGCCCACGCCGGCCAGGTCATACTCGATCGGGTCTTCCACCGTCAGGATGTTCGTGGTGGTGGCATTGAGCATCGACAGCGCCGCGTACAGGGTGGTGGTCTTGCCCGAGCCGGTAGGACCGGTGACGAGCACGATGCCGTGCGGCTGCGTGATCAGGCCATCGAATTGCTTCAGCATGGGCGCGCTCATGCCCAGGTGCTGCAAGTCGAGGCGGCCCGCTTCCTTGTCCAGCAAGCGCAATACGGCCCGTTCGCCATGCCCGGTGGGCAGGGTCGAGACGCGCACGTCGACGGGCTTGCCGCCCACGCGCAGGGTGATGCGGCCATCCTGCGGCAAGCGTTTTTCGGCGATGTCGAGCTGCGCCATGATCTTGATGCGCGAAATCAGCGAGCCGTGGATGGCTTTCCTTGGACGCACCACGTCGCGCAGGCTGCCATCGATGCGAAAGCGCACGACGGAGGTCTGCTCGAACGGCTCGATGTGAATGTCGGAGGCGCCTTCGCGCAGCGCCTGCGTCAGCAGCGCGTTGATCATGCGGATGACGGGCGCGTCGTCGGACGATTCGAGCAAATCCTCGATGGCCGGCACGTCTTGCAGCAGCTTGGTGAGATCCAGGTCGGCGTCGAATTCATCGGCCATCTGCGACGCATCGCCGCCGCCGCCCGCGTAGGCGCCGGCAATCGCCGCATCGAGTTCGCCGCGCGGCAGCACCGTCAATTGAATCCGGCCGAAACGGCGCGACACTTCGGCAATCGCCGCCGGCGCCGTCGATGCGGCCACCAGCACCTCGACCGGGGCGCCATCGAGCGCGCCGGGCCGGGCCAGCAGGCCGAAATCGCGCGCGTAGGCGTAGGGAAGCAGATTACTCATGGCTGTCCCATCACTTCTGCTGCTGCGGCTGTGACTGCTGCTGGTATTGCTGCAGCAGCGGCTGCGGTGGCGTGGCCGCGTTGGCCGGCGCGCCTGGCGGCGGCGTCGGTGCCGGCGGCACAGGGCGCGTCACCATGTTGCCGCCCACCGGCTGGCCATCCTGCAAGGCCGGCAAGACGGGCGTGCCCAGGTCTTTCAACATCAGATTGCCCGTCGCCGGCACGGCGGCCGTCTCGGCCGAGCGCATATAGTCGTAGCGGTCGGCCGCCAGGCTGCCGCTCTGCTCCTTGTTGCGCACGATGACAGGGCGCAGGAAGATCATCAGATTGGTTTTCTTGCGCTCGCGCGTCTGGTACTTGAACAGGTTGCCGATCAGGGGGATATCGCCCAGGCCGCGCACTTTTTCCGCATTGTCGCCCGTGCTATCCTCGATCAGACCACCGAGCACGATGATCTGGCCATCGTCTGCCAGCACATTGTTTTCGATCACGCGGTTGTTGATGGTGATACCGCTGACGGCCGTCGACGTGGATTTGTCCACGCTCGACGTCTCGTGATAGATGCCCAGCTTGATCGTGCCGCCTTCGGAAATCTGCGGACGCACCTTCAGGGTCAGGCCCACTTCCTTGCGGTCGATGGTCTGGAAGGGGTTGGTGTTGGTGCCGGCCGTGCTGGTGTACTGGCCCGTCAGGATAGGCACGTTCTGGCCCACCTTGATGGTCGCCAGTTCATTGTCCAGGGTGATCAGGTTCGGCGTCGACAGGATGTTGGCGTTGCCGTCCGATTCCAGCGCATGCGCCACGGCGCCCAGGCCCAGCGCGCCGTTGATCTGCTTGAAGATGCCCACCGTCAGGCCGCCCGTCGGCAAGACCTTGCCGCCGCCCGTGGCAATGGCGGCGATGTTGTTGCTGGTGCCCGAGGCGAATGACTGCAGCGCGCCCACGCGGTAGTTGCTGGTGCTGTCGCCCGACAGGCCCAGCCACTGCACGCCGAACTCGGATGCCTTGGCCGACGTCACTTCGACGATCAGCGCCTCGATGTAGACCTGGGCACGGCGCACGTCGAGCTGGTCGATCACGGCGCGCAGGTTGCGGTAGACGGCTTCGTTGCACGTCAAAATCAGGGTATTCGTCGATGCGTCGGCCTGGATGAAACCGGCCGCGCCGCCGGACGACAACTGCTGCGGCCCGTTGTTCAGCGAGGCGCCACCCGAGGTGCCGCTTTGCGTATTGCCGCCCAGGCCAGTGCTGTTCATGCCACTGTTGTTCTGGCTGATCTGGTTATTCGTGCCCTGGTTGCTGGTACCCTGCTGCGCCGTGGCGGCCGTGCCATCCGACGTCACCACCGAGCGCAGGGTTTGCGCCAGCTTGGTGGCGTCCGCGTTTTTCAGGTACACCACATGCACATTGCCCAGCTGCGTGGTGGGCTGGTCCAGCTTCGAGATCAGCGACTTGGCCAGGTTGGCGCGCGCCGCCGATGGCGCGCGCAGCACCAGCGAATTGGTGCGCGGATCGGCCAGCACGGACACCTTGCCCGTGTCGGCGGCCGCGCCGGCGCCCGCATTGCCGCCTTCCATCAGCTTGTTGACCATCGAAGCCAGGTCGGAAGCGATGGCGTAGCGCACGGGGATCACGTCCAGGTCCGTCGAGGCGGGCACGTCGAGCGCGGCGATGATCTTCGCCAGGCGCTTGAGGTTATCCGCGTAATCGGTGATCACCAGCGAATTGTTGCCCGGGTTGGCGTTGATCGTGTTGTTCGGCGAGATCAAGGGGCGCAGCACGGCCAGCAAGTTGGCCGACGATTCGTAGTTCAGGTAAAACACCTGGGTGGCGATCTGGTCGCCCTTCACCTGGCTGGCGCCATTGCCCACCTGGGTTGGCACGGACTGCAGCTTGGCGTCCGCTTCCGGCACCACTTTCGCGTAACCGTCGCCAGAGACCACCGCGTAGCCCTGCAGGCGCAAGGCCGAGGCCAGCAGCCCGAAGGCCTGCGTCTTGCTAATGGATTTTTCCGACACCAGGGTGATCGTGCCCTTGACGCGCGGGTCGATGACGAAATTGATGTTGGTGTAATGGCCCACCGCCTTGATCACCGATTCGATATCGGCGCCGACAAAATTGAGCGCCGCTTCATCGCCGGGCGCGGCCCAGGTGGGTGCCGGCATGCCGGCTACGGAACAGCACAGCAAGGCAGCGGCCGACAGGCGGCGCAGCGAAAAGGAGAAAGTATGGGGGCTCACGGATGGTTTTTTCATTGTCTGAACTCTAAGGCGATGATGTTTTTTTCGCTATTGCTACGGCGCTGTCCCAGCAAATTCAACAAACTCGCCAAGGTCTCTTCATATCCTGCTGCGGCCTGGGCCTGGCCGGAAAACTGCATGCGCCCCTGTTGCAGGCTGCCGCTGCCGTCGAGCAGCAGCGGTCCCTTGATGGAGCGCAAGGTCAACGTCGCCTGCTGCCCCTGCCAATCGAAATCGAGCTCGTAGCTGCCCAGCGGACGCAGCGACGACAGGCGCGACGCCATGTCCGTCAGCTGCAAGGTGGTGCGGCCGACGGCGGAAAACTGCCGCTGCTCAAGGGCCAGCTCCAAGGTGCTCCACGACAAGCGCATGCTGCCCGTCGGCGCCACGGTATTTAACGGTGCACCCAGGCCACCGAGGCCATCGGCCGGCAGCAGCAGGGCCGCCGGGCTGACCTGCCAGTGCGACCACGAACCGCGCAAGTTCACCGGCTGCGACAGCGCCTGCGGGTTTTGCAATTCCACATCCGCCGATCCCCACAACACCGAGGGCGAAATGCGCCAGCTGAAGCGCCCCGGCAGCAGCGGTGTCACGGCGCCGTTCGCGCTGGCCGCCCCGCCGATAAAGGCCGAACCGCGCCACAGGGTACCTTGCGCGTCGCCCAAGGTCAAACGTCCGCCCGTCTGCTTTTCCACGATGCCGGCGACCCAGCCGGCCGGGAAAAACACCAGCAGGGTGATGCAGACGCTGACGAAGATGGCCAGCAACCAGCCAAGCAAGCGCCTCATCGTGCCGCGCCCGGGCTCTGGTGCAGGGTCAGGCTGGCATCGACCAGCCCCGCCTTGCCCTGCGCCGTGATCTTCGCTTCCTGCACCGCCACGCGGCCTTCGCGGCGCAAGCCGTCGAGCCACAACATGACGCTGGCAAACGGCACGCCATTCAGCTGCACGCGCGCATATTCGCCCGTCAGCGACAGCGATTGCGGGCTCAGGCCGCGCGCTTTCAAGGAAGCATCGAGGCTTTCACGGCCCATGGGCGCGACCTGCACGGGCGCCTGGCGCCTCAGTTCGCCCGCTTCGCGCGCCAGCGCCTGCAACTGGGCCGCGTTCTGGCGCAGCTCGGGCAAGCTCTTTTGCAAGGCGATGCGGCCAGACCAGGCCGGCTCGAAGAACACCGCATAGACGAGGGCCAGCCCCGCCACCACCGCGCCGATAGTCAAGAGCTTGCGCTCCTGCTGCGTGCGTTCGGCCCAGAATGCCTGCACATTTTGCTGTTGGCCCACCAGCGCGGCGCGCGCCTTGTTGACTGCTGCACTCATGCTTTTGCTCCCGTGGCCGGCGTGATCTTCCACACGCCCGGCGCCGTTTCATTCAAGGACAGCTTGCGCGCGGCCAGGCCATCGCGCACCTGCGCCTGGGCGCTGGCGTCGACCATGTCCGGTTTCAGCTTGACGATCAGGCTGCGTTCGCGGTATTCCAGCGAGGCTACCACGCCGCGCCCGGCCAGCCCGCCCAGCGCCTCGCCCAGCGCCGCGCTCATGCTGGTGAAGTCATCCATGCTCGCCTGCCCGCTTTGCAGGCGGGCAGCAGCGATATTGCGCCGCATCTGCTCCGCTTCCAGGCCATATACGGGCGCTTCATTCGGATACGCGGCCTTGAAGGTTTGCTGCATCGAGGTGCGCACGGTGGCTGCCTCGCGCTTCAAGCGCATCCATTCGATATTCATGCCGGCCAGGTTGACGATCACGGCCAGCAGCGCCAGGCGCAGCGGCCAGCGCCAGCGGCGCCATTCGGTGGCCGATCCCGTGGCCGTGCCCAGTGCGGGCGCCAGGTCCAGCCCCGCGCCCCTGGCGCCGGCGATCCAGTGCGCCCAATGGTCGGGTTCCAGCGTCACGCCATCCATGCCGGCAGCGAACTGTTGATATTGCGCCAGCTCGGCCTGCGCCACGTAGACCGTCAGGGGCACGTCGCCGGCAAACGCGCGCGTCGTCAGTAGCGCCTGCTGCGGCTGAGCCGGCAAGACCAGGCCCAAACCCTCTTGCGGCGCCTGGCGCAAGGCCAGTTCCAGACCGTCGCCGGCCGCGTGCAAGGATGCCGTCACGCTACCCGGCTGCAAGGGCAGGCACAGTTGCGACGGCAGCAGCGCCACCTTGCGCGCGCCCTGCGCCAGCAAAGCCTTGACCAGTACCTCGGCCCAGGCGCGCTGCGCCACGGCGACCGTGCGCATGCCGGCAGCGTCGGGCGCACCGGCGGCCAGCAGGCAATCCTGGGTGTCACCGAGGATATGTTCTTCCACCAGGCCAGGCAAGGCCGCGCGCAGGCGGGCACCGGCCAGCGGCGGGGTTTTCAGGCGCAGCAGCGTCACGTCGGCCGCCGCCAGCAGCAAGACCACCTGCTTCGCGCCGGCAATCAGCTGCCCCAGGCTGCCCAGCGGCGCGCTGCCCTGCTGCAGCAGGGCACCGCCGTCGCCGGCCAGCACGAAGGAGCAGGCAGGCGCGCTGTCGGTGGACGCCTTGGCCGGGTGACGGATATACAATATTGTCAAAGTGACTCGCTTTCAGCTGTTAATTTTCCCGCAACCAGACCAGGCTGGTAGTGCGCTGCGGATCCGTTTTTCGATTGACGAGCGCCACGGCATCGAGGGCGGCGCGGTCTAGCCGCACGCGGATGACGGTGAGGAAGTAGCGGCTCTTCACGTCGAGTTCCACACCTTCAATCACTTGCTTACTATCAATATTATTCTTGAAGTTTGCTAAATCAACAAATTTTTTACGCGGATTGCTCAAAGTCAGGGCACTGGCCTCGGACAAGGACATCATCGTCACGGCCGCCAACACTTCGGCCGGCGCGGTATTCACGTTCACTGGCGTCAATTCCGGCAGCACGATGATGAAATCGCGCAGCGTCTCAATCATCTGCGGCGTATAACCGGGCACGGCCAGCAAGTCCTCGACCTGCGTGAAGGCCACCGGTTCGCTGCTGCCGCCCGAGGCGGCGGGGGCAGCAGGCGTCTTGCCGTCCGCGCTGCTGTCGGCAGTGCGTGGCTTCGGCCGCGCGCGCAGCACGGCATCGGCTGCGGCTTGCGCCAAGCTACTATCGAGCTTCATGTTTGACAACAAGCGCTGATAGGCCAGCACCTGTTTCAGATTGATGGTGCCCGTGGCGTCAACCAGGTTAGTGATATTGAAACGCGCCTGGGCATCGAGCGCGCGCCCCGAAACAGTGGCGTCGAATTTTTCCGTGTCGACCTTTTCGCGGTCGACGTAATCGTCGAGCCGCGCTTCCTCGATGGGCGTGGCCCACACGCCGTCCAGCGCCGTCAGCATGGGATTGTCCTGGCGCAGCCAGAAACGGGCAAAATCGACCATGCCGCGCATGGCCCACTGGGTCTGCAGGCGCAGGCGCTGGTTTTCCATCGAACGCACCTGCACCTGTTGCTGCCAGAACAGGCTGGCGACGACGGTGATGGCCAGCGCCGTCAGCAGCAAGGCCGTGATGACGGCCACGCCGCGCTGGCGCGCGGGGAGCGAAAAGCGCTTCATCCCGGCCCCAATAAAAAGACTTTGGACAGGCCCGCGTCCTGGCCCGGCATCTGCAGGGTCACTTCCAGACCCGGCACTTGCTTGGAAATGGTGGCGCCGGCAGTCAGCACGTTCCAGGCGCCGTTGCTCCAGCCGCGCATGACCATGCTGTCGACGCCGCGCATCAGGGCCACGTCGGCGTTGGAGGTATCGGTATCGTCGCGCGCCGCCTGCCACAGGGTGTCGAGCACGGCCAAGTCGCGCGTGCCATTCGACTCGCGCCGCGTCAGCACGCCGCCGCGCAAACGGTAAGTGACCACTTGCAACTGCTGCGGTTCCTGTTCCGACGCGGCCAGACGCACCAGGGTCAGGCGGTCGGTCTCGGCGCTCAAGTTGGTGCGCCCATTCAGCAGGGTATTGCCCTGACCGGCGCCGGCCAGGTGGTCGCAATCGCTCTGCATCTGGGCAAACGCCAGCTGCATGCCGCGCGCCTGCTCCAGCTGGCTGGTCAGCACTTCGCGCGAACGCATGATGCTGTCCAGGCCGCGCCAGCCCAGCACGGCGACCATGGCCAGGATGCCGATCGCCACGAGTAGCTCGATCAAGGTGAAACCTGCGGCGGCGTGATGGCGGCGCGCCATCAGTCGTTGAACGCCAGTAACACCAGGCGCACAATGCGCCGGGCCGGGTATTGCACGTCGTACACGTTGACGCGCACTTGCCGGATGCGGGGATTCGGCGTGGCTACCACCTCTTCTTCGCAAATGAGTTTTAAATCGCCTTGCGGGCAATCGACCGTGCGCTTGCCCGTCTGCGGAAAAGTCTTCGCCAGGCGCAGCCGCACCAAGTGGTTTTCCGCCGACCAGGTGGCCATCATGGCGCTGCGCAAGCCGTCGCTGTTTTGCGTCAGGCTGCCCACGGCGCGCAGCGAAGCGCCCAAGGCCGTGCCGACGATGACCAGGGCCACCAATACTTCCAGCAAAGTGAAGCCGGACTGCGAGCCGGGCTGGCGGCGTTGTCGGGAAAAGTCCATCATTGCTCGACCGTGAAATGGCCGATGCCGTCGGCACGGATGGCCACGCTGCGTTCGCCGCTGGCCAGGGTTAGCACGAAAGGCTTATCGACCGGTTCGCGGCCGAAGATGATGCGTAGCGGCTGGGCCACGCTGTTCGACGGCTGCACGCTGAGCAGCATGGGCGTATTGGCAAACGCGCGCTCGCGCAGCAAATCATCCTGCGTCACGGGTTGCCACAGCTTTTCATTGAGGACCAGGAAACGGTATTGATTTTCGTCAGCCTCGAACGCCACCTGCCGGCTGCGCACGATGGCTTCATCGCGCGCCAGTTGCAGCAGCAGGGCGATGCGCTCGGCTTCCTTCTGCAGCGCTTGCTGGCCATTCGGCATGGCGTTCAGCGACACCAGGCCCAGGGTGACGCCGATGATGACCATCACCACCAGCAATTCGATCAGCGTGAAGCCGCTGGCGCGTGGCCGGGGCAGTACGCGACCGGTGGTCATGGCAGGCATGCAATGGAAAACTTACAGTTCCCAGGAGCCGATATCGGCATCGTCGCCGCTACCGCCAGGCTGGCCGTCGGCGCCCAGCGAGATCAGGTCGACTTCGCCTTTCACGCCCGGCGACAGGAACTGATACGGGTTGCCCCATGGGTCCTTCGGCATCTTTTCCAGGTAACCGCCCGCCTTCCAGCCATTCGCGGCCGGTCCCGTGGTCGGTTTTTCGATCAGCGCCTGCAAGCCCTGCTCGGTGGTCGGGTAGCGCTGGTTATCCAGGCGATACAGTTTCAAGGCTTGCATCACGGTAGCGATGTCGACTTTCGCCGCCGCCACTTTCGACTCGCCCGTGCGGGCGATCAGCTTGGGTACCACCAGCGACGCGAGGATGCCCATGATCACCACCACGACCATGATTTCGATCAAGGTGAAGCCGCGCGCGCGGCGCTGGCGGGTCGGATGGTTTGCTGCGTTTTGCATAAGAAAGAGAGAAGAAGGTGAGTAATGAGTGCAGAGTATAAAGCGGAAATATGACAAAGCCTGTCATATGGGGAAAAATTTGTGCGCGGCTACTCAGAGCGGCAAGACCACTACACCGCAAACGGCGCAGCCGGGGTCGCGCGCGACCTGCATGCTGCTCCATTCCATGTGCACGCCGTCGAGCAGCAGCAGCCGTCCGGCCAGCGATTGCCCCACGCCCATGATCAGTTTCAGCGCCTCGGTCGCCTGCATGGCGCCCACCACGCCCACCAGCGGCGCGAACACGCCCATGCTCGAGCATGCCTCATCCGTGAACTGCTGCTCCTGCGGAAACAGGCAGGAATAACACGGCTGGGTGCCCGTGCGCGGGTCGAACACGCTCACTTGCCCATCGAAACGGATCACGGCGCCCGACACCAGCGGCACCCTGGCAGCCACGCAGGCGCGGTTAACGGCATGGCGCGTGGCGAAGTTGTCGGTGCAATCGAGCACCACCGTGCTGGAGCAGACCAGTTCGGCCAGGCGCGCGCCGTCAAGACGCTCTTGCAAGGCAACGATGTCAATCTCGGGATTGATGCCAATCAAAGTTTCGCGTGCCGACAGCACTTTCGGCTGGCCCACGCGCTGCGTCGTGTGGGCGATCTGGCGCTGCAGATTGGTCAGGTCGACCGTATCGTCATCGACCAGGGTCAGCTTGCCGACACCGCTGGCTGCCAGGTACATGGCGGCCGGCGAGCCAAGCCCGCCCGCGCCGATCACCAGCACATGCGCATCGAGCAAGGCTTGCTGGCCTTCGATGCCGATCTCGTCTAACAGGATGTGGCGCGAATAGCGCAGCAGCTGATGGTCATTCATGGCGGCAACTACGGTTTTCGCACAGGGATTTTCTTGTCATCGGCCTTGATGTCGGAAGCGATTTCCGGCTTGGCGCTGATCTTTTCGCCCTTGGCGTCGGCTTTGGCCAGCTGCACCGGCAAGCCCTGGAAGTGGTTCAAGGCTTGCTGCAATTGAAAGTCATCCTTGGCGCCGTATTCGAGCGGCTTGCGCTTTTTCGCCGTGGTGATCAGGCGCTGCTCTTCTTCCAGTTGTTCCTGCATGCCTTCCATGGTCGGCTTGGCCGCTTCCGGCTTGCCATCGTTGCTGCTCAAGTGTTTTTCCAGGTCCGCCTCGCGCACGCGCAGGCTGTTCCAGCCATCGCCTTCGGCCGTTTCATCGACCAGCAAGTCGGGCACGATGCCGCGCGCCTGGATGGCCCGGCCTTTCGGCGTGTAGTAGCGGGCCGTGGTCAGCTTGACGGCCGTGTCGGCCGTGATCTGGCGCAAGGTTTGCACGGAACCCTTGCCGAACGTTTGCGTACCGATGACGGTGGCGCGCTGGTAATCCTGCAAGGCACCGGCGACGATTTCCGACGCGGACGCGGAACCGGCATTGACCAGCACCACCAGCGGCACGGTTTTCAGCGCGGCCGGCAGCTTGGCCAGCGGGTCGGCCTTGGCGCCCGGCGGCGCATAGAATTCGCGGCGGCCATAAAACACCTGTTTCGATTCCGGCAACTGGCCCTTGGTGGAAACGATCACGGAGTTACCCGGAAGAAATGCTGTCGCCACACCGATGGCGCCCGGCACGACGCCACCGGGATCGTTGCGCAAGTCCAGCACCAGGCCCTTCAGCTTGGGGTCTTGCGCATACAGCGCGTTGATCTTTTTGACCATGTCATCGACGGTCGGTTCCTGGAACTGGGCGATGCGCAGCCAGGCATAGCCGGGCGCGACCATCTTGGCCTTCACGCTTTGCACGCGGATTTCCTCGCGCACGATGGGGAACACCAGCGGTTTGCTCTCGCCCTTGCGCGACATCGTCAGCACCAGCTTGCTGCCAGGCTGGCCGCGCATCTTCTTGATGACTTCTTCGAGCTGCAAGCCCTTCAGCGGGATATTGTCGAGACGGGTGATCAAGTCGCCCGCCTGGATGCCGGCCTTGGCGGCAGGGCTGTCCTCGATGGGCGAGACGACTTTCACGTAGCCGTCTTCCATGCTCACTTCGATGCCGATGCCGACAAACTTGCCTTGCACGCTTTCGCGCATTTCCTTGAAAGCATTCTTGTCGAGGTAGACAGAATGCGGGTCCAGCGACGAGACCATGCCGGAAATGGCTTCCGTCAAGAGTTTCTTGTCTTCCACCTTCTCGACATAATCAGACTTGATCAAGCCGAAGACATCGGACAGTTGGCGCAACTCATCGAGCGGCAGCGGGGCATTCGTGATTTTTTGCGCCACGGCAGGGAACTGCAGCGACATGCCGATGCCGGCCAGTACGCCCAGACCGATCAGGCCGATACTTTTGACTTTGATGCCCATGTCTTCTTCACAATCTACAAATTCGATGCCACAGCAATGGTGGGGAACTTAAAACTTCACCCAGGTGGCGGGGTCGAAGGCGCGGCCCTGATGGCGCAATTCAAAGTATAGCCCTGATTCCTCGTTGCCGCCGCTATTGCCCGCGCTGGCAATGGCGTCGCCACCCTTGACGGCATCGCCCACCCGTTTCAGCAAGGATTGGTTATTGCCATAAATACTCATGTACTGGCCGCCATGGTCGACGATGATCAAATTGCCGAAACCGCGCAGCCAGTCGGAAAACACCACGCGGCCGCCGGCGATGGCGTGGATCTCGCTGCCTTCGCCCGTGCGGATGAACACACCCTTCCAGCTGGGGCCGTCACCGCGCTTGCTGCCGAAGCGGGCGGCGATCTTGCCTGCCACGGGCGCGCGCAACTGCCCTTTCATGCTGGCAAAGGCGCCGGCCGGCGCGGCCGGACCCAGGCTCGGGCGTTCCGGCTCCGGTTCCGGCTTGGGTTCAGGCTTCGGCGTCACCTTGGCCACTTGCGGCGGCTCGTCGTCATCGATCGGTTCGAGTTTCACAGGCGGCGGTGGCGGCGTCTGCGGCTTGATCTTGCCCGATTTGTTTTGTTGCTCTTTCGCAATGCGTTCGCGTTCGGCCTGCGCCTGGGCGGCTTTGGCGCGCGCGGCCAACAGGCGTTCGCGTTTTTCCGCGGCAATCTTGGCGTCCGCGGCCGCTTTTGCGGCGGCGCGCTGCTCGGCCAGCAATTGCTGGCGTTTCTTTTCGGCAGCAGCGGCGGCGGCCTGCTCTTCGATCAGTTTCGCCAGCTTGTCGACCAGGTTGCCCATGCGCTGCTCGTCGCGCTCGACATTGCCCACTTCCTTGCGCTGCGCCACCAGGCGTTGCGACAAGCTCGTCAGCAAGGCGGCGCGGCGCGCCTTTTCCTGCACCAGCAGGGCCTTCTGATCGCGCTCTTCCTGCGCGATTTCTTCCAGCTCATCCTTGGCGTTCTGCACGTCGACCTGGTTTTTCTCCACCGCCAGCAAGTTGGCGCGCAAGGCTTCCAGCAGGCGTGCCTGCGCCTGCGACACATAGGCCATCAGTTGCAAGTCGCGGTTGATGCGGTTCGGATTGTCGCCCGACAAGAGCAGCTTGATGCGGTCTTCGTTACCGGCGACATATTGTTCACGCAGCAATTTGGATAGCTGCGCTTTTTGTTTCTCGACGGTGGCCGTCAGCTGCTGGTGCTCTTGCCCCAGCGCATTGAGTTTCACGCCCGTCGCGCTTTGCTCCTGCGCCAGGTCGCGCAAGGCGCGGTTGGCGTTGGAAATGGCCTCTTCCGACTCGGCCAGGGTATCGGCCGCGTCATCCTTGGCGCTTTCCGTGCGGCTGATGTCGCGCTTGAGCGCCGTCAGCTTTTGTTGCAATCCAGCACGTTGTGCTTCCGCGGCCGCTTTCTGCTTGCTGCGTTCGGTGGGCTTGGCACCCTGTACGGCGCCGCTCGACAACAGCAGCGCTGCGCACAGCATGGCACCGGCGCGCCACGCCGGCAGGGGTCGTTCAGCAGAGGGGGCGATCGCTGTGCCGCAGAAGAAAGACAACAAGTTACTTGGCCTTCCCTTGGTTCGCCACGGCAGCTTGTGCTGCCGCAATCGCTGCCGGGTCGCCCAGGTAGTAATGACGGATCGGTTTCAGGTCGGCGTCCAGTTCATACACGAGCGGCTGGCCGTTCGGAATGTTCAGGCCAACGATATCGCTGTCGCTGATGCCGTCGAGCATCTTGATCAGCGCGCGCAGGCTGTTGCCGTGGGCCGAAATGATGATTTTCTTGCCGGCGCGGATGGCCGGGGCGATTTCTTCGTCCCAGGACGGCATCACGCGCGCCACGGTGTCTTTCAGGCATTCGGTCAGCGGAATCGACGCTTTCGGCAAGCCGGCATAGCGTGGATCGTTGAACGAGGCGCGGTCATCGTTCGCTTCCAGCGGCGGCGGTGGCGTGTCGTAGCTGCGGCGCCACACCAATACTTGCTCGTCGCCATACTTGGCGGCTGTCTCGCCCTTGTCCAGGCCTTGCAGGGCGCCATAGTGGCGTTCGTTCAAGCGCCAGTCGTTCTTGATCGGCAAATACATCATGTCCATCTCGTCAAGCGCCAGCCACAGGGTACGAATGGCACGCTTCAGGACGGAAGTGTAGGCCACGTCGAACGTAAAACCTTCCTGCTTGAGGATCTGGCCGGCGGCCTTGGCTTCGTTGACGCCCTTTTCCGTCAGATCGACGTCGGTCCAGCCGGTGAAGCGGTTATCGAGGTTCCAGGTGGACTCGCCGTGACGCATGAAAACGATTTTGTACATAGTTCTATCTTCTCAAGGGGTTCAAATCAAAAAAGCAAAACGTAAAAAGACCTCGTCCAGCTTCTATTTTATAATGCGCGGATTGACTTAAACCATTGGACCCTACGTGAAATTCATTATCGACCACATTTTTCTGTTTGCCATCGTCATTATTTCCGGCGGCGCCCTTCTCTGGCCACTGCTGTCGATGCGCGGCAAGCGCGCGACCGTGCTGGAAGTCACGCAACTGATCAACCGTGGCAAGAGCGTCATCGTCGATGTGCGCAACGCGGAAGAATTCGCCACGGGCCACTTGCCTGACGCGAAAAACATGCCGCTGCCGGAACTGGCAAAACGCTTGGGCGAGCTGGAAAAATTCAAAACGCGCCCCATTGTAGTGGTTTGCCAGAAAGGTTCGCGTTCGGCAACGGCCGTCGGCCTGCTGACCAAAGCCGGTTTCGCGGAAGCCACCAGCCTGGAAGGCGGCCTCGACGAGTGGAAAAAGCAAGGTTTGCCATTGAAAACCTTGTCGCTGGCGAAGTAAACCAGCATTTATTGAAGGAATCATCATGACCGTACCTGTAATTGTGTATAGCACCGCCGTGTGCCCGTATTGCGTGCGCGCCGAGCGCCTGTTGGAATCCAAGGGCGTGACCGTGCAAAAGATCCGCGTTGACCTCGACCCGGAAGAGCGCATCAAGATGATGGAACGCACGGGCCGCCGCACGGTACCGCAGATCTATGTGGGCGACACCCACGTGGGCGGATTCGACGATTTGTATGCGCTCGATCAAGCCGGCAAGCTGGACCCCTTGTTAAATGGCACGGCAGCCTGATATAAAGCGGGTGCGAGAAATTGCTTGGTTTTTTGTCGTAGTGTTTTGATACAATTGCCCTTGCACCTGATCTGGCCGCGCCTATCCGGCGCGGTTTACATACCGCAAGCACCATATTTGAACGGTGTGCCGTTCTTGTCCTTTACAACGAAAGCGTTCCATGTCTGACGAAAATCTGCAACCAGTCTTCCAAATCCAACGCGTCTACCTGAAAGACATGTCGCTGGAACAACCAAATTCCCCAGCTATTTTCCTGGAACAAGAAGCACCAGCGATTGAAGTGGCTCTGGACGTGGGCGCTGCGCCTCTGGCCGACGGCATCTTTGAAGCCACCGTGACCATCACCGTGACCGCCAAAGTCGGCGATAAAGTCGCTTTCCTGGTTGAAGGCAAGCAAGCTGGTATCTTCGAAGCACGCAACATTCCTGCCGATCAACTCGATCCGCTGCTGGGAATCGGCTGCCCGAACATCATCTACCCTTACCTGCGCGCCAACATCGCCGACGTGATCACCCGTGCCGGCTTCCCGCCAGTGCACCTGGCCGAGATCAACTTCGAAGTGTTCTACCAACAACGTCTGCAAGCTATTGCTGACGCCGCTGCCGCAGCGCCAGCAGCCAGCGAAACGCACTAAGAACATCTCACCAAACCTGCTGCGCGGCGCGCCTGGCAAGCCGTGATGCTCGCTGTGCTCTAGCACAGCCGCGCTTCTCGGCCACAATGCACTGCCGCTCGCGACGGTTTTGTGAGTGTTCTATACTGCAGGTAAGAAACGGCGGCCTGGCCGCCGTGTTTCGTTAAGGTTCAAAAAAATATCATGTTGAAAAGTGCGCTCTTGAGCAAGTTCCGCTGGATAGCCGGCGCCGTGCTGCTGTTGGCCACCGTCGCCAGCCACGCCGTCGATTTCAAAACGGTGGGCGCGGCTCCCGTGATCCTGTACGACGCGCCGTCCGCCAAGGGCGGCAAGCTGTACGTGGCGCCACGCGGCATGCCGCTGGAAGTCGTGCTCAGCTACGGCGAATGGGTCAAGGTGCGCGACGCCAGCGGCGAAATGGCCTGGACGGAAGCCAAAGGCCTGTCGGCCAAGCGCAACCTCGTGGCGCGCGCCGCGAACCTGAAGGTACGCGTCAGCCCCGACGACACCGCCTCGTCCCTCATCCTCGTCGACAAGGGCGTGCTGCTGGAAATGAGCGAGCAGCCCAGCGCCGGCTGGGTCAAGGTGCGGCACAAGGATGGCCAGAGCGGCTACGTCAAGACCAGCGAAGTGTGGGGCCTGTAAGAGCCTATCCCAGTAGATGAATAATCCCTACTGGGATAGGCTCTAAGCACCGCCAGATTCATCCGGGCAACGGCCAGCTGCGCCGTGCCCCTCCCCCTCCCAGACTGAGGTTGCATGCACATTTCCCCTGAAAACACTCCCGATACCACCGCATCCACCAAGGCCGCGCCGCGTCGCATTACCGTGCTGGGCGCCGGCGCCTGGGGCACGGCCGTGGCGATGGCCCTGGCCGGCCGCCACGACGTGCTGCTGTGGGGCCGCAATGGCGACGCCATGGCCACCATGGCCGCCAGCCGCGAAAACAGCTATTTACCGGGCTTCCCCTTACCACCGCAACTGCGCATAGTCGCCGATTTCGACGCCGCCGTCGCGCATGCCGCTGGCGAACATGGCCTGCTGATCGCCGCCTGCCCCGTGGCAGGCCTGCGGCCCCTGCTGTTGCAACTGAAAGACAAGGCCATCACCAAGCTGGTGTGGCTGTGCAAGGGATTTGAGGGCGGCACGGGCCTGCTGCCGCACCAGATCGTGCAGCAAGTGCTGGGCGACACGGTGGCCGGCGGCGCCCTGTCCGGCCCCTCGTTCGCCCAGGAAGTGGCACGCGGCTTGCCGTGCGCGCTGACCATCGCCTCACACAATGCCGCCTTGCGCGCCGTCGTCGTCTCGGCCTTGCATGGCGGCACCATCCGCGTGTATGCCAGCGAAGACCTGGTGGGCGTGGAAGTGGGCGGCGCCGTCAAGAACGTGCTGGCGATTGCCACCGGCGTGGCCGACGGCCTGGGCCTGGGCTTGAATGCGCGCGCCGCACTGATCACGCGCGGCCTGGCAGAAATCACGCGCCTTGGCGCGGTCCTGGGTGGCCAGACGGAAACCTTCATGGGCTTGACGGGCATGGGCGATTTGATTCTGACATGCACGGGCGACCTGTCGCGCAACCGCAGGGTCGGCCTGGGCCTGGCGCAAGGCAAGGCGCTGGACACCATCGTGGCCGAACTTGGTCACGTGGCAGAAGGCGTGCCCTGCGCCAAGGCCGTGCGCGAACTGGCGCGCCGCATGGGCGTCGACATGCCGATCACGAATGCGGTGGCCGGCGTGCTGTTCGACGGCGATTTACCGCACGTGATGGTGCAACAGCTACTGTCGCGCGATCCGCGCGATGAGGCGGCCTGAGACGCCCTGCATCGCCAGGAAAAATCTAACGTCCCGCCTTGTGCATGAGTATAGTCAGCAGCAATAGACTGTCTTCGCGCGCGGCCAGTGCATGCGCCTGGCCGCCGTGCAGGTACAACATCTGGCCCGGCCCCAGCACTTGCTCCTTGCCATGCGCATCCACTGCCACCTGCCCTTGCAGGCACAGCAAAGTGATTTCACCGAGGACATGATGCTCGGGCATGCTCTTGCCCTTGGGCATGCACATGCGGATCAATTCCAGTTCATCCGTCCTGGCCAGCGCGATGGCGGAAAACTGCGACAGGTCGTCGCCGTCCCTGCGCAGCACCTCGATCACCTGTCCTGAACTTGCGTGCTCCAGTGCCATCATGTGCTCCTTCAGCAATTACTCGGTGACTTCCTCCGGCTCTTTCGCGCCGCGCATCCACTCCACCAACGGCCACGCATCCTTCAAGCCTTCCGCCAGGGTCGGCAGCAGTTTCTCGGGTTCGTTCACGGGCAGCGGCACTTCGGTCCAGACAAAAAAGCTTTTCAGCTTGATGAATTCGATATGTTCGGCATCCGCCTCGAAGCCCTTGGGCGGGCGCTGCAACTTGCCCTCGTTCTGGATGCTGCCGAAACGGGCTTTTAAACGCTTATTTTTCAGCACTTTGGAAAAACCTGGCGCGTCGTTGAGCATATGTTCGCGCAGCGCCTTCAGGCGGCCCGGTGGCGGCATGTATTCGCCGGCGCCGAACAGCAGGTTACCCTGGCCATCGATCTGCAGATAATATGTGGGGCCGCCAGCCTTGCTGGGACGGCGCATGTCGTTCGGCGCGATGGCGGCCGAAAAACGCGTTTTATACGGACTCTTGTCGTGCGCGAAACGCACGTCGCGGTTGATGCGGAACAAGGCCTTCTTCGGATTGCAGTACTTCACGGCTGGATCGAACTTGCCCAACTCACCGATCAGGCTGGTGACCAGCGCGAGGAATTCTTCGCGCAGGATGTCGTAGCGGGGCTTGTTCATGACAAACCAGGGACGATTGTTGTTGTCGCTCAGTTCACGTAAAAATTGGGTCAAATCACGCACATGCATGTGTCAAATTCCGATCAGCAACTATTTGGAAAGCTCTTTCGGGAGGGGGCGCTTGCCCACCATCACGTCGAGCGCCACTTCGCGATTCTTGCGCAGCACCGTCATTTTAGCTTTTCCGCCGGGCGGCAGTTGGGCGATCAGATTGAGCATTTCCGTCGTGTCGCCGACGGGCTGGCCTTCCACCGTCAGCAGGATGTCGCCGGGCACGATGCCCGCCTTGTCGGCCGGGCCGTTACGCACCACGCCGGCGATGATGGCGCCGCTGGTGCGCTGCAAGCCAAAGCTTTGCGCCAGCTCGGGCGTGATGTCCTGCGTTTCCACGCCGATCCAGCCGCGCACCACATGGCCATCCTTGATAATGGCTTCCATCACCGTCTTGGCCGTCGAGACGGGAATGGCGAAGCCGATGCCGACCGAGCCGCCGCTTTGCGAGTAAATCGCCGTATTGATGCCGATCAGATTGCCGCGCGTATCGACCAGGGCGCCGCCCGAGTTGCCGAAATTGATGGCCGCATCCGTCTGAATGAAATTTTCAAAGCTGTTGATGTGCAGATTGTTGCGGCCCAAGGCGGAGATGATGCCCATGGTCACCGTCTGTCCCACGCCGAACGGGTTGCCGATGGCCAGCACCACGTCGCCCACGCGCGCCAGTTCCGACTGGCCCAGCACGATGACGGGCAGTTTGTCGAGGTTGATCTTGATCACGGCCAGGTCCGTTTCCGGATCCAGGCCCACTACCTTGGCCGGCGCCTTGCGCCCGTCCGTGAGCACCACTTCGATTTCGTCAGCGCCTTCGACCACGTGATTGTTGGTCAGCACATAGCCTTCATGGCTGACGATGACGCCCGAACCGAGGCTGTTTTTCAAGCCCTCGTCATCCTCGCCGTCCGGGTCGCGCTCGCCGAAGAAACGTTTAAAAAAGGGATCGCGCGCCAACGGATGGGCGCCGCGCTTGGGCACTTGCAGGGTGAGGATATTGACGACGGCGGGCATGGCGCGCGCCGCCGCGTCGCGGTAGGAACCAGGCGCCAGGCTGCTCGACGCCGTTTCCACCACGGGGACCGGTTTTGCAGGAGAACCCAGCTGCTGTACCCGGCTGGCCGGGCGCAACGCGCCATACACAAAGTACAGCGCCAACGCGATGGTCACGGTTTGCGCAAACAATAACCAGAATCGTCGCATACAGTTCTCTGCCCAGGTCAGCCGGCTATTGCCGGAACGACTTATTTTGCCAGATCGTTGCTGTTCTGTCCGTTCTTCTGCAGGGAGTCGCGGATTTCACGCAGCAGCACGATGTCTTCCGGCGTGGCCGCTGCCACTGCTGGCGCGACCGGTTCGCTGCGGCGGGCCTTGTTCATCAGGCGCACCATCTGAAAGATGATGAAAGCAAGAATGACAAAGTTGAGTAAAATGGTCAGAAAGTTACCGTAGGCCAACACGGCACCTGCCTTTTTCGCTTCCACCAGGGTCATCGTTGTAGCTTGTCCGTTCAGGGGCAGGTAGTAATTGGCGAAATCGAGGCCGCCGAAAATGCGGCCGATGGGTGGCATGATCACGTCTTGCACCAAGGAATCGACAATCTTGCCGAAGGCGCCACCGATAATGACACCGACCGCCAGATCGACAACGTTGCCTTTCATTGCAAACTCTTTAAATTCCTTCATCATTGCCATGAATTTCTCCTTCGGATAGATATAAAAACATGCCGATCATACTATTGATTCCCAGTGCTACCAACTTGTGGTTGTAGTCAGGACCAATTCGGGCACAGCCGGGCGCATCTAGTTCGAAAGAACTAGCCACCTCCTGCAAAAGTATATAAATTATGGTACAAGCAACGTTTTTGTTTTATTCGTTGTTTGCTTCACTTATAATTTGCGGTTGCCAGTAACGGGTTTATCCGCTACTGGATAATCAACAAGAAACTGGCACGGGCTGCGCCATTGACCGAAGTTCCGCAGGGATGTTGCCACTTTACCGTACAAAGATGCGGGTTGCGGCAATCAGTGGGAAAGAGCTTCGGCGACGGGTTTTTCGCGGCTGCCACTCATAATAAAGATTCGCATTTTGACTGATTGGGGTTTGCATGAGTAACGAAAAGCAGGTCGATTCAGGCCGTCGCGGCTTGCTCGTCGCCACGTGCGCGGCGGGCAGTGTAGTTGGATTGGCAACCGCGGGAGCATTGGTAAGCACCTTCCAGCCGTCGGAGCGCGCGAAAGCGGCAGGCGCGCCGGTCGAAGTAGACATCACCACCTTGCAACCCGGCGAAATGCGCACCGTCGAATGGCGCGGCAAGCCGGTCTGGATCCTGAAGCGCACGCCGGAAATGATCGCGTCGCTCAAACAAACCGATGGCAAAGTCGCCGATGCCAATTCCCAACGCAACCCCGACGAATTTACGCCACCGTACTGCATGAACGAAGCGCGTTCGATCAAGCCTGAAATTCTCGTCGCCGTCGGCATCTGCACCCACCTGGGCTGCTCCCCTTCCTCGAAATTTACCCCCGGCCCGCAACCGTCGCTGCCCGATGACTGGGAAGGCGGCTTCCTGTGCCCTTGCCACGGCTCCACCTTCGACATGGCAGGCCGCGTGTTCAAGAACAAGCCGGCACCGGACAATCTGCAAGTGCCGCGCCATATGTACCTGAGCGACACCAAATTGCTGATAGGTAAAGACGAGAAAGGCGAGGCTTGATCATGGCTGCTTTTAAAGAAACGAAATTCCCGGCAGACGCTCCCGTCGCCGAAAAAGCCCTGGGCTGGGTCGATGACCGCTTTCCCCTGACCAAGCTGTGGAATGATCAATGGGGCAAGTACTACGCCCCGAAAAACTTCAATTTCTGGTACATCTTCGGCTCGCTGGCCATGCTGGTGCTGGTCTTGCAGATCGTCACCGGCATCTTCCTGACCATGCATTACAAACCGGATGCGGCCCTGGCCTTCAATTCCGTCGAGTACATCATGCGCGAAGTACCGTGGGGCTGGCTGGTGCGCTACATGCACTCGACGGGCGCCTCGGCCTTCTTCATCATCGTCTACCTGCACATGACGCGCGCCCTGCTGTACGGCTCGTACCGCAAGCCACGTGAGCTGATCTGGCTGTTCGGTTTCGCCATCTTCCTGTGCCTGATGGCCGAAGCGTTCTTCGGCTACCTGCTGCCATGGGGCCAGATGTCGTACTGGGGCGCACAAGTGATCGTCAACCTGTTTGGCGCCATCCCGTTCATCGGCCCTGACCTGTCGCTGTGGATCCGCGGTGACTATGTTGTCTCCGACGCGACCCTGAACCGCTTCTTCGCCTTCCACGTGATCGCCATCCCGCTGGTACTGCTGGGCTTGGTTGCAGCGCACTTGATCGCCCTGCATGAAGTCGGCTCCAGCAACCCGGACGGCATCGAGGTGAAGGAAAACCTGGGCGCCGATGGCCACCCGGTCGATTCGATTCCATCGCATCCGTACTACACCGTGCACGATCTGTTCGGCGTATCGATCTTCCTCGTCATCTTCAGCGCCGTCGTGTTCTTCGCGCCGGAAATGGGCGGCTATTTCCTGGAATACAACAACTTCCTGCCCGGCGATTCGCTGAAAACCCCGCTGCACATCGCGCCAACCTGGTACTTCACGCCGTTCTACTCGGTGCTGCGTGCCACCACGGCCGACTTCATGTACGTGCTGATGGGTGTCGTGGCGGCTTACGTGGTGTTCATCTGGCTCAAGTCGCGCCTGTCGACGACCGTCAAGTCGGCCATCGCCGGCATCGCCATCGTCGCCATCATCGGCATGCTGCCGCAGGTGCTGGACGCGAAATTCTGGGGCGTGGTGTTCTTCGGCGGTTCCGTCGTGATCCTGGCGTTCCTGCCATGGCTCGACCATTCGCCGGTGAAATCGATCCGCTACCGTCCGACCTGGCACAAATATGTGTACGCCATCTTCGGTCTGTCGTTCCTGATCCTAGGCTACCTCGGTACCCAGGCGCCAACGGATACGAAAACCATCGTGTCGCAAGTGTGCACCCTGATTTACTTCAGCTTCTTCCTGCTGATGCCATGGTGGAGTGCAATGGGCCAGTTCAAGACCGTGCCGTCGCGTGTGACGTTTCACCCGCACTAAGCCGCTCTCACGCCACGCTCAAAGGACATACATCATATGAAGATTGCAAAAAAACTGCTCGCCATCCTGGCCTTCGTGCCCGCCATGGCTCTCGCCAGCGAAGGCGGCTTTCCGCTGGACAAGGCACCTGACCGCCAGACCAACATGGCAGCGCTGCAACATGGCGCCAAATTGTTCGTCAATTATTGCCTGAATTGCCACGCCGCCGTGTCGATGCGTTACAACCGCCTGCGCGACCTGGGCTTGACGGAAACCCAGATCAAGGAGAATCTGTTGTTCTCAGGCGATAAAGTAGGCGACCTGATGACCACGGCACTGGCACCGCAGGACGCCAAGGCCTTCTTTGGCGTCGTACCGCCGGATTTGTCGGTAATTTCGCGCGCGAAATCATCTTCCGCTGGCACAGGCGGCGACTACCTGTATACTTACCTGCGTACGTTCTATAAAGACGACACTCGTCCGACCGGCTGGAACAACATGGTCGTGCCGAATGTTGCCATGCCGCATGTATTATGGGAATTGCAAGGTATCCAGACTGCCAAGTTCGTGGAAGAGACGGATCCCCACGAGCCAAGCAAGAAGATCCACAAATTTGCCGGCTTCGAGCAAGTCAAGCCCGGCACGTTGAACAAGATCGAGTATGACAATGCGGTAGCCGACTTGGTCGGCTACATGGAGTGGATGGCCGAACCGGCACAGCAAACACGCAAGCGCCTGGGCGTGTGGGTGCTGCTGTTCCTGTCGGTATTTGCTCTGCTGGCATGGCGCCTTAACGCGTCGTTCTGGAAGGAAGTCAAATAAGTGAGGCGCCGGCCATAGGCCGGTTTATGCCTGTTTCTGCGTTGTCCGCATGAGTGGACAAGCGACCTGGGGTGAGCCGTTCGCGGCTTCACCCCCTTTGTTTCTAAGGAACTATAAAAAATGATGGTTCTCTATTCGGGTACAACCTGCCCATTTTCGCAACGCTGCCGCCTGGTCCTGTTTGAAAAAGGCATGGACTTCGAAGTGCGCGACGTTGACCTGTTCAACAAACCGGAAGATATTTCGACCATGAACCCGTATGGCCAGGTGCCTATCCTGGTCGAGCGCGAACTGATCCTGTATGAATCGAACATCATCAATGAGTACATCGATGAGCGCTTCCCGCATCCGCAACTGATGCCGGCCGATCCGCTGATGCGTGCCCGCGCGCGCCTGATGCTGTTCAATTTCGAAAAAGAACTGTTCGTGCACGTACATGTGCTGGAAAGCGAACGCGCCAAGAGCAACGACAAGGCCCACGACAAAGCACGCGCGGAAATCCGCGACCGCCTGACGACCCTGGCGCCGCTGTTCCTGAAAAACAAGTACATGCTGGGCGACGAATTCTCGATGCTCGACGTGGCTGTCGCGCCGCTGCTGTGGCGCCTGGACCACTACGGCATCGAACTGTCGAAGACGGCTGCACCGCTGATGAAATACGCCGAACGCATCTTCTCGCGTCCGGCCTATATCGAGGCATTGACCCCTTCCGAAAAGGTCATGCGCCGCTAAAGATAATCCCGGCAGGCCGCGCCTGCCGGGATATCTGCGTCTTTTGAATTACCGGTGCGCCCGCCTCATACTTGACGGGGGCGCTCCCGCCTCACAGTGCCTATCATGTCTGAAATCTCAACCAAACCTTATATGCTGCGCGCCATCTACGAATGGTGCACCGACAGCGGCTACACGCCTTATCTCGCGGTCAAAGTCGATTCGCGCACCACGGTACCGATGGAATACGTGAAGAAGGGTGAAATCGTGCTCAACATCAGCTTCGGCGCCACCAGCGGCCTGAAGATGGACAACGACGCCATCCGCTTCCACGCCCGCTTTGGCGGCATTTCGCGCGAAATCTACGTGCCGGTCGACAATGTGATGGCCATCTACGCCAACGAAAACGGCCAGGGCATGGCCTTCGAGCCCGTGCTGGGCAACGATGACCCCGACGCGCAACCGACGGACAGCCCCGCATCAAGCGACCTGCCGCCGCCAGCGCTCGCCCCGGTCTCCAGCGCCCCGGCCTTGTCGTCCGTGCCGACCAGTTCCCCCGAACAACGCGACAACGCCACGCCCGGCGACGACGAGCCACCAAAAAAAGGCGGTCGCCCGACCCTGACACGCATTAAATAGCGTATAATTCGCAACGCGCAGTTTTTGCCGACTTAGCTCATTTGGTAGAGCAGTTGATTTGTAATCATCAGGTGGCCAGTTCGAAACCGGCAGTCGGCACCAATAAATTCAAGCACTTAGCCCAATCCTCAGGATTGGGCTTTTTGCTTTCTGGATGCCATGTAACCCCTGTGTAACCCGGCTTGATCAATCCAGCCGGATGGGCCAGCGGCCTGTCCACCATGCACAGGCGATCAAAGAGCCCAAAAGGGCTCTTATCGAATACATCGCATGCACAGGTGCGACGCCCTTCTCTCAAGCACCAAGAACGCGCCGGATACCCTCTACCGGCCAGGCCAGCCGGCCGTTCACCCGAACCGGTCGCAGAGGTCCATTTTCGGCGGACGCCCATACCCGCAAGGTCTGCGGTTTTCTCCCCAAGTGGTAAGCAGCACATGCGGTATCGACATGTATCCGCCGTTCCAGGTCAAGCGGCATGAAGCTCAGGCAAGATTGAGAACCTGCCATCTGGTGCTGTACTGCTTGCGGTTGTTGCTGATCCATCCATCGCCTCGAAATTTGAGCGCCGAACAACAGACCAACCCTAATCGTCGACACACGACCAGTTAGAGCTGATGAGGGGAAGCGTCAGGATGAGGAAAACAAGCTTGCCGGGTGCTGGAGACGATACTCCGCTTGTGACACGTCGCTGGCATCTGCCACGCGTCGCTCATTGTTCTACTGGCCCGATGTAGAAAGCCGTTGGTCGGTCGGTCAGTCAAGAAACGAAATAGAGATGGCGCGTTTCCTCTCGGTCATGCTGATCGCGATATTCTTCAACGATTCTGGGGCGGACATTCTCGCGATTACTGCACTATTCTTTGTGGTATCGATCAGCGCCGCGATTCTTCAGGCAAAGTACACCAGGCTTCTGCTGAAACTCCAACCGGATGAGACGGAATACATTTTTTACGACTGATTGAACATCCAAGGCCGACCGTCACCTGATAGTCGGCCTTGGTACCTCCGGTACCTCGGTGAAACACGGGGAGAATCTGCAGCATCTTTTGGTCAACTGTTCCTTATCTCTTCTCCGCTTTATCTGTTCCTCAGCTATTTCTGATACATCCGTTATCCAGATATATTGACTTTATCTGCATTTCAGATAATATTGATATATCTGAATAACGGATACTACACATGTCCTTCTCACCCACCACCCACCGTCTCCTCACGGCGTCGCAGCTCGGCCAGTTGCTCACATCGACCCGCAAACGGCATAAGATCACCCAGGCGACTGTAGGCACGCGTGTCGGCTTGAGCCAGAACCGCATCTCCTACCTGGAGAGCCATCCTGACGAAATCAGCGTCAAGCAGTTACTCAGCTGGTGCTCCGCAATCGAACTGGAACTGCAGTTGGGCGAGCGCGATACGTCCGCCGCAAGCAATTCGGCCGAGTGGTAGCCATGGGCCGCCGCTCACACAGCCAGACGCTCCATCTTTGGGCAAATGGCGACTATGTAGGACGCTGGACGGTAAAAGCCAACGGCGACTCCGAACTCCAGTACGATGCGTCCTGGCAAAGCTCAAGGCTGGGGCGCCCAATCTCGCTGTCGCTGCCGTTCAATCTGCGCAATGAACCGCTCAAGGGTGCCAGTGTTGCAAACTACTTTGAGGGCTTGCTGCCGGACAGTGACATCATTCGCAAACGCGTTGCGACCCGGTTCAAGACAGGCTCTCTCGAACCGTTCGACCTGCTCGCGGCTATCGGCCGGGACTGTGTCGGCGCCTTGCAACTGCTGCCCGAAGGCGGCAAACCGGAAGGACTGGCCCAGGTCGATGGCATCGCCCTTGACGAGGAAGACATCGAGCGGCACCTGCTCGAAGTGGTTAGCTCAGAGCGACACGGCGCCACAGATGATGCCAACGATGATTTCCGCATTTCGCTGGCTGGCGCCCAAGAGAAGGACGCCTTCTTGTGGTGGAATGGGCAATGGATGAAGCCGCGTGGCGCGACGCCCACAACGCACATCGTCAAGCTCCCGATCGGGATGGTAGGCGGAAAAAAAGCCGACTTCACCACGTCAGTCGATAACGAGTGGCTATGCCTGAGGCTGTTCAAGGAGTACGGGCTGCCCACGGCAAATGCCGAGATTGCGACGTTCGGCGCACAACGGGTGCTCGTCGTCGAGCGTTTTGACCGCGTGCGATCAAGCGATGGCAAGCAGCTGTTTCGGCTGGTTCAGGAGGATTTTTGCCAGGCAACGGGAACATCGCCACTGCTGAAATACGAAAATGACGGTGGGCCGGGGTTAAAACAGATGTTTACTCTGCTGCAGCAATCGCAGCAGAGCGCCGCAGACATGCATACGCTAATGGCCTCCCAACTTCTGTTCTGGATGCTGCGCGCCCCCGATGGCCATGCTAAAAACTTCAGTATCCAGCTACTCGCGGGCGCCGGCCGGTTCAAGCTGACGCCCATCTATGATGTGATGTCCGGCTATCCTGTGATCGGTCCTGGACCCAACCAGTGGGCCGAACGCAAGCTCAAGATGGCGATGGCGCTACTCGGAAACAACCGGTACTATCTCGCGCATGGCATACAGCGGCGACACTTCAACAGCACGGCAAAAGCGGTCGGCTATGGCGCGCACGCCGAACCGCTCCTGCTCGATTTCATTGCCTGCACACCCGCCATTGTAGAAAAGGTCCGCAGCGAACTGCCTGTGGGTTTTTCGGAAAAGGTGGCCGACAAAATTCTGGGCGGCCTGCTTGATGCCGCAGCCGCCCTTCAACGGATGCCGCCAGCCTGACCAGCACCTCGCAGACGGCGCGGCCGCGCACCGGGCAAAAATGCGAGAAGCGGCCAGTACTTTGCAGGCCGAACAGTCCGGCATCGGTGAACATGGACTGCGGGTTGTGCGGGTCTCCGCCCCAAGCAGTTTGTCGAGTGTCGCTTTGTCGATGGTCATACGTATCCTTTCCAGGGATAAATTTTATTGTATGACTTCTTTCACACAAAATTTCTGACAGGCTCGGTAGCCCTTTTTTCTTTCCCCTGCCTGCGGGACACTCCCAGGCCCATTAACACGCGTCACCCTCCAGATAAGCTTGCGCAACGCATTGCTGCACCGCGCAATGACGTCCAGCGCATTTAGGCGCACTATGGGCACTTGCTGGCGAAGAAGAACTTTCCAATGTCTGGCTTGCCTACCTGGGGAAACATCATGTCCGCACACACTTACAAGCTGATCGAACTGGTCGGCACGTCGACGGAGAGCAGCGATCAGGCGATACGCGATGCCGTTGCCAAAGCGGCGCTCACGGTCAAGCACATGGACTGGTATGAAGTGACTGAATCACGCGGCCATATCGTGGACGGCAAGGTGGCGCACTTCCAGGTCACGCTGAAGGTCGGCTTCCGGCTCGAGTAAAGGGATCGAGTAAGACAGGCGGCGCGTTCACCGCCGCCCGCCCTCTCCCCGGCTCTCCAGCCACTCCCGGCCGCCGGCCTCCAGCGCGGCTTGAATGACCTTTTCCGGCAAGCTGTACACGGTCGCCCAGCTGGCGCGGCCATCCTGCGTGTTGGCGGGAAAGCTGTGCGTCTCGATGGGCCAGTGGTATTTGCGTTTGAGCGCTTTGACGATGGCGGCCAGGGAGACGCGGCCTTGCAGGGGTTCGGCGCCGGACTGGTCGCGGTTCGACAGCAGCACGGCCAGGACCTGGCCGCGGCCCGTGCGTGCGCCGGGAAAGGTGGGAGTTTTGTTTGCCATGGCCTATTTTACCGGGCAATTATCGGGCGAGACGCGATGTGCCGCACCTTTGATCTGGCGCAAGCGCCGCACCAGCTTTGCGGCCACGATGGGTATTTCGCCAGGGGTGCCGGCGCCCCTCCGGCAGCCTGGGCCACTCATCACGGGGCACAGGAGCCCATCATGCACAGCCTGAACATCCACGCCATGCAATGGCAAACCGTTGCCGATATTTCCGCCGTCGACCCGCTGCTGTCCGAGGACCTGGCTTGCTTCCGCGAACTGCGCGACGTACTGCAGCGCTATGGCGCGCTCAACCGCTTCGGCATTTCCCTGATTCACCGCCATTTCGATATTGCCGACGATGAGGAGCTGATGGAATACACGGATGTGGTGCAACGCACGCTGACGGTGAAACCTGTCAAGAAAAGCGACATCGACTGGCAGCACACGACCATCACCAACTGGAAATTGACGGAAGGTGAGGAAGTGGCGCGCATCGGTTGCGGCTGCGCAAGCAATTCGGGTGGCCACCTGGGCTATCACCGCGGTACCTGAGGCGGACCGACGCCGCCCGCCAAGCGGCGTCGGCCTTTCTTACACTTCGCCCTTTTCAGCTCAGTCCGCTTTGCGCAAGTAGTTGATTCAATTTACTTTTTTTGTGTGGCACGCAAGCTGCTTATCTTTGTCTACGAGATGAATCCAGGCAAGTCATTCTGGATTCTTTGTGCCCCGGATTTTCCGAGACTGACCACGATAAGAGGCTGCGATGAACGTCGATCACACACGAAGCAAGACCCTGGGCTGGCTGGGCGCACTGGCGGCGGCAAGCCTGCTGGCCAGCGGCCAGGCGCAGGCCGGCGCCTACGGCCTGGCCGTCAATGAGTTGAACAATTTCCGCATCGCCACCAGTGCCGGTAGCTTGTCGCTGGCTGGCGCCAACCGCAATGCCAGCGACAGCGCGTTTTTCGAAGGCGGCGTGGCCGTCAATCCGCGCGCCGTCAATACCGGGCCGGCCGCCAACGCCGACGTGCTGCAAGTGTGTTCGGGCGGCGGCTGCAGCGGCTTGCCGCAAAACCGCTACGCACCCAGTCCCAGTACCACGCTGGAATTCGCACGCGGCGATGCGCACGCCTTCGGCAACATGCTCAATGGCGGCGCCAGCGTGCAAGCCGTGGCGGAAGCACAGCGCAACACCGTCGGCGCCGCCACGGCCATGGCTGGCGACACGCTCACCGGTTCCGTCAACCTGACCCTGTCGAGCGCCGGCTTCATCACCTTCAGTTTCATGGGACGGCGCGACCTGCGCACCAACGTGACGACCTTGGGCGACAAGTCGAGCGTGTCGATCATGGATATCTTCAATATCTCCTGCAACAGCGCCAGCCCCGTCGGCTGCCTGTCGAACGCGAATGCCGATGGCGTGATCTTCCAGTTCGCCCCCGACGGCAACCCGAACAACGGCAGCGATATCAACGGCAACCATGGCGCCGGCAGCCTCGATCCCTTCAGCCTGAACTTGACGGCGGGCACGAATGACCCCGCTACCGGACGCGCCTTCACGAATGGCTTTGCGCTGTTTTCCCTGACCTCGAATTTCGCCCTGCCCGCCGGCAGCTATACCTTGAACTTTTCCAAGTCCACGCGCACCGACATCGTCGTCATCGATCCCCTGGCCGTGCCGGAGCCGGGAAGCCTGTTCCTGCTGGGTCTGGGACTGACCGCCCTGGCCTTCACGCGCCGGCGCCAGCCGACATAGCAACCGGCATGTTCAAAACACGCGCGCCCGCCAAGGCCCCGCGTGTTTTTTACGCCAGCAGAGGCATGTTAACCGAGCCGTGCCAGCGCCTGGCGCGCCAGCTGCAATTGCTGCAGATAATAGCGGTGCAACATGGCCGGGTCATTCAGGTCGCGCCCCAGTACCAGGCGCAGCTCGCTGGCAGGGCAGTCGGCGGCCTGGGTCTGCACCTGCTTCCCCAGTTGACGGGCAAGCTGGCGCGCCGCCTGCTCTTGCGCGGGCCGGTATTCGACGCGCGTGCGCGCTACCTGGAAGCGGGTTTCATTGACCAGGCGCACCACTTGCACGGGAGCGCCGGTCAGGCTGCGCGCCAGCGCGGCGGCCATGCCCGGCACGCCGTTGCCATTCACGATTTCCAGGCGCGGATGCGGCGCACCAGCCGCCGCCACGGACCGCAGCGACGCGACGCCGGGCACGCGCCGCAGCTGGGCCATGCCATCGCTCTGCGTGATCTCCACGCGCGCCATGGCGGGCGCATCCTGCACCGGCGCAGGCGCTGGCGCCGGCACAAGCTGCGGCGCCGCCGCGCCACGCAACAAGGCCATGTCGCGCCGCAAGTCGTGTTCCCGCAAGCTGGCCGCCTGGCGCCGCATGAGGGCGGCGCGCTCGTGCTGTCCCAGGCGCTCCAGCACCTGCGCCAGATGCCGCCAGGCCAGCGCATTGAGCGGATCGAGCAAACACGCCTGTTCCAGCGCGGGCAAGGCTTGCGCATCGCGCCCGCTCATATAATAGGCATGGCCGAGATTGCTGAACAGATAGGCCTGCTGCGGCCGCGCCATGCCCGTTTCCTGCGTCAGCGCCTGCCACTGGGCGATGGCCGCGTCATGTTCGCCCCGCTGTACCTGCAGCACGGCCAGGCCGTTGCGCGCGTTCACGTGGAGCGGCGCATGGCGCAGGGCTAGCTCATAGGCCGCGTGCGCGGCGGGCAGATTGCCGCGCTCGAAATGCTGGCGCCCCGCCACATAGGCGGCATCGGCGTCGGGCCACGCCGGCACCGGTGCATGGGCCAATTGCGTGGTACAGGCGGCCAAGCCCAGGCAGGCACAGGCGGCGGCCAGGCGGGAGAGCCTCAAGCGCATGGTGACTCCTTTCAGCGGCTGGCCATGGCCGGCACGAGCACGCGATAGACTTCGATCACGGCCGGCCCCATGAGCACCAGCATCAGGGTGGGAAAGACGCAAAAAATCAGCGGGAACAGCAGTTTCAGGGCGATCTTCGCCGCCGCCTCCTCGGCCAGCAGACTGCGCTTGCTGCGCAGGTTTTCCGAATGCACGCGCAGCGAATCGCCCATGCTGGTGCCGAAGCGTTCCGATTGAATCAGCATCGCGACGAGGGTGTCGACATCTTCCACGCCGCTGCGCAGGGCCAGGTTGCGCAGCGCCTTTTCCTTGGAAAAGCCGGCGCGCATTTCCATCAGCACCAGTTGCAATTCCTGCGCCAGTACCATGCTTTTGATGTGGATTTCGCCCGACACCTTCACCAGCGCGCGCTCCAGGCTCAGGCCCGCTTCCACGCACACGGTCAGCAAGTCGAGCGCATCGGGGATGTTTTCGAAGATATCGCGCCGGCGCCGCTTGGCCGTGCTGGCCAGCACCAGGTTCGGCAGGTAATAGCCGATGGTGGCACTGACGCACAGCAGCAACAGCAGCACGCTGCGCAACTGCGCCGCCATGGCACTGGCCGCATACAGCCCCAGCACGGTGGGAAACAGCAGGGCCAGCACGGTTTTCGCCGCAAAGTACAGGGCTGGCGCGCTCGCTTGCCGCCAGCCCGCGTTCATGAAGCGCGTGCGCAGCGGCGAACGCTCCCAGCCCTCTTCCGGCAGCGACAGCTTGCTGAACGGCTGCGCCACGCGTGCCACCCGCTCCACCCAGCCATGGTCGGCCACCGCGTCGCTGGCGGACGGCACCATGGCGCCAAACAGGCGCTGGCGCAAGGCGCCGGGAAAGAAAATCAGCCACGCCAGCAGGGCCAGCGCCACGACCACGGCGAAGACAATCATGAGAAACAGCAGTTGCGAACCGTTCATGCCACCCCCTGTTGTTATATCCTGATCCGTATCACATTGCGCATCCAGACCACGCCCAGCGCCACCATGCCGGCCGCGTACCACAGCAGTTTGATGCCGCTGGGATCGGTCCACAGCAGGCGGATGTATTGCGGGTTGACCAGCGCCATGACGCCGATCATCACCACCGGCATCAGTCCCAGCACCCAGGCCGACATGCGCCCCTCGGCCGACAGCACGCGCACCTGCCCCAGCAGTTTCAAACGGGCGCGGATGATGCGCGCAATGCTGACCAGCACTTCGGCCAGGTTCCCCCCCGATTCGCGCTGCACCAGCACGGCGATGACGAGGTAGCGCAAGTCCGTCAGCGGAATGCGCGCGGCCAGGTTTTGCAGCGCCTCGTTCATCGGCACGCCGTAATTGATTTCTTCATGCGCCATCTTGAATTCGCCGCTGATCGGCTCGCTCAATTCATCGCCGACCATCTGCAGCACATTCGAAAACGAGTGGCCGGCGCGTAGCGCGCGGGCCAGGAAATCGGCCGCTTCCGGCAATTGCGCCTCGATCTTTTTCAGCCGCGCCGCGCGCGCGCGCAGCACCAACAAACACGGTCCGCTCACGGCGCCCGACAGCAGCAGCAAGGCGCCAGGCAAGGGCATGGACCAGGCCGCCAACAGCAGCAAGGCCGCCAGCAACAGGGCAGCAGTGATGCCGATGAATTGCGCCACCGACCAGGACAAGCCCGATTGCAACAGCAGGTGGTCGAGCTGCGCCGCCTGTGGCGCGCGCCGCAGCAAACGCTCCAGGCCAGGCGCTCGCGCATAGCGGCGCTGCTTGAGGATGGAAACCCGCTCCCCGCCCGCCTCGCCGCGCGCCGCCATCAGCCGCAAGCGCCGGTTGATGCGCCGCGCCGCGCTGCCATGCGTGCCCGCCCACCACAGCCAGGCGCCTTCCACCATCAGGATGCAGGCGGCGAACAGCAGTACGGCAAAACCGTAGAAGACCAGGTCCATGATGCCCGTCCTTATTCGTAGATGCGGTCGGGGTCAAACACCGTGTCCGGCACCGGCGCGCCAAACATGCGCAGGCGCTCCGTGAAGCGAGGCCGCACGCCCGTGGCGCAAAAGTGGCCCAACACCTTGCCCCCGGCATCGACACCCGTCTGCTCGAAACGGAAAATTTCATGCATGGCGATGATGTCGCCTTCCATGCCCGTCACTTCCTGCAGGCTGACCAGCTTGCGCGCGCCATCCGTCAGGCGCGACACTTGCATCACCACTGTCACGGCCGAGCAAATCTGCTGGCGCGTGGCGCGCGGCGTCAGGTTCACGCTGGCCATGCCGACCATGTTTTCCAGCCGCGCCAGCGCATCGCGCGCCGTGTTCGAGTGGATGGTCGCCAGCGACCCCTCATGGCCCGTGTTCATCGCCTGCAGCATGTCGAGCGCCTCGGCGCCGCGCACCTCGCCCAGGATGATGCGGTCGGGCCGCATGCGCAGCGCATTGCGCACCAGCGCGCGCTGGCTCACTTCGCCCTTGCCCTCGATATTCGGCGGGCGCGTTTCCAGGCGCACCACGTGCGGCTGGCGCAGCGCCAGTTCGGCCGCATCCTCGATGGTGACGATGCGCTCGCTGCCGGGAATGAAGCCGGACAGCACGTTGAGCAGGGTCGTCTTGCCACTGCCCGTGCCGCCCGAAATCAGGATGTTGACCTTGGCCTGGCCCAGCGCCTGCAGCACTTGCACCATGGGCGGCGTCAGGCTTTTGTAGTCGAGCAGGTTGGCGATCGTCAGCGGCTGCACGGCAAAACGCCGTATCGACAGGATCGGGCCGTCGACGGCCAGCGGCGGAATGATGGCGTTGACCCTGGAGCCGTCCGGCAGGCGCGCATCGACCATCGGGCTCGATTCGTCGACGCGCCGTCCCACGCGCGAGACGATCTTTTCGATGATCTTCATCAGGTGCGCATTGTCGTGGAACGTCACGTCCGTCAGCTGCAGCCGCCCGCCCCGCTCGACATACACCTTGTCGCAGGTATTGACCAGGATATCGGACACGCTGGCATCGGCCAGCAAGGGTTCCAGCGGGCCAAAGCCCAGCATCTCGTGCTGGATGTCGAGTACCAGGCTATGCCGCTCGTGCTGGTTCAGCACGATGCGCTCTTCCTCGATGACGCGCTGCACCAGCAGCGCCAGCTCGTGCTTGAACTGCTCGGCCGTCAGGCGCTTCAGGCGCTCCAGGTCGATACGGTCGAGTATCGTCTGGTGCATGGTCTTTTTCAGCTCCTGGTAGGCGTGCAGCGCCAGCGCCCCTTGCCCATTGCTGGCGGGGCGCACTGTTTCATTCGCCGCCAGGCGTTCGCGTAAAGTCATCTCGGCTCCCATGATGGCCCCCGGCGGGAGCCTTGACACCCATCAGCTGCTGCCCCGTCAAGCCTCGCTACGGCTGAACAAACGGTCGAACAGGCCGCGGCTTTCCGTCACGCGGCGCGCCGTCACCAGCTCCACCAGCTCGGCCAGGCTACGCGCCACGGCGCTGGTGCGCGACAGCTGCAGCAGCGGGATGCCCTGGTTGACGGAGTCCGTGGCGGCGACGTAATCGTTGGGCACCGTGTGCACCACGTCCGCGCCCAGCGCCTGTTCTAGGTCCGCCAGGCGCAGGCGCCCGCCCTTTTCATAGCGGTTGACGATCAGGCGCAGGCGCTCGCCCGGATAGCCGAGCGAGCGGAAAATATCGAGCAGGCGGCGCCCGTCGCGGATGTCGGGCAAGGCCAGTTGCAGCACCGGGTAGATGGCGTCGGCGTTGTCGAGCGCGCGCAACGACAGCGCATCGATCTGGCGCCCCACGTCGAGCACGATGTAGTCGTAGTGCTGGCGCGCCACGGCCAGGATGCGGTCCATGTGCTCGGGTTGCATGTCGACCTTGTGCGCGGGGTCGTCGGCCGCCGCCAGCACGCCGAAATTGGGCGTCACGTGCACCAGGCACGAGGCGAGAAAGGCGCCATCCATGCGCGCGATCTGGGCGCAGATATCGGACAGGGTCATGGCCGGCTTCTGGTCCGAGACATACAGGGTGGCGTCGCCGAACTGGCCGTGCAAGTCGATCAGCAGCACCTTGCAGCCGGCCAGGCTGGCCAGCGCGTAGGAAAAATTCGTCGACAAAAAGGTGGCGCCGCTGCCGCCCTTGCAGGAAATGAAGGCAAGGACCTTGCCGTCGCGCATCTGCGTCACGCCGGCCTGGATATCCACGCGGTCCATCGCTTCATGGAAAGCCTTGTGCACCAGCGGCAACTGCAGCACTTCGCGCATGCCGGCACGCATGGCGCGGATCAGCACATCCTGCTGCTGGCCGCGCGTGAGCAGCATCAGCACGGCCAGCGGATACTGGCGCGCCAGCCGTTCCAGCAAGTCCGCCTCCTCGGCATCAAGGCCGCTGGCGTCGACGATCACCAGCTCGGGCGCTTCGGGCAGCATGCGCTCGACGGCGTCGCGCAAGCCGCTGCGCCGCTCCAGCAGGCGCAGCACCGGCATGCGGGCCGCGCCCTGCGCCGCGATTTCATCGTGTAAGCTGGCGTCGCGGGTAATCATCAAGGCTTTCATCCCCCCTCCTTCATTTAATACAACACATTCGGCTGCGCCAGCGGATCGACGCTCATGGACAAAAACCGGGATTGTCCGGATAGCCCAGCGACTCGGCCACCGCCATGGTGGCCCCGCTGGGCAAACGCACGGCCCCTGGGCCGGAGGGAAACATCACCCCCAGCAGGGGCAAGACGGGCCGGTATGGCACGCTCTCGCAGCGCGCGCCATCACCGGGCATGCACAGGCGCGCGCGCACGAAGCGGATGCAGCTGGCGCCATGCGGATCCTCCAGGCAATTGATGCGGTTGCGTTGCGGACACCCTGGCATCACCGTCACCGGCACTGCCGCCAGCGCAGCGCCGCCACCGGCCTGCGACAGATAGTCGATGCGCACATACGCGTCGCTGATGCCGCCGCCCAGCGGCAGCGTGCCCGGCGCGGCGCGCAGCACGGCTTGCGTGCGCACGGCCTGCAGCGCACCGGCATTGCTGAAGTCGGTAACGGCGGCGGCGCGCGCCGCGCGCCGGGTGATCTCATGCACCATGTTCCACACGTACACGGCGCGCGCCACTTCCAGCATGGCAAACAGGAAGAGGAAGAACAGCGGCGCCAGCATGGCGAACTCGACAGCGAAGACGCCGCCCTGGCGCTGCCGCCGCTGCTGGATAGGCAGGTTAGTTGACATAGCGCAATGTCGCGTTGGCACGCAGCGGGATCGGCGCCAGCTGCGGCAGCCACTTGCGCGTCAGCTCGGGCAGGATATCGACGGGCATGTCCACGGACAACTTGATGCGCACCTGCAGCGGTGCCGTGGCGTATGTGCCGCAGGTATAGGAATCGTCGGCATACACGCATTCCACGCTGACCCGGTATGGCTGCATGTCCGGCCAGCTTTCGGCCATCGCCTCAACCACCATCTGCCGGGCAAACACGGCGCCCTGGTTCGCCGTGTCGCTCCTGGCCATCTGCGGCAGCGGCATGGTGGCCAGGTAGCGCGCCGCATCGTGCGCGCTTTTTTGCAAGGCCGTGTACGCCAACAGCGCGCGGCCGAACAGCAGCACGAAGGGCAACAGGCCCATGAAAAACAGCAGGATCAGCGCCAGCTCGATGGCGGCGACACCATTCTGGCGGCGTGGCGCGCGACTGGGCGACTTCATTGCAGCAACTCCGCTGGCCCCACCAGCGTGCCCTCGGCTACCAGGCCATCAAATTCGGCGCTCAACATGCCATTGCTGGCAGGCGCCGTCATGAAGAAGCGGCCGATGCCCCGCACCTGCGCCAGCACGTCGCTGCCGGCCGGCAGCGGACAGGCCAGCAGGGGAATATGCAGCAGGCGCCGCTGCGCCACGCCCGTGTTGCCGGTCGGCGCGGTCTGGTAAGCCAGCGTCTGGTATGGCGGCGTGGCAGGATAGCCGGACTTGGCGGCCGGCGCGGCCGGCAGGGCTGGATACAGCTTGGGCCAGTCGCTGGTGGCAAACGGTAAATAACCGCCGGCCGGCTTCACGCTGCTGTACCTGACCGCCTTGGCAAACGACCATAGCGGTCCATAACTGGCGACCGTGGGAGGCGTCACGTTCGATTCCGGATCGGCCACGGACAGCAGCGGGTTGCCGGTGCTCAGGGCGCTGGGCGCGTCGGGCGTATTCGTCATCCACCAGTTCGCCGCCGTATTCGGATACGCGCGGATATTCGTGTCCGGCGGCGCCGTGACGGGATGGCAGCCACTGCCCGCATGCTGGTTGAAGCGCGCGTTGAAGGCGGGCCACAGCGCGGCGGGAAAGGGCCGGTGCACGTGCACCGACGCGCTGCCGATGCGCCGATACAGCACCGTGCCGCTGCAGACAAACGGCAGCACGCTCGACTCGCTGACCTGCAACGACGGTCCCAGCATGCCCGGCCGGCCCAGCGGATTAAGCACGAAATGTTCGGCTGCCGGGCCATGCGGATTGAGCTTCAACAAGTTATACGCCACGCCGCGGCGAAAGCCATATTCCAACAGCTCGACGGCCGGTAGCAAGGCCGCATTCGTACGCGGGCTGGCGGCACTGCCCGACAGCGCGCAGATGGCCAGCGGGGTCAGGTGCAGGCTGGACCGCCCGGCCACCGCGCGCGCGCCCGTGTCCAGCGTGCGCAGCGCCGGCGACCAGGCGCCCAGGAACGCCGTCGCCACCCGCCCCAGCGACGGGTTATTGGCCTGCGTATCGACGCGCACGAACAGCGCCGTGGCAGGATCGGGCACGGCGCCCGCCGCATGCCACTCACTGGCGGGCGCGTCGGGTGCGCTGGCGAAGCGGATGCTGGCGTCCGACAGCACGGCGCCCTCCATGCGGCGCCGCCATGCGCTCCTGTCGGCCGCACTGCTCTTGGCTTTCGTCACGGCTGCAAGCAGGCCTTCGGGCGTGCCCACCAGTTCGGCCGCCGCCGCCAGCGCCGCGTTGTCGGCCAGGTTCTGCAGTTCCGTCTTGCGGCCGATGACCTGCCCCACGTCGAGCGCCAGGCCGATAAAGCCCAGCACCACGATGAGCAAGATGGAAAAGGCGATCAGCATCACCCCGCATTGGCGCTGGCGTCTATTTGCCATTGCCGCCTCCGAGCATGAATTGCACTGGCTGTGGCGCCTGGCCGTTCGGTTCGACAAACGAGGCGCGGTAGCGCTGCATGACGGCGTGCGCGCTGGGGCCATCGAGGCCATCGGCCGGCGTGCGGTTGCCGGCGCTGGCCGGATCGCGCACCTGCTGCGCCATAGCCAGGCGCACGGCGTCGCCGAAGCGCCGGTCCAGCTGCGGCGTGCTGCCATGCGCGCAGGCGGCCAGCTGCAGTGCCAGCAGCAGCGCCGTCAGGCGCCGCAGCGATATCAAAAGCGAGTTCGGCATGGCATGTCTCCCCGTCTCATTTCAACTCGAAACCATTGGCCGCGCGCAGTGTCGGCACGGACGGCGGCGCCAGCGTCCCTTCCATCTTGCCGCCCAACATCAAGTCCGTGCGCGAAGGGGGCGCCAGCTGCGCCGTCGGTAGCACGGCGTCCGCCGGCAAGGGTTTCACCAGGTGCGCGGTAATGACGAACAGCAATTCCGTGCGGTCATGCTGGAAATCCGTGCTGCGAAACAGCGCGCCGAGGATGGGCACTTCGCTGAGCCAAGGCACGCCCGTGATGTTGCTCACCTGGTTGTTCTTGATCAAGCCGCCGATGGCGTAGCTCTGGCCGTCGTACAGCTGCACCGTGGTCGAGGCGCGCCGCGTGGTGATGACAGGCAAAATTGAACGTCCGCTGACGCCGGCGGCGGAAATGCCCACCCCCTCGCGCGACAGTTCCGACACTTCCGGCGCCACCTTCAGGTTGATGCGTCCGCCCGACAGCACGGTGGGCGTGAAGCGCAGGCCGACGCCATACTCGCGCTCTTCCAGCGTGATCTTGTTGTTGTCCTGGCCGACGGGAATGAAGATCTTGCCGCCTGCCAGAAAACTGCCTTCCTGCCCGCTGATCGCCATCACCGTCGGCTCGGCCAGGATGCGCACCAGGCCATCCTGTTTCTGCGCCTCGATGGTCAGCTGCTGGCCATTCGACTTGCGCACGTCGAGCAAGCCATTCGCCGTGCCGCTGAGGAAATTCGACAGCAAGGTGGTGGCCCAGCTGCCGGACGCAAAACGCAAGGTGGCGCCCACTTCCAGGCGTTCCAGCAGCGACTTCGATACTTCGGCAATCTGCACGGCCAGCATCACTTGCTGCGGCGCACTGACGTCGAGCATATTGATGACGCGGCTGTTCGCGCCACCCGCGCCGCCACCGGGCGCCGCGGTCACCACCGGCAAGGCAGCGCCATCGGCGGGCTTGGGCAACGCCAGCGGCGGCGTAGCGCGGCGCACATAGGCATGCGCCAGCTCGACGGCGCGCAGCACGGCGCCGGCATCCTGCACCGTGCCCGACAGCACCAGGGTATCGGCCACGGCCGTCACGCGGATGGCTTTTTCTTCCGGCATGAGTGCCGCCAGGGTGGCTTGCAAGCCGGCCGGGTCCATGCTGACGCTGACGTTCACCACGCTGCACACGCCGCTGCGTCCCTGGATAATCATATTCGTGCTGCCCACATCGACGCCCACCACGTACAGGGTGTCGGGCGCCACCAGCATGGCTTGCAGCACGGCCGGATTACCGACGCTGCGGGCCAGCACCGCCTCGGGCAGGCGCAGCATGCTCGATTTGCCCACCTGCAGCTGCAAGTTGCCGGGTGTAGCCGCTTCTCCGCCGCAGCGCGGGCCAGGATCGGCCGCCGCGCCGGCAAGCGGCAACAACAGGCAGCACAGTGTCAGCAGGGCGCGGTTCATGAGCGTGTCCATGGTTGAGCAAGGCAACAAGACTAAAAACATTCGCGCGACTGGCGCGTCCCGTCGATGACGCCACTGCACTGGCGCGGCGGTTCCAGCGGCGCCTTCGCCACACGCACCGGGCGCGGCGCGGCGGCCAGCACAGGCGCGGCGATGGCGAGAGCGGGCACGGCTTCGTGCGGTTCGCCCAGCAGGGTCAGCTTGGTAGCGCCCGCCGTCACGCCCGGCTGCGGGTCGACCTGGTTGCGCAGCACCAGGGACAAGCTGCCCACGCTGCGCGCCAGATCCAGGTTTTCGGCCTGTTCCGGCGTCACTTCCAGGGTCACCGCATTGACCACGCGCGGCTTGGTCTCGTCGCGTCCCACTTCCTGCGCCACGGCCAGCACCAGGATGCGTTCGAGCACGATCTTGGAAATGTTGCGGCTTTGCGGAAACGCGCGGTCGCCGGCATCCTGCTGGGTGCTCACGATGATGTCGACATAGTTGCCCGGCAAGGCGAAGCCGGCCACGCCGATCACATCGTTGACGCGCACGGTGATGGCGCGCCGCCCTTCCGTGATCAGGGCCGACAGGCCGCCCAGGGTGCCCACCGGCGCCAGCTTGGCTTCGCTCAGCGGTTCGCCGCGCAGCACGCTGGTTTTCAGCACCCGTCCCGCCAGTGTCGCCGGGTCTTGCAGCGCGCCTTGCGGCAAGCTTTCCGCCGGCCATTCGGCCAGGCGCAGCATCTCGGGCGTCAGGCGCTGGCCCAGGTTGACATCGCTGGCGGCGACGACGATCTTGCCCTTGCCGGCCGGCGTCTGGCGCAGCAGCCAGTGCGAGGCCAGCAACACGGCCAGCAGGCCCAGCACCACCGCCAGGGCCATCATCAGCAGGGCGCGCCGGTTTTTCATGCGATACGCTCGCACAGGCTGGCGGCCGGCATGTCGCAGCTGGCAAACAGGCTGTTCCAGGCCTGCTCCAGGGCGGCCACTGTCAGGCGCGCTTCACAGCCGGCAAAACCGGCAAAGTCGCCTATGCGCGCCAGCAATTCCTGTGGATAGCTGGCCAGCAAGGGCCGTCCCTGCGCCCCATGTAGTTGCAACAAATGATTCAGGACCAGTTCATCGATGGCCATGCCGGCCAGGCGGCATTGCTGGCGGAACAGGGCGCGATAGGCGCTCTCGGCCAGCGCCCCCACCTGCACCTTGTAGCCGATGCGGCGCAGCAAGGCAGGATCGAATAGCTCGCCCGGCGGCACATTCGTGGCCAGCACCAGGGCGTTGTCGAACGGCACGCTGATCTGCACGCCGCCGGACAGGCCCAGCTGGTCGCTGCCGCGCGCCAGCGGCTGCATCAGCCGCGTCAGCAGCTCTTGCGCGCCCAGGCGCTGGCGGCCCAGGTCGTCGATGATCAGCATGCCGTTATTTGCCCGCACATGGGGTGGCGCCTGGTAGCAGCCGCCGCTGGCGTCATGGCGCAGCTCCAGCATGCCCGCGTCGAGCTCGGCACCCACATGGATCACGGGACGCTGGCACAGCACCCAGCGGATGTCGGTGCTACGCCGCTCCAGCGCCTGGCGCGCATGGCTGACATGCTGCGGCACGGGCGGCAAGTGCTGGGCCGGATCGTACAATTGGATGATGTCCTGGCCAACAACGATGGCGTACGGCACGGCGACCAGCCCGTGCAGCAATTGGCCCAGCTGCAGCGCCAGGGTCGACTTGCCGCTGCCGGGCGGACCGTACAGCAGCAGCGAGCGCCCCGAATGCAGGGCCGCGCCCACTACGTCGAGCATGCCCGGCCCCGCATGGGCGCTGCCCAGCAGGGCGGCCAGGTCGTCGCTGCCAACGCGCTGTTCCTGCACCAGCCACGACTGGCGCGCCACCATGGCGCGGTACGCTTCCAGGGTGACGGGGGCGGCGCCGACATACGCGCAGCGCTCGAGGAAGGCGCTGGCGCGCTGCTTGCCGGCACCCGTCAGCTGGTATTGCACGTCGATATCGGATTCGCCGCGCCAAGCCACTTCGGCCATCTGCTCGGCCACCATGAAATCGAGCACTTCCCGCAAGACATTGATCGACAGGCGCAAGCGCGTCGTCAGCGCGGACAAGTGCGTCTTGCCGCTCACAAACATCAGCTTGGCGATCAGTTCGACCACCAGCGGCCGCTCCAGGCCCGTTTCGCGCAAGCTCTTCGGCTGCGGCGGCAAGGGCGGCATCAGGTTCGCGTCGGCGGGACGCGGCGCGCTCTCGGTGCTCATGGAATAAACGACCTCGGTCATGCTGTGTCTCCAAGCCGGTTAAGACTGCATTGAACAGATTTCATTCTAGCCAGCGGGGACTGGCGCCCATTGATTCAGAGCAATGAATACCAATCAGAAATAATGCCGCGCTTGCACAACCAGGCAGCCCAGGGCAATGGCCAGTCCGTACGGCATGTTGCCCACACTGGCGCCGCTGCCCCATGCGGCGGGTGCCAGGGGAATGCCGGCCATGCGCGCGATCACGGGCCACAGCAACTGGCGCAGATTACCCAGGCAGGCGCGCCACTTGCCCTGCCAGGTGATCATCAGCACGGCCATCAGACCGCCCAGCACAAAGGTGGCGAAACAGATCTGCAACACGGGCCAGGGACCGGCAAAGGCGCCCACCATGGCGATCAGCTTGACGTCGCCGGCGGCCATGCCGCGCAGCACATATAAAGGCAAAAACAGGAAGAAGCCCGTCGCCATGCCGCCCAGCCACAACGACGGCACGCTTTGCGGCCACAGCCACAGGTGCAAGGCCAGCGCGGCGAGGATGCCGGACAGCACCAAGCCATTCGGTATCTTGCGGCGTATCAAATCACTGACGGCGGCCCCCGTCACAAAGCACAATAACAGCAGGTCGCACAAGGCAGTTGCAGGCATGGCATACCTCCCGAAGAAAAACCCGCCACCGGCCGGCCGATGGCGGGCACCCGCTTAGGGCGTCAACACCAGGTTCGACGAAATGTCGGTGAGGACGGCCACCAAGTTGGTCTTGATCAGCAAGAAACCGGCCGTGATGGCGGTAGCCATCAAGGCCGCAATCAAGCCGTATTCGATTGCCGTAATGCCATCCTCATCCTTAACAAACTGCTGTACTGCCGACAGGAAGGTATGCATGACAAGCTCCCAAAAGTGAATCACAAGTCCCTGGCGCAATCGGGTGTGAAACATTGCCCATACCTGCTAATATGTTTCCTTCCGTAAATTTCTGCGCCATTGCATTGACTATAAAGCGTCCGCATTTTGGCAAATTGACGCGCCACAAGTTTCCGCATGGAAATTATCAAACCTTATTGATATGACGGCTGACGCAAACAAATGTTGCGATCAAGATTGAAAGCCTTCGTCAAGGCAAGTTTTTTGCAATGCAGTGCATGAATCTCATGTATTTACATGAAATATTGCATACGTTAATTGCCTATTAGGCAAAAAGACATTATCCTGCTTAGCTCTTCTTTGGAAAGGCCTCTCGCCCTGCGGTAAAGAGCGTCATGCCACCAAATAAATCTTGGCTTCTTGTAGACGGACGCGAATTGCTTGACGCAATGTTGGTATGAAGAATCTTGTGTGACTACTTTCCAGAGATCGACAATGGATTCCCTACTGAAACACATGGTGGACATGACCGGGCACCGCGACCACACGATGCTCGACATCTCCGTGATCTCGGCAGTGCAAGAACTCGCTTCCGCGTCGCAGACCCGTGTGCTGGCACTGACCACCGTACGTGGCCAGGTGTTCGTGCGGTCGCGGGCCATCATCGTGGCGGGCAGCGTGGCCCGCATGGAAGAGCATAACGACCCTACCCTGCCGGGCGAACCGCTGTCGGACTATCCGGCGCTGGCCGCCTGCATCGCGCGCCATGAAGCGAGCGCCGATACCTTGTGCGCCGACGGCCGCCACCTGCTGTGGCTGCCCATCTGGATCGGCGACCAAGTCACCACCTGCCTGGAAATCACCAACCCCACGCCGTACACGGGCGCCACCATCCAGGTGATCGGCGGCATCGTCAGCGTGTACCGCAATTTCCAGAATCTGCTCGACTACAGCGAACGTGATTCGCTCACCGGCTTGTTGAATCGCAAGACCTTCGACGACCAGTTGGCGAAAATCCTGCAAAGCCGCGGCGAATCGGAAGCGGAGAAGCCGCGTTCCGTCGATGAAGAGCGGCGCCACCATACGGACACGGAACGGCAATGGCTGGCCGTGATCGACGTCGATCATTTCAAGCTGGTCAACGATAAATTCGGCCACCTGTACGGCGATGAAGTACTGATCCTGATCGCCAACCAGCTGCAATCGTCGTTCCGCTCGCAAGACCGCATCTTCCGCTTCGGCGGCGAGGAATTCGTCGTACTGCTGCGCTCGATCACCCTGGAAAATGCGCAGAAAATCATCGACCGCTTCCGCACCAATGTCGAGGCGCACAACTTCCCGCAAGTGGGCAGAGTCACCGTCAGCGTGGGCTTCGTCAGTATCAACGCCTACGAGGCGCCCGTGATCATCCTCGGTCGCGCCGACCAGGCCCTGTACTACGCGAAAAGCCATGGCCGCAACCTGGCTTGCCACTATGACGAGCTGGTCGCCAAGGGCCTGTTAACTACCATCGCCTCGAACGATACGGCGGAGTTCTTCTAGGCATCCGCAAGGGAAAGAAAGCGCATGGGATCAACCTGCCACTTGGCGGCCGACTCATGGCCGACGATCTTGTCGGCACCGCCGAAGCCAAAGCCGCGCGACAGGTCGACTGTCTCGGGCTTGATGTAGGCATTGCTCTTTGTACTGAAAAATACATTCACCTTCGGCGCCAGCAGATTGCTCTCGTGCGCCTCGATGACGACAGCCAGGCGGCCCGATTCCAGCATCACCATGGTGCCGACCGGATAGATCCCCACGCAGCGCATGAAATCTTGCGCAAACACGGGATTGAAATGGAATTTGCTCCACTCATAAATCTTGCGCAAGGCTTCGGCGGCGGGAATGCCCTTGTGATAGCTGCGGTCGGACGTCAGCGCGTCATACACGTCGACGATGGCAGCCATCTGCGCCAGCTCGCTGATGGCGTCACCGGCCAACTGGTCCGGGTAGCCGCTGCCGTCGCGCCGTTCGTGGTGGTGCAGGGCAATGTCGAGGGGAATGGCGCCGACCTCAGGCGACTGGCACAGAATGTCGTAGCCATCGCGCGGATGGCGCTTGATCAGGGCAAATTCTTCCGGCGTCAGGGGACCGGGTTTGTTCAGCACGCTGTCGGGCACCAGCGCCTTGCCCGTGTCGTGCAGCAAGCCGCCCAGGCCGGCCTGGTGCGTGGTGGCCCCATCGATGCCCCGCGAACGGCAAAACGCCACCAGCAGCGCGCACACGCTGACAGAATGCAAGAAGGTGTAATCGTCCTTGTTCTTGATGCGCAACAAGCCGACCAGGGCACCGGGGTTGCGCAAGATCGATTCGGTGATATCTTGCACCGTGTGCTGCACGCGGTCGATCTCGACGGCCTTGCCCAGGCGTACATCGGCCATCACCGTGCGCACCAGGCTCGATGCCTGCCGCCGCACCTGCGTGGCGCGCGCCAGTTCCATGCCCAGCGAGACGCGCGTGACCACCTGCGGCGGCGTGGCGATCTGCACCAGCTCGCGTTCAGTGGCAGCCCGTGCCTGCGCCACCGTGGGCGCATCCTGCACGTCGAGTCCCTTGCCGCTATCGATCACCACGTCGTGGATGCCGGCCTGCACGATCTTGCGGATTTCATCGTCGCTGCGCAACAGGAAACGGTTGCGCACGAACGGGTGCGTCATCCAGTCGCAGCTGAGGTCATGAATGTACATGCCCACTTTTAATTGAGACGAATCAACTTTCTTGAGCATGCTGTCATCCCACAAATACGCGTCTGGAGCACCGAAGGCGCTAGAATGAGTATAACAAAATTGTTATTCTGCTGGCCGCGTTCGGCGCTGCGGCGCAACACCCTGTTTTTCCGCTCACCGCGCTGCTATCGGCACCCTTGCCGGGCAATGGCGCATGCACCGCTTTGGGACCCATGGAACTGCGCCAATTACGCTACTTTGTTGCCATCGTCGACCACGGCTCGCTGTCGCGCGCGGCCCTGACCCTGCATGTGGCGCAGCCTGCCCTGACGCAGCAGCTGCGCCAGCTGGAAGAAGAACTGGGCGTCCAGCTGCTGCACCGCTCGGCCCAGGGCGTGCTCAGCACGGACGCGGGCAAGGTATTTTACGAACACGCGCAAGCGATCCTGAAACAGGTGGCCGACGCCCGCTCGGCCGTCACGCAAAGCGCCACGCGGCCGTCCGGCAATGTCACCCTGGGTTTGCCGCACAGCATCTCCGGCGCCCTGGCCCTGCCCTTGCTGCTGGCCGTGCGCGAACGCTATCCTGAAATCACGCTGCAGCTGACGGAAGAAATCACGGGCAACCTCAATGAACAGCTCAAATCGGGCCGCATCAACCTGGCCGTGCTGTTCGACGATGGCCAGCTGACGCCGTTTGCCTGTATCCCCCTGGTGGAAGAAGAGATGCGTTTCATCTGCCGCAGCGATTCGCCGTTCGCCCCCCCGGGCCAGGCACTGTCATTCCCGCAGGCATTGAACGCCACCCTGATCCTGCCGGGCTTGCAACATGGCGTGCGTCCGCGCATCGACAGCCGCGCCCGCGAACTGGGCCTGGAGACGGCAAACGTGATCGAGATCAACTCGATCGCCATCCTGAAATCGGCCATCCTGGCCGGCATGGGCGCCACCATCTTGCCGGCCGCCCCCCTGCTGGCCGAACTGGACAGCGGCGCCATGCGCAGCTATGCCATCCACAGCCCCGTGCTGTCGCGCACGGTGGCCCTGTGCGCGTCAAAGAACATTCCCCTGACGAATGCGGGCAACGCCGTGAAAAACCTCGTGCTGCAAGTGGCCGCCGAGCTGTGCGGCAGCGGGCGCTGGGTGGGGGCACACGTACTCTCGCCCATGGCATAAGTATTTCTTATACCCCCATCGCCAAAGCGTATTTGCCCCTTCCCCTCGGTCGTTCTACACTGACCACATTAACTATTTTAAATTTAAAATAGTTATGTGCCGCCCACATGCGGCCATCCCGTCTGCACAGCGCACGCCTTACCGGGCGCGACCTTGTACAGCCGCTATCTGAAACACCCTTTTGGAGACAGCCATGTCCGTGACCACGGAAAACGGCTCCGCAGCGTTCGCTAGAAACGCCGGTGCCGCGCCATCTACACCTCTTGAACCTTCCCGTTTGACCACCGTCAGCCTCGACGACAAATATACGGCCACTTCCGGCGCCATCTTCCTGTCCGGCATCCAGGCCCTCGTACGCCTGCCCATGATGCAGCGCCTGCGTGACCAGGCCGCTGGCCTCAACACGGCCGGCTTCATTTCCGGCTATCGCGGTTCGCCCCTGGGCGGCCTCGATGAAAACCTGTGGAAAGCCAAGAAACAGCTGGAAGCGCACCACGTGCAATTCGTGCCCGGCGTCAACGAAGACTTGGCGGCCACGGCCGTCTGGGGTTCGCAGCAGGTGGACTTGATCGGCCCGGCCAAGTACGACGGCGTGTTCGCCATGTGGTACGGCAAGGGCCCGGGCGTGGACCGCTGCGGCGATGTCTTCAAGCACATGAACCATGCGGGCACATCCAAATTGGGCGGCGTGCTGCTGGTGGCCGGCGATGACCATGGCGCGTATTCCTCGACCCTGCCGCACCAGTCCGACCATCTGTTCTCCGCCTCGATGATCCCCGTCTTGTACCCCTGCAATGTGCAGGAATACCTGGACCTGGGTATCCACGGCTGGGCCATGTCGCGCTTTTCCGGCTGCACGGTGGCTTTCAAGGCGCTGGCCGACACGGTCGAATCGTCGGCCTCCATCGATGCCGACCCGTTCCGCGTGGAAGTGAAGATTCCGCAAGACTTCATCATGCCCGAAGGCGGCCTGAACGCGCGCCTGTCGAGCATTCCGCTGGGCCAGCAGGCGCGCAACCAGGAAGCGCTGATGCAGGACTACAAGATCTATGCGGCTCTGGCCTACGCGCGCGAAAACAAGCTCAACCACACCACCATCGACAGCCCGAACGCCAAGCTGGGCATCATCGCGTCCGGCAAATCCTACCTGGACGTGCTCGAAGCGCTGGAAGAACTGGGCATCGACGAGCAGATGGCGGCCGACGTCGGCATGCGGCTGTTCAAGGTCGCCATGCCGTGGCCGCTGGAACCGGACAGCGTGCGTGAGTTTGCGCAAGGTCTCGATGAAATTCTCGTGGTAGAAGAGAAGCGCCAAATCGTTGAATACCAGCTCAAGGAGCAGTTGTACAACTGGCGCGACGACGTGCGCCCTAGAGTCATCGGCAAGTTCGACGAAAAAGGCGAATGGGTGGCGCCGCGCGGCGAATGGCTGCTCACTTCCAAGGCGGATTTTTCCGTCTCGCAAGTGGCGCGCGTCATCGCCAGCCGCATCGCCCGCCTGATTTCCGATCCCGTCACCTGCGACCTGATCAAGGCGAGACTGAGTTTTCTCGACGCCAAGGATGCGGTATTGAAGAAAGCCGTCAACACGCCGTTCCGCCCCGCGTTTTACTGCTCCGGCTGCCCGCACAATACCTCGACCAAGGTGCCGGACGGCAGCCTGGCGCTGGCCGGCATCGGCTGCCATGTGATGGCCACGTCGATCTACCCGGAAATGAACAAGCTGACCACGCACATGGGCGGCGAAGGCGCGCCGTGGATCGGGCAAGCCGCGTTTTCCACACTGCCGCACGTGTTCCAGAACCTGGGCGACGGCACGTATTTCCACTCCGGCTACCTGGCCATCCGCGCCGCGCAGGCCGCCAAGGTGAACATTACCTACAAGATTCTCTACAACGACGCCGTCGCCATGACGGGCGGCCAGCCCGTGGACGGCTTGATCACCGTGCCCATGATGGCGCAGCAGGTGGCGGCCGAAGGCATCGCCCGCATCGCGCTGGTCACGGAAGATTTATCGCGCTACAGCGACCGCAGCAACCTGCCCGCCCACCTGACCTTGCACGACCGCAAGGACATGGATGCCGTGCAGCGCGAATTGCGCGAAGTGCAAGGCGTGTCCGTGCTGATCTACGACCAGACCTGCGCGGCCGAGAAACGCCGGCGCCGCAAGAAAGGCGAGTATCCGGACATCGCCAAGCGCATGGTCATCAACGACGCCGTCTGCGAAGGCTGCGGTGATTGCGGCGTGCAGTCGAACTGCGTCTCGATCTTGCCGAAGGAAACGGAATTTGGCCGCAAGCGCACCATCGACCAATCCTCGTGCAACAAGGATTACTCGTGCGCCAAAGGCTTTTGCCCCAGCTTCGTCACCATCGAAGGCGGCAGCCTGAAGAAAACCAAGACGGGCGCCGGCAAGCCGGGCGAGACGGACAACTTCGGCCCGTTGCCGGAACCCCAGTTGCCCGCCTGCGACGCGCCCTACAACATCCTGATTAATGGCATCGGCGGCACGGGCGTCATCACCGTCGGCGCGCTGATGGGCATGGCAGCCCACCTGGAAGGCAAGGGCGCGTCTGTGCTGGACATGACAGGCATGTCGCAAAAGAACGGTTCCGTCACGTCGCACGTGAAAATCGCCAAGTCGCCGGCGCATATCCGCGCGCAGCGCATCGCCACGGGCGAAGCGGACCTGATTCTAGGGTGCGACATGCTGACGGCCGGCGCGCAGGATGCCGTGTCGAAAATGCGTCCGGGCCGCAGCCTGGCCGTCGTCAACCTGCACGAGCAGCCGCCGGGCACGTTCGCGCAAAATGCCGACTGGCAATATCCAACGGCGGAAGTGCGCCAGCTGATCGAAGAATCCGTGGGCGGCGCCGACGCGGCCGACTTCATCGACGCGACCAAGCTGGCGACCGCGCTGATGGGCGACTCGATTGCCGCCAACCTGTTCATGCTCGGTTACGCCTGGCAAAAGGGCCGCATCCCGTTGACGGAAGCGGCGCTGCTGCGCGCCATCGAATTGAATGGCGTGGGCATAGCGTCGAACAAGAAGAGTTTCCTGTGGGGCCGCCGCGCCGCCGTCGATGTGCGCAAAGTCACGCAAATCGCCACGCCGTCGCAAGCGATCATCGTGCAAATGCCGCAAAGCCTCGATAGCGTCATCAAGAAGCGCGTGGAATTCCTCACCGCCTACCAGAACGCCGCGTATGCGCACGGTTATTTGACCCTGGTCAACCAGGTGCGCGACCGTGAGAATACCCTGGGACTGGGCCAGAAGCTGTCGACCGCCGTGGCCAAGAGCTATTTCAAATTGCTGGCCTACAAGGACGAGTACGAAGTGGCGCGCCTGTACACGGATGGCCGTTTTGTGGAACAGTTGCAACAGCAGTTCGAAGGCAATTTCTCCGTCAAATTCAACCTGGCGCCGCCGCTGTTCGCCAAGAAAGATGCGAAGGGGCACCTCGTGAAAGCGGAGTTCGGTTCCTGGATGTGGCGCGCCTTCAAACTATTGGCGAAAGCCAAGGGCTTGCGCGGCGGCACCTTCGACGTCTTCGGTTATACGACCGAGCGCAAGATGGAACGCGCCCTGATCGTCGACTACCGCGAACTGCTGGCCGGCCTGCTGGTCAACCTGACGGCAGAGAATCTGGCTACCTGCGTGGAACTGGCATCGCTGCCCGAGAAAATCCGCGGCTTCGGCCACGTCAAGGAAGCCGCTGTGGCCACCTACCGCAAGGACAAGGCGAGATTGCTGGCGGTGCTAGCGGATGGAAGCAAGCACGCGGCCTAGCAAACCGGTAGGGCAATGAAAAACGCAGAGCCTCGGCTCTGCGTTTTTTTTATGCGTCCGCGCAGCGCCCCACCGTCGCTCCCGGCAACAGCACGGGCTGCCAGATTTCCTGCAGCCGTTCCGGCGGCGTACCGGCCAGCAGGGATTGCAGCATTTCGACCATCTTGGCGCCAGCGCGGCGCAGGTCGGGCTGGGCTATGGTGGTGACGTTGATGCCAATCAAGGTGTCTTCCACATTGCCCCAGACAATGACGGAGACCTCCTTGCCGATCTCGATGCCCGCATCCATCAGGGCGCGCACCACGCCCACGCCGGACAGGTGATTATCGACGATGACGGCCGTGGGACGGGGCGAGCAGGCCAGCAATTGCTGCATGGCCTGGTAGCCGCTGCGGCGGTCGAAGGTATTGTCGAGCAGATAGCGGGAATCCAGCGGCAAGCCCGCCTGCGCCATGCAGCGGATAAAGCTTTCCTTACGCTCAAAGGCGAAATGCAAATCCAGCGGCGCGCTCAACAGCGCGATGCGCTGGTGGCCGTGTGCTGCCAGGAAAGACACGGCCAGGTCGATGCCCGTGTCGTTGTCGTAGTCAAAATACGCGTAGGGCGCATCGATGCGCGTACGGCCATTTGCAACAAAAGGAAAGCCCACCTTCGTCAGGTAGGCGATGCGCTCATCGACCACCTTGGTACGGCCTACCACCAGGCCATCGACCTGGCGCCCGCGCACCATGGTTTCATACGAGGGCTGTTCGTTCTGCGGCGACACGGGGGCGATGATGAGGCTCATCTTCGACGCTTCGACGGCGTCGGACATGCCATTCACCACGGAAAGAAAGACACTGTCGCCCAGGTCACTGGGCAGCAGGGGATAGATCATGCCCAGCACATTGGTGCGGCCGACGGCCAGGCTGCGCGCCAGTGGGTTGGGCCGGTAGCCGACTTTCTTGGCGGCGGCCAGGACGATTTCACGGGTGCGGGAATTGACTTCCGGATAGCCGTTCAACGCCCTGCTGACTGTCGTTTTCGACATGCCGAGGGCAATTGCGAGGCTCTTGAGATTCATCTGTTAACTACCTGTCTGTATGGCAAAAGAAACCAACTCTGACCGTCAATTATAGCCCAGAGCGCCAAGCAGGCCGCGCATTACCGTGCGCCGCAATGGTAAAAAAACAACAACATATTGACACTCTAGAAAGTACTTTTTAAAGACGGCCATGTCTGCTTCGTCCACAGCATGGCAGCGGCTATGGCTGACTAAGAATGGCTGCAAGCGACAGCGGGTACTCACTTTACCAAGTAGGGTGCCAGCTTCGGCGTGCCGGGTTTGCAACATCAGGCGCGCAGAACAAAATTATCAAGAAAGCATAATTAGCTGGAACTATGCGAGAATTTGTCCTACTCTTGATTCAGGTAAAGATTACCTGCAGACATGTTGCGCCCCCCCCCCGGCCTGACTTTTCCTCTCCTGCGCACGCCTGGGCATACTTTCAAAGGTGAACAATGTGGTCACGCTAACGTCCGTCAACAATCTGCAAGCCTCGCTGGCCACGGCGCAACAGCGCGTCGAACAAGGCCAGAACCAGGTACGACGCGACAGTGAACAGCTGGCGCAAAGCCGCCAGTCGCTGGCGCGGGAACAGGAATCGCTGAGCCAGACGCAGCGCAGCAGCCAGCAAGCCCCGGCCGCCATCAAGGCGCCGCGGCTGGACCAGGCGATCAAGGTGGCCGTGCCACAGCAAGCAGCCCCCGCGACGGCGAAAAGCACGCCCCAGCTGAACAGCTATGGCCAGACCCTGGGCCGCCTGATCGACGTGACGGCGTAAAGCAAGCTTACTTCGCCATTTCCTCTTCCAGCATCGCCAGCCACCACTTGTCACCCTTCTGCGGCTGCGTCAGGTCGACCGCCTCGCCCATCTGCGGCGTGGCCAGGTTCACGCCCTGCTTCGCTGCCAGCCCCGTGATGCGGTCGAACGGTTCATGCCAGGCATGTAAGCCCAGGTCAAAGGTGCCGTTATGCACGGGCATCAGCCACTTGCCGCGCAAGTCCAGGTGGGCTTGCAGGGTTTCCTCCGGCTGCATGTGCACGTCCGGCCAGAGCTTGTCATACGCGCCCGTTTCGATCATGGTCACGTCAAACGGCCCGTACTTGTCGCCGATCTGCTTGAAACCGCCGAAATAGCCGGAGTCGCCGCTAAAAAACACGCGCACGTCCGGCGCGTCGATGACCCACGACGCCCACAGGGTTTGATTGCCATCAAATAAGCCGCGTCCCGAGAAATGTTGTGATGGTGTCGCCACCAGTTTCACGCCGGAAATTGTCGTGCCCTGCCACCAGTCGAACTGCTGCACCTTGGCCGCTGGCACGCCCCATTGAATCAGGGTATCGCCCACGCCCAGCGGCGTGACGAAGTGCTCGGTCTTGGCGGCCAGTTGCAGCACGGCAGCATGGTCGAGGTGATCGTAATGGTCGTGCGACAGGATCACGGCCTTGATCGGCGGCAGATCGGCGATGCTGATGGGCGGCTGGTGGAAACGCTTCGGTCCCGCCCACTGCACCGGCGAGGCGCGCTCGGAAAACACGGGGTCGGTGAGGAAGAACTCGTTGTTGAGTTTGAATAGCAGGGTCGAGTGGCCGAGGCGAAACAGGCTGTTGTCGGGTGCGGCCAGCAACTGCGCCTGGCTCAAGGCTTGCACGGGTACGGCTGCAGCGGGCACCGTGCTGTCGGGCTTATCAAAGAAAAATTTCCACATCAGCTTGAGCGTTGCAGCCGTGCCCAGTTTATGCATCTGCACGGGATTGCGAAACTTGCCTTCATGGCGTTGTGGTGACAAGGTTGAGGAAGAAGCGGGCGCGGCAGGTGCGGCGCGCAAGGTGCAAGAACTCATGATGATCAGGACTCCCAAGAATAAGATGCGGTGCAAGTGCATATGCGGCCCGGTAAAGAATTAACAAGGATTAAATTACACTACACAGTGTAGTTCCTATTTCTAGCAAAGTAAACCAAGAGGTGTAAAATATTGTTTTCAAAGGAGATTTCCCGCCATGGCCGCACCGCAACGCCTCACCGACCGCAAGCGCGTCGCCATCGTCGATGCCGCCATCGCCGAGTTTCGCGAGCACGGTTTTGACGCGACAAGCATGGACAAGATCGCCGCCACGGCCGCCGTTTCCAAGCGCACCGTGTACAACCACTTCCCCAGCAAGGACGAGTTGTTCGCGGAAATCCTGCAGCGCATGTGGGAAAGCAGCATGGCCCAGCCTGCCGTGCCTTATGTTGCCGACCAGCCGCTGCGCCCGCAGGTGCTAGCCTTGGTCGAGCAGAAAATGGCCTTGCTATGCGACGCAGCATTCATCGACTTGGCGCGCGTGATCTTTGGCGAAACCATCCACTCGCCCGAGCGGGCGCAAGCCATGGTGGCGCGCTTGAATGAAAAGGAAACGGGCTTGAATATCTGGATCCGTGCGGCGCAGCAAGACGGGCGCATCAAGGCGGGCGAGACACTGGAAGTGGCGCACCTGCTGATGTCGCCACTGAAGACCTTTGCCTTCTGGCCGCAGATCACCCTGGGTGAGCCTCTGCTGGGCCCGGCACGCAAACGCGAAGTGACGGAACTGGCCGTCGATATCTTCCTGTGCTACTACGGCGTGGCAAAACAGACCGCATAAACGGGCGGCAAATGGGCAGACAGCGTCTGCCAATGCTCGCCCTCATCGCCGGAATACCAGGCGCCGCCCGTGGTCGAGGCCATCAGCAGGCTGCGCCCGTCGTCGGCCAGCGCCAGCCCGTGGCGGTACACCAGGTCGTAGCAATACTGCTGCGGCAATCCCGCGCGCAAGACGTCGAAAGTTTTGCCGCCGTCGCGCGTGCGCGTGACGGCCAGCGCGCCGTCATGCGGAATGCGCAGCACGTCCGCCTGCGCCGGCACGAACCAGGCCGTGTCGCCATCACGCGGATGCACGGCCACGGCAAAGCCGAAATGCGACAGCGGCGCCGTGCTCACTTCCTGCCAATGCCAACCCGCATCGTGCGAGCGCCAGATGCCGTTATGGTGCTGGCACCACAGCGCCTCGGGCGTGCCGGCGCTGCGCACGATGCGGTGCGGATCTTGCACGGCTTCGTTTTCATCGAGCTCGGGCGGCATGTAATCGGCCCGCATGCCCGTCGCGCTCAAGGCCCAACTGGTGCCACCGTCCAGGGTTTGCCAGACGCCGCCGCAGGAAATGCCGACCAGCACCTTGCGGCTGTCGCGCGGATCGACGCAAATGCTGTGGATGCCGGGCACGTCGTAGCCGCCGCCAAACCACTGCGCCCGCTGCGGCACGTTCCACAAAGACTCCACCAGTTGCCAGCTGTCGCCGCGGTCGCTGGAGCGGAACAGGCCACCAGGCAGGGTCCCCGCCCACAAGACGCCGGGCTGGTCCGCGCCGCCAGCCGCCAGCGACCAGACCTGCTGCAAGGTCCAGTTCACGGTATCGGCGCTGTCCTCCGGCTTGGCGGGATAGGCGGGCACGGCGACTTCTTGCCATGTGGATCTGCCCCTGTCCAGGCGATGCAGCTTGGCGCCGAAGTGGCCCAGGTTCAGGGCCGCGTACAGGGTGCCGTCGCGGCTATCGTGCAGCAGCATGGAGACGGGATCGCCGGCAAACTGCACCAGCGCCAGCTGCCAGACGCCAGCCGCGTCGACATCGAACTGGAACAAGCCCTTGCGGGTGCCGAGATACGCGCGTTGTTCCATGCCTCGTTCCATGCCTTGCCCCATGATTAACCTCCGGAAAGTGCCTGCAAGATATACACCTGACTGTCGGGCCGCAAGGCGTCGTCGAGCACGCGCCGTTCGCGGCAGCGCGCCCCATCGATGAAGATCACCACATTCGGACGCAAGGCCCCCTGCTCGTCGAGCACGTAACCGCGCAGGCGCGGCTGTTGCGCAAACGCGGCATCGAGGGCGGCGCGCAGGCGCGGCGCAGCCACGTCCATGGTGGGGACGTCCATGAAACGTGCCAGTTGTTGGGTAAAATGCAAGTGCGCCATGCTGCCTTTGACGTCGTCGGCCTGGACTCATTCTAGTCCGCTTTGCCGACGATACAATGGCGTTACCGCTAAAATAGCGGCAAGCACACAAGGAGGCCAGGCATGACGATTACCCCGGAAGAACTAGCGGTGCTGATGCAGGAAGTGGAAGTGGCCGATCCCATCGATTTTGCCGACCTGCCCTTCGACGAGCAGGAATTGCGCGGGCTGATCGCCAATCACCTGTGCGAGATGGCCGATGCGATGGAAAATTTCAGCCCGGAAGACCGCAACCTGGCGCTGCTGGCCGTGGCCGCCAAGCTGGTGCTGGAAAACCTGGTGCTGCACGTGCAACTGCTGCGCCGCCACGGCTTGCCCGTGAGCGACAGCGTGGACGCGCTGCTGCAGCGGCTTAAGGGCGGCAAGCCGTCGTGAGTCAGTAGGTACGTCAGTAGGTACCCGTACGCACGGCGCGCGCCTGCACGGTAAGATCGCTTTCGGCCACAGCCACGCAGGGCAGGATGTAGCCGTCGAGCCGTTCATCGGGGCTGATGCCGGGCCAGTCCACCGTGTAGCGTATCTTTCCTTCGGGCATGTGGCACAGGCAGGTACGACAGGTGCCGTTGCGGCAGGAACTGAGCAGGCGAATGCCGGCCAGCTCGGCGGCGGCCAGCACAGTAGTGCCGGCCTCGGCCGTGAATTGCCAGCCTTGCGGGAGGATAGTGATAGTAAAGGTGGCGATGGTAAAGGTGGTGGTAAAGGGCGCGCTCATGCGCCCAGTTTAACAGTCCGCCAGCGTGCTCCAGCTGGCACCCGCAGCTTGGCTGCGCAGCACGGCTTCCGCAAAGGCCAGGCCCGCCACGCCATCGGCCACCGTCGGCAGCCAGCGCGCCGCCTCGGGCACGGGCAAGCCCGCTTGCAGAGCGCGGATGGCCAGGGCTGCATCCAGGTACAGCTGGGCGAACGCTTCCAGGTAGCCTTCCGGGTGGCCGGCCGGCACGCGCGTGGCATGGCGCGCGGCCGCACTGTCGACACGGCCCGGGCGCAGCAGCTGGCGGTTGCCGCCCTGCGGCGTAACCCATAGTTCGTTCGGCTGTTCCTGGTCAAAGTCCAGCTGTGCCTTGCTGCCAAACAAGCGCAGGCGCACCGTGTTTTCGCAACCGGTCGCCACCTGACTGGCCCACAGCGTGCCCTTGGCGCCATTCGCATAGCGCAACATTACCTGCACGTGGTCGTCCAGCGTGCGGTTCGGAACAAAGGTCGACAATTCCGCCAGCACGGATTGCGGCGTGAAGCCGCTGACGAATTGCGCCAGGTGATAGGCGTGCAAGCCCACGTCGAGCAGGGTGCCGCCGGGACCGGCCTTGTGCGGGTCGTTATGCCAGTTACCCTGCTTCAACCCGCCTACCGCAATCGCCTCGGCCAGCCAATCTTGCGAATACTCGACTTGCACGAGGCGCAGCTCGCCGATCTCGCCCGCCTCGACCATGGCTTTCGCATGGCGCAGCAGCGGATAGCCGCTGTAGGTATGCGTAAGCGCAAACAGCAGGTTCTGACGTTGCGCCAGCGCCGCCAAGGCTTGGCCTTCCGCCAGCGAAATGCCCAGCGGCTTGTCGCAAATTACGTGGATGCCCGCTTCCAGAAAGGCCGTGGCGACGGGCGCGTGTAAATGGTTGGGCGTGACGATGGCCACCGCTTCGATGCCGTCCGGGCGCGCAGCCTCCGCTTGTGCCATGGCACGGTAATCGCAATAGCTGCGTTCGGGCGCCAGGTGCAGCGCGGCGCCGCTCTCTCGCGCACGCTCCGGGTCGGAAGACAGGGCGCCCGCCACCAGCTCGTACTGGTCATCGATGCGCGCCGCGATGCGGTGCACGGCGCCGATGAACGCACCCTGCCCGCCCCCTACCATGCCCAACCGTAAGCGTCGCTGCATGTCGTCTCCTTATGTCAAGCCAAGCAAGTGATGAATTTGATCCTGGTCAACCGCACTGCCCGCGAAATCATCGAACGCATGTTCGGCCACATGGATGATGTGCTCGCGGATGAAACGCGCCCCTTCGGCCGCCCCATCCTCGGGATGTTTCAAACAGCACTCCCACTCCAGCACGGCCCAGCCCGGGAAATCGTATTGCGCCATTTTCGAGAAAATCGCCTTGAAATCGATTTGCCCATCACCCAGCGAACGGAAGCGCCCGGCCCGGTCTTGCCAATCGCCATAGCCGCCATACACGCCCTGGCGCCCGTTGGGACGGAATTCCGCATCCTTCACATGGAAAGCCTTGATGCGCGCATGATAGATGTCGATGAAAGCCAAGTAATCGAGCTGCTGCAGCACGAAGTGGCTGGGGTCGTACAAAATCGATGCGCGTGGGTGATCATTGACGGCGGCCAGGAAGCGCTCGAAGGTCACGCCATCGTGCAAATCCTCGCCCGGATGCAGTTCATAACAGAGGTCCACGCCGGCCGCATCGAATGCATCGAGGATGGGCAGCCAGCGCTTGGCCAGCTCGGCAAATGCGGTTTCCACCAGGCCGGCGGGGCGCTGCGGCCACGGATACAAGTAGGGCCAGGCCAGCGCGCCGGAAAATGTCACGTGCGCCTGCAAACCCAGGCGCTGCGAGGCGGTGGCCGCCCACAGCAATTGCTGCGTGGCCCAGGCCGTGCGGGCGGTAGAATTGCCACGCACGTGCTCAGGCGCAAAACCGTCGAACAGCGCATCATAGGCAGGATGCACAGCGATCAGCTGGCCCTGCAAATGCGTGGACAATTCCGTCACCTGCAAGCCATGGCGCGCCAGGAGCACCTTGACGTCGTCGCAGTACTGCTGGCTGTTGGCCGCTTGTTCCAGATCAAACAAGCGCGGCGCCGTGGGCAACTGCAAGCCCTTGTAGCCCAGGCCGGCCGCCCATTGCGCCAAGTGTTCGAGCGAGTCGAACGGCGGCGCATCGCCGAGAAACTGGGCCAGGAAAATGGCCGGGCCCTGGATGGTTTTCATGCGGAATCCTTTAGCCCCCGGGACGCTGGCCCTGGGGGAGTGTCAGTTAAAAAGGCGAGTTCGGAAAGTAGAACTGCTTGGCATTCTCGCGCGTGATCAGCACCGACGGAATGATGATATTGGCCGGCAATTTATCACCTTTCAGGCGCGCTTCCGTCGTCAGCTTGATGGCGTCGTACATGAACTTGGGCGAGTACGACACGTCGGCCACGATCAGCGGGTCGGAGCCGTCCATGATCTTCTTCACGGCGCCCTTCGCACCCGCGCCGCCGAACACTTGCTTGATGTCCGTGCGCTTGGCTTGCACGATGGCTTTTTGCACACCGATGGCCATGTCGTCATCGGCGGCCCAGACGGCGTCGATATGCTTGAAGCGGGTCAGGTAATCCTGCATGACCTTGAAGGCATCGTCGCGGTTCCAGTTGCCATACTTGGCATCGAGCACCTTGATCTCGGGATGGCCCTTCATCACGGCAGAAAACGCATCGTAGCGCTCGTTGTCGAGGGTGGTCGGCATGCCGCGCAGGACGACGATATTACCCTTGCCATTCAAGCTTTTCGCCAAGTATTCGGCCGGCAGCTTGCCGAAGGCCGTGTTGTCGCCCGCGATATACGCATCTTGCGACTGCGTGTTCGTCAAGCCACGGTCGACCACCGTCACATACACGCCCTTGTTTTTGACTTGCGCCACGGGCTGCGTCAGGGACGCCGACTCGATGGGGAAGATGACCAGGGTGTTGATCTTGTTCACCGTTAACATATCCTGCAACTGGTTCGCCTGCTCGGGCGCCGTGGCGGCCGTCTTGACGATGATCTTCAGGCCCGGATGGGCCTTTTCCAGCTCCGCCTTGGCTTGGTTCGCCCACCACACGATGCCCGAGGTAAAGCTGTGCGTGGCCGTGGGAATCGCCACGCCGACGACCAGCTTATTTTCCACATTCGCGGCGGCCTGCGCACTCGGCAGCGCCCACGCCTGCATCACCAGTACTGCCATCCCTGCTACCCGTATAAAGCTCTTCATGCTGCTCTCCTCCAAGGTTGTGGGCGCCCGTTGGCTGCCCTTTCAGAACGCCGCTGTGTTTTTATTTGCGGCCTCGCTGCAGGAAGGCGACGGCGATGATCACCACGCCTTGCACTGCGGCATTCAGGTAGACACTGATGATGCTGGTCAAATTCAGGATATTGCTGATCACGGACAACAGGATGGCGCCAATGACAGTACCGACGATGCGCCCCTCCCCGCCTTTCAGGGCCGTGCCGCCCACGACGACAGCGGCAATCGCTTCCAGTTCCCACAGCAAGCCCGTGGTCGGCGTGGCCGAGCCCAGGCGCGGCACGTACAGCACGGTGGCGATGCCCACACAGACACCCAACAGCATGTAGGTGGCGATTTTGACCCTATCGACGTTGATGGCCGCATAGCGCGCCACTTGCTCGTTGGAACCAATCGCCTGCACATGGCGGCCAAAGGTGGTGCGGTTCAGGATAATGGCGCCGGCCGCCGCGACGAACAGGAAAATCCAGATCGGGATCGGCGCGCCCAGCACGCTCGTATAGTAGACGGGGCTGTACAGCTCGGACAGGGTGGCGTCCAAGGTCAGCGCGCCGCCATCGGCCAGGTAGGTCAGCACGGCGCGGAAGATGCCGAGGGTGCCCAGCGTCACGATGAACGGCTCGATATTGCCCTTGCTGATCAACAGGCCGTGCATCAGGCCAAAACCGGCGCCCAGAACCAGCGCCATGGCGATGCCCAGCACCAGCATGGTGATCGGTGCCAAGCTCCCCCCCGCGCCTAGCGCCAGCGCATTCATGAAGTAAATCATGCAGCCGGCGATCAGGGCCGCCATGGAGCCGACGGACAGGTCGATGCCGCCCGAGATAATCACGAAGGTCATGCCCACGGCGATGATGCCGATGAAGGCCGTGCGCGTGAGCACGTTCATCAGGTTATCCAGGGTGGCGAAATCGCCATTCAGCAAGGTGCCCGCGATGCACAGGGCCAGCAGGCCCAGCACGGGGCCAAAGCCCTTGATGCGCGCGCCGAAGCTGGCAACGGCGGCGCCAATCGGGGATACGGTGGTGTCAGTGCGTGCCGGTTGCATGAGCAATCAACTCCTCTTCAGTCAGGTGGTCAGCAGCCAGGGTGGCTTGCAAGGTGCCGGCGCGCATCACCGCCACGCGGTGGCACAGGCCAATCAATTCGATCAATTCGGATGAGATCACGATCACGGCGCGCCCTTCGGCGGCCAGGCGGTGGATCAAAAAGTAAATGTCACGCTTGGCGCCCACGTCCACGCCACGGCTCGGTTCATCGAGCACGACGACACGCGGGTCCGAATGCAGGTATTTCGCCAGCGCCAGCTTTTGCTGGTTGCCGCCGGACAGCATGCGCGCGCGGCTGTCAAGGTCGCCCGTGCGGATATTGAAATCCTCAACCGCCTTGGCCAGCGCCACTTTTTCCCCGGCAACATCAAGCCACGGCCGCGCATAGCGCTCCATCGTCATCATGGTGAGGTTTTCCCGTAAACCCAGGTTCACGTGCAAGCCCTTGCCCTTGCGGTCTTCGCTCAGGTAGGCCATGCCGTGCTGCATCGCCTGCTTGGGGGTACGGATGTCCACCGGCTGGCCATTGAGCTCGATCGTGCCAGCGCAGCGCGGACGCAAGCCCAACAGCGCTTCGAATGATTCCGTGCGCCCCGCGCCCACCAGTCCCGCAAAGCCCAGCACTTCGCCGGCCCGCACTTCAAAGGACAGGTCTTTCGACCAGCCTGGCACGCTCAAGTCATCGACCTTCAGCAGGATCGGGGCATCCGGCGCCAGTGGCACTTTCGAGGGGAACATGTCGGACAGTTCACGTCCCACCATCAGATTCGCCATTTGCTGGCGCGTGAGGCTGGCCGTCGGCTCACGCGTGACAAAACGCCCGTCGCGCATGACGATGACTTCGTCCGTGTTGCGCTCGACTTCGTCAAGCTTGTGCGAGATATACAGAATGGTGACGCCGTCCGCCTTCAACTGCGCCATCACGGCGAACAGGCGCTGGGTTTCCGACGACGTCAGGGTGGCGGTCGGTTCGTCCATGATCAGGAAGCGGGCGCGGCGCGACAAGGCCTTGGCGATTTCCACCAATTGCTTTTCCGCCACAATCAGGTCGCGGATTTTCGTGTCGGGCGACACATCCAGGCCCACTTGTTTCAAATAGCGCGACGCTTCTTCACGCATGGCGGCTTCGTCGAGCAGCCAGCCGCGCGTCTTTTCGTGGCCCAGGAACATGTTCTGCGCCACCGTCAAGTGCTCGGCCAGGTTGAATTCCTGGTGGATCAACACGATGCCAGCAAGCTCCGCCGCGCGCGAACTGGTGAAATGCCGGGGCTGGCCATCGATCAGCAATTGCCCTTCGCTCACGCTCTCGTAGCCGGCGAGGATTTTCATCAGGGTCGACTTGCCGGCGCCGTTTTCGCCAAGCAAGCCATACACGCGCCCGGGTGCCAGGCTGAAACTGACGCCATGCAAGACGCGCACGGGGCCGAAATCCTTGCAAACCCCCTCGAAACCGACGGCAACGCTCACTATGCACTCCCTCGCAAAATTAACCGGTGTTGCAGCAGCACGCCAGGCACGCTGGCCGCCGGGTTGGCCAGCCGCTGCAGCAGCAAGCGCGCCGCTGTCTCGCCCAGCTCGCGCATCGGCTGCGCGATGGTGGTGAGACCGGGAGCTATCTGCGCGGCGATGGCGATATCGTCGAAGCCGATGACGGCCACGTCTTCCGGCACGCGTTTTTTCAATTGGCGCAGCGCGCTCAGCACGCCGATAGCCAGGGTGTCGGAGACGGCAAAGATGGCCGTGGGCGCATCGGGCTGGGCCATCATCTGCAGGGTGGCGGCGGTGCCCGCTTCGTAAGCTAGGCTTTGCACCGTGTGCACCCACTGCGGCCGCACTGGCAAGCCGGCGGCCGCGAGGGTGTCCAGATAGCCTTGCTGGCGTTGCCGCGCATACAGGTAACGTTCATCCGAATTGATCAGGCCGATACGCGTGTGGCCGCGCGACAGCAGATGCGCGACGGCGTCGGACGCGGCGCGGTGGTTGTCGATGCCGACATAGGGCACGGCCACGGCGGGATCGAATTCGCAGCAAGCCACCCACGGCAGGCTGACGGATTCATGCGACAGGGCATGCTGCACCGTGTCCGGGTCCAGGCAGATGGCACCGTCGGCGCGGTGCATGCGCAGCAAGTCGAAGTAGGAACGTTCGCGGCCCGCATCGGCACCCGTGTCGCACAGCAGCACAAAGTAGCCGTGTTCGCGCGCCACCGTGTCGATGCCCCGCACGATCTGCGCATAAAACGGGTTGCCCACGTCAGGCACCATGGTCAGCAGCATGCGGCTCTCGGCCGTGCGCAGGCTGCGCGCCAGATGGTTCATGCGGTAGCCGAGCGCCGCCACGGACGCCAGCACTTTGTCGCGCGTGGGCGCCCGCACCCCGGCCTGCTCGTTCATCACGCGCGAGACGGTGGCCACCGACACCCCCGCATGCGCGGCGACGGCGCTGATGGAGACGGTTGCTGCGGGCAAAGAGGATGGAACGGCTGGCGGCATGGGGGGGTCACATAAATGTAATCGATTACATTTATAGGCCTGTCGCGCGCACGATGCAAACATTATCGATGCTGCGGTGCGCAAAAGATGTGCAAAAACTGGCCCGGCGCGGGCCGTTGGACGCTGCTATTTCTGGGGCGGCAAGGCGCTCTGCTGCACGGCAAAACCACCGTGTCGCAGATCAGGGATAACTTATTTCATCATCGCGCAAAACGTTTCGGGATTGCCGTCAAGAATGACGCCGCTGGGCCAGCGGTGGCTACGCTGCTGGGCGCGCAGCAAGGACGCGGCCAGGGCCGAGTCGCCATCGACGGCGTACACGAAAACGGGCATGTTCAGGCTGGCAGCGTCGCCCAGCAAATTCGGATTGGCATCCAGGCTGCGCGCATCCACGTGCACGCCGGCGGGCAAGCCGATCTGCTGCTGCACGCGCCGCAGCCACGGCTTGTCGAGCTTGGGCGGACGGGCATTTTTTGCGATATAGCGGCTGACCCGGTTCGCGCCGGCCGCCTGCGCATTGCGCGCGTCAAACACGAGCAGGCCCAGGTAGCCTTGCGGATCGGCGCGGCGCGCGCAAGCCAGGTTATTCGGCACGCCCGAGGTCAAGAACCAGTTGCCATGCTTGATGTTCGCACGCAACTGCCCCACCAAAGTTGCGATGGGCGCGCACGACGAAACGACATCCTTGATTTCCGCATTCAGGGTTTTATTCGGGAACGCCGTCGCCAGGTCGGCAATATCGCTCACGAACGGCGGCGTTTCCGCCGTCAGCGCGCCGCGGTTCTTCATGCTGGCGGCGCGCCAGTCGTCGGCCGTCAGTTGTTTCACGGTGCGGGGCGATCCCGTGTCGACGACTCTCCCCGTCAACAGATCGTGGTGCACCACCCAGCTGCCGTCGCCCAGCAGCTGCAAATCCGTCTCGACGCCGTCCCAGGTGCCGAAATACGTGTTGCGCAGCGCGCTCAGCGAGTTTTCCGGCGCATTGCCGGCGCCGCGGTGGGCATGCACCTTCATGCCCAGGCAGTCGGCCTGGACAAACGTGGTGGTCATGCAGAGCAGCAAAGCCAGTGCGGCCGCCTTATTGTTGTCCCGGATGATAGCCATAATGAATTCCCTGCAAAACATGGATGCGGATCGCTTCGTTGACGGGGTAGCTGTAGCCCTGCCCCACCGCCACGACGTGCGTGATATTGGCCAGGATGGCCTTGCCGGCGAGATTCCAGCGCGTGCTGTCGGGCTCGCCCTGGCGCGTCCAGTCCAGCATTTGCCGGAACAAGTCGCTGCGCGTGACGTTGTTGTCGAGAATGGACAGCATGCCCCAGGTGCCCGCAAAGGCCGTCGCCAGCACGCCCGTGGCGATCCAGGCTGAACGACGGCTCAGCTGTCCATCGGCACCCGCCTGCTCGCCACGGCGCATGGCCAGCAGCAATAATACGACGGTGGCGATCAAGTACAGCAATTTGGAAAAGTGGCCGATTGCGCCCAGCAGCGAGAAAAACAGGGCCACGGGTGGCACGATGGCGGCGCGCGCCGCTTCCTTGCCTTCATGGAAGAACCTGCCGCCCGCTTCAAAATCCGGGCGGCTGGCGCGGTATTCCACCAGTTTTTCCGCCGTCTGGCGATCCAGGAACTGCTCGAACAGGCGCCCGAACTCGGCGGGACTCGCATACGATGCCTGCACCGTGGCGCTGGCCGGCAGTTTCAAGGCTTCGCGCAATTCCGCCTGCACGCCGGGGCGCGCGACAAAGGCGGCAAACGGCAAGCCCGGCGGAATGCGCTCACCGCGCACGGTAACGCCCTTGCTGGCCGCCTCGGCCGTGTAGCGGCGCTTGACGGCGGCGCGGAAGCCCTGCTCGTCATCAGTACGCCAGTTGGCAGGCACGGGCACTTTCTTGCGCACATTATTGACGACGGCCGCCTGGCGCCGCATCGGCACCGAATGCGGCTGCCAGCCACGCCGCGACAGGCTGCTCACGTATTCCTGCCACGAGGATTGCTGCTTGGCCCGCAAGCCGGCATCGCTATCGGGGATGATGCCCGCATACAGTTCCCACTTGCCGGCCAGCTCGCGCATGGCTTCTTGATATTTATCATAATAGCCGGACGGGCCGCCCGCCACCTGGCGCAGGTTGGCGCGCACTAGCTGCTGCTTGGCCGGCCCCATGCGCTCGTCAAGATGCCGCACCGACACAGCCAGGAAGGGGAACAGGGCCAGGAAAGACTTGCCTTCCGGCTTGGCGAACAGGGTGGGATCGTCGACCAGGCCCTGCAGTTGCAAGCTGCCGCCTACCAGCGAACGCTGCAGCAAAGTGGTGTTGAAGGCCAGGCGCCGAAATTCCGCGTCGCGCGTGTTGACCAGCACATTCACCGTGGTTTTCAGCACGCCGAAGACAACGCCGGCCGTGACCACGCAGCAGACGATGATTTTTAGCCAGCCAGGGTCGCTGCCATTGTTCTTCAGCCGGCGGCGCCACATCAGCTGCAACACCACCAACGCGGCGTCGATGCCGGACAGGCTGCGGCCATAGAATTCCACGCCTTCCACGTCTTCCGGCTTGACGTTGCCGCCCACCACGTCGAGCAAGCGGGCATTGAAGCCCAGCTCGAAGCACAGGTAAATAATCGTCAGGACGATCAGGATCAAGGTCTGCCGGATCTGCAGACTGCGCAAACTCGCGGCCATCCTATTTCCTCAAATCGATGACGACGGGCTTGATCTCTTCGGCCTGGAAGATCATCGGCGCCGCCGGCGCAGAAGCTGCGCTGCGCTGCGCGGGCAGGCTGCTGACGGCGGGCGCCACCACTCTGGCCTGGCTCTCCTGGCGGCGCGGCTTGGCGCTGGCGCGGCTGCCCGCTTTCGGCGCGGCGGAAGGTGCCGGGGCGGCGGCAGGCGGTGCCGGGATCACGCGCCCGCTGTCGCTGCCGCTCCCAGGCAGGGTGGCGATGACGGGGCCGGTGGCGCGCAAGGCATCGTCGGCAAACGGCTGCGCGCGCGTATCGACGCCGGGCGGCACGGCCACGCTGGCGTTCAGCAGCCGGCTATCCGTGTAGATCATGCGCGACAGACGGTTATAGTTGGGAAAGTCGATATTCAGCGATTTTGCATCCGCCGCCAGTTCCACGCGAGGGCGATCCTTGCAATTGCCGACTGTCCACTGCAGTACGTCCGTGCCCTGGAAAGCCAGCACTTCATAGCGATAGGCGCAGCCGCGCTCCTGGGTTTCCACGATCACCACGGTGCGCTCGCCCACGTTTTCCACGCGCGCCACGCGGGCCGTGATGGCCTTGTCCAGCGGCACGACGCGAAAAGCCTGCGACAGCTTGATCGAATACTTGCCTTTCGGATCCTTGCGCAAAGTGCCTTCCGTGCCGTCGCGCAAGCGGAAGGTGGACATCGGCGTGCCGAACAACTCGGCCGTATCCAGGCCCACCATCACGCCGCCACGGCCATTCGGCGTCATGGCGCAACCCGTCAACAGGACGCCGGCGGCCAAACTCAGGACCAGCTTGCGCCAGCGGGCAGATGCAAAACTCTTATACATTGTCATGCTTGATAACTTTCTCTTATTTTTGAATTCAGGGATTGATCACGGCTAGCGGATTGCCCGGGCCAGGTGGCGGCAAGACTTTCTGGCGGTCGCGCGACAGCAGGGTAAAGGCGCCCAGGGTGTCCGGCCCGGCGACAATTTCCAGCTGCTCGCGCTGCAGCCACGTGCGGATTTCCACTTCTGTGGCCTCGGCGCGGAACAGCACGCGCGTGCGCACGCCCGTCTCGACTCCGCTGCGCTGTGGAGCACCATTGCGGAACTCCGCATTGCCGACGACGGCGCCCTCTTTCGGCAGGAACAACCACGCCGATTGCACCACCATCACGCTGGCGGCCACGGCCGTGACGATCTTCAGCCAGCGATTCGCATTGGCCGCCTGCACAGGTTTCGACACCGGTGCAAGCGCATCAGCCGAAGCGATCTGCAACTGCTGCAGCCCCTGGCACAGCAATTGCCGGTACGCCACGCGGCCATCCTTGCCCAGCTCGCTCGACAGCGGCGTGCCCGTCAGCGCATAGTCGTCGCCGGGCAAGGCCACGCGGGCGATCACGCCCGGTGCGCTGGCGGCCCGATTCGCTCGGCCATGCGTTTCCAGCCAGCGCGCCGCCTGCAGGCGTTCCTGGCTGAACACGCCCAGGCAGGCGCCCAGGTCCGTCACGGCCAGAATCACCGGCAAGTCGCACAGCACCAGACCGGCACGCGGGTCGGCGGGCGCGTCGCGCTCTTCGACCACCAGGCCGCAGGCATCCGCATACGCCGTATCGGGCGTGACGAGCCAGCCGCGCCAGCGCTGCCGCGTGCTGTCCCAGGCATCGAGCAGCACGGCGCCAAAGCCGGGGCGGCGCGCCAGCACATGGATTTGTCCACCCGCGATGGGCCGCGCGGCCAGCGGCGCGGCATCGCTGCGGCGCGCAAAGCGTTCCAATAAGTGTTCCGGCACGGCGATGCCGCGCCAGTCGGGGGTATCGCCAGCCACCTCCGCGTCCAGCAGTTCGGCGGAAGATGGGGGAGATGGCAGGCGCGCGGCAACGATGGCCAGCGAGGGCGTCAATGCAGTCATGCCGGTGGCCTTTCATCAATGTTGGGAGAAGTGGACGCGGGGTCCATGTGCAGGGATAACGCGGCCACGCACAAGATATCCAAAACTATTTGCGCCGCCTGCATGTCGCGCGCGGCCAGGGTATCCCCCACGCGCAGCTTGAGCAGGGTCAAGACCCAGCTGCCCAGCAGGGTAGCGCGGTGGGCCGGCTCGACGATCTGGCGTCCCGCGCTGAGGCTATCTCCCTTTTGCTTGTGCACCAGGCCCAGCTTGCCGCCGTGGTAATGCGCGGAAGCGATCTGCTCGGCCAGTTCCTTGACGGGCATGCCGCCGCAGCCGCAATGACGCAGCAGCAAGATCAAATCACGGGACAAGGTGGTGATAAAACTGTCGGCCGCTACGCGCACCTGCTGTGGCGTGAGCTGATAGTCGCGCAGCGGTTCGGCATAGGCGTCGGGCGCGCGCAAGTCACAGCCCTCTTGCGCATCGGCATCCTCATCATCGCGCTGCTTGCGCAGCTGGTCGATGATGAAGCGCTTGAAGTACAAGTACAAAGCACCGACGTGGTGGGGTGCGGCATCGCTGTCGCTATGGAGGACTTTTTCAATGAAAAACTGGTGGCGCAAATCCGCCAGGGAATCGCCCAGCGACGCCGCCTCGCGCGGGCGGCACGGCGTCAGCGCGGCGATGACGCGCTGGTAAAACTCGCCCAGTTCGCCTTGCGTCAGCTGCGGGCGGCGGGCCCAGAAAGCATGAATCCGTTCAAATTGTTCCGATTGCACAGCCGGTCCGATCGTGTGTTGGGCGGCACGCGCCACTGGCCGGCGACGACGCGCACCGGCAATCAAGCTATGCGCTGGCCAGACAAGAAAAACTTGTCAGTAAGGTAAAATGCATTTAAGCAATTTTCTCATATCACACTGGAAATCGCTAACTTTTGTTATTTTCACGACAATTCCCGAGACGCCGATGCATCGCCTGATTCCCCTGTTCTTGAGCCTGTTATTTTTACTGGGCAGCAACGTAGCGCACGCCGCCGTGCCAGCACCGGTGCAAGCTGCTGCCGGCAAGCGCATCGCCCTGGTGATCGGCAACGCGGCCTATCCGCAGCCGCTATTGAATCCCGTGAACGATGCGCGCGCCATGGCCGAACGCCTGCGCCGCCTGGGCTTTAAAGTGCTGTTACGCACGGATATCACGGCGGCGCAGTTGCAAAAGGCGTCGGCCGAGTTTTCCACGCAGGCGCGCGGCGCCGATATCGCCCTCGTGTTTTACGCGGGCCACGGCGCCCAGGCGGGCGAAGCCAATTATGTGTTGCCGCTGGGCGCCAACATGAATGCGCTGAGCGCTACCGCGATTGCCGCGCAGGGCGTGTCCGTTTCCAGCCTGGCGGGCGATTTGCAGCGCACGGGCGCGCGCGGCGCCGTGCTGATCCTCGACGCTTGCCGCCAGGAATATACGCGCGGTGGCGCCGTGGTGGTTCCCGGCGGCGGCAACGCGGCCAGCCACGGCTTTGCCGATACGCAAGCGCCACGCGGCGTGGTGATCGCCTATTCGGCGGGACCGGGCGCCCTGGCGCGCGATTTCTGGTCGCCCGATTCGCGCAACAGCCCCTACACGAGCGCCCTGCTCGACGCGCTCGATGCGCCGGGCTTGCCCATAGGCGACGTCTTTTCGCAGGTGGCGGCGCGAGTAGCCGCCATGACGCACGATGTGCAAAAGCCGCGCGTCTCGTTCGGTGAAACGTCGGCGCGGCTGGTGCTGAACATGGGCAGCGGCAAGGGCGTCAGCCAGCCAACGCCGGGCGTACTGGCATCGGGCAACAACGGCATGCGTGCCCCGGTCCCGGCGCCAGTCCCGCCACCGGCATCACCTGCCGCCGTCACCGCCTCGGGCGCGAAAGTGTGGCCCGGTAACGTGCTGCAAGACATCAACTATGAAATCCGCATGCAGATCGCGGCCCGGCCGTTTCCCCGCCAGCAGCTGGAAAAGCGCGCGCGCAGTGGCGACCTGGTGGCGCTGACGGCCCTCGGCTACGGCATCGGCGGCGGCGATGCGGGAGTAAAACAGCCGAAGGCGGGCATGCAGTGGCTGGAAAAGGCCGCCGCGAAAGATTTTCCGATTGCCCAGACCTATCTGGCCGAATTGTTGATGGTCAAGGGCGACCCTACCTCGCTGAAGCGGGCCGGCGTGCTGCTGGACGCCGCCTCGCAGGCGGGCTACACGGCCGCGCACGCCTATAAATTCGACCTGGCGCGGCGCACGGGCGCGCCGCCGCAGGACGCGGCCCGCCACTTGCAGGACGCCTTCATGGGCTTGATGAAGGATTACCAGGGCACCGCCAAGGACTTGATGCAGCCGCAAAAAAATAATTCAAAATAATTTTGGATTTCCCTGAACTGCCCCCGTTATCCGGGGGTACATGCAATACAGCATGACAGTGACCAGGGAAATCCCATGCAAGCATCGAGCACGGCAGCAACCATTACCACCGGCCAACGGGGCCGCATCCTCGCCTACAAGCCTAGCGGACAAGGTTCCGTCAGCGTGGCCGGCATTCAACATGCCTTCGACGTGGCTACGCACTGGCGCTCGGACGTGGCGCCCGCCCTCAACGCCGTCGTCGACGTGCGCTTCGATCACGCTGGCAGCCTCGCCACCGTCAGCGCCGTGGCGACGCAGCAACTGGCGCAGGAAGAGATGGCCGGCGCGGCGAAACTGGCGCGCGACAAGGGCCAGCAACTGTGGGGCCAGGCCGTCTCGGCGCTGGGCATCAAGGTGCTGGCCAGCCTTGGCGTCTTGATCGCCGGCGCCTTTGTCTTCAACACCATCGGCATCCGTTTGTTCGCCTCCGTTTCGCGCACCTATTGGCAGTTGCTGGGCCTGTCTGCGGACAGCCTGGAAAGCTTTGCCCGCGATGGTGGCGGCGGTTTTACCTCCGCACAATTTTTCTTCCTGTTGGCCATTGCCGGCTGCTGCGCCAGCATGGCCAGCAGCCACCCGAAAGCGGCGCTGGGCAAATGCGCGCCGCTGCTGTTCGTCGTCATCCACAGCAGCTTGCTGTTCATCAAGATCAAAGGCGCCGTCAGCGATGCGGGCAACGCCATGGGCGGCATCATGGGTAGCCGCGCGGCCCGCATGGCCGAGCAGATGGCCAGCGAAATGCTGGGGCAAGTGTGGCAAGGCTTGTCGTTCGGTATCGGTTTTTACCTGGTGCTGGCAGCCAGCATTGTCCTGGCCGCTTACGGCGTTGGCGAATACAAACGCAAGAGCATTGGCTAAGCCCCGCACTCCCCCACACATCTACTTTAAAGGAAATACCATGCAACGCACCCTCCCCGCCCTGCTCGCCATCGCCATCCTCCTGTCCGCCTGCGGCAAGCCCTCCGACAATGCAACGCCGGCGGCCTCTGCGCCCGCCACAAGCGTGGCCGACATGGCCGCCAAGGCGCAAGTGAAGGCGGCCGCCGCCAGCCTGCCGCAAGCGGACGCTGCCACGCCAACGTCCAGCTATGTCGACATCACCAGCGGCAACCAGTTGATGTACAGTTACATCGCCCTGTCCGGCGTGCCGCCCGATTACGCGGCCGTGGCGCAGCACATCTCGCGCGACTATGCGGGCAGCAACGATGCCTTCCGCAAGCAGGAAGTGCTCGACGCCCTGAAACCGCAGATCGACGCCAAGGTCAGCGAAGCGAAAACCAAGCGCTACCTGCGCTACCAGATCAATGGCCAGGGCGCGCTGTCGCCATACGCCATGGACAAGGCCGCCTTCCCCGCCAAGTTCGCCGAAGCGGGCACGTATTACTACATGTACGACAACGGCGACTACAAGCTGGCGTTCACGAATGGCGACGGTTACTCGCTACTGAAGGTAGACCAGGAGGCGGCGCGCAAGATCGAGGCGGCGCGCAGCGGCTACAAGGATTTCGCCATCGTCGTGTATGCCTATGCCCAGGAAGCGGACATGGCCAGCAACCAGGTCAAGGCACAGATCGTCAAAGTGGCGATCAAGCTGAATGGGGAAGAAATTCCCGTCAGTCAGGCGCGCTAGAACGGGCTCGGTTACACTGTTCGCCACATTGCATCGGGATAGCGACATGGGCGAACCAACACAGGCGGAACAACATCTGGCGAAGGGCCAGCAACTGCAGCAGCAAGGCAAGCTGATCGAAGCGATCAATGCCTACCAGGCCGCCTATAAACTGAATCCGACCCTGGCCGAAGCGCAGCATTTCCAGGGACTGGCGATGCTGGAACTGGGCCAGGGCGCCATCGGCCTGGGCTTGCTGAAACTGTCGCTCAAGCAACAGCCCGACAACGCCCTGTTCCACTACAACCTCGGTAATGTGCTGCGCGGTACGGACAGCGAGGCGGCGCTGGCCAGCTACGCCACGGCGGCGCGATTGGCGCCGCACGAGCACGATTTCGCTATCAGCCACGCGGAATTGCTGCTGGGAAAACAACGTCTGGCCGACACCATCGCCGAGCTGGAACGGGCCCACGCCCTGCGCCCGCAGCGTTGGCAAACCCTGCAGGGCCTGGCCGAGCTGTATTACCGCACGGGCCAGCAGGCACTGGCGCTGTCCCACTACGCGCAGGGCGTGGCATTGCACCCGGCCCTGGCGCAAACGTGCCGCATCGGCTTTGCCAGCCCCAGCACTGAAAATACGGAACGGCTGAGCACGCCCGACGTAGCGGCAAGCTTGCACGATTTCCTGCGCGAAACCGACCTGCACATCCTCGACGATTTCCTGCCCGACCCGGCCGCCTGGCGCGCGCAGGCGCTGGCTTTACCGTTCGAGCAGCAGCGCTATGCCGGGCAGAACTACCCGGGCAGCCAGACGGCGGGCCAGCCCAGTCAAGACATCATGGAGCGCATCGCCACGGCGCTGGGCCGCCCCATCCGTTTTATCTCGCCCGACAACGGTTCCTACCGCCTCAGCTATGCCGACGCCATGGCGCGCACGGATATCCATGTGGATAATGAAACGGGCAACAATTTCAATTTCTATGCGGGCGTACTGTACTTGAACCCACCTGAACAATGCCAGGGCGGCACCACCTTCTGGCGCCACCAGCCCAGCAGCTGGTACCGCCGCCTGCCCGAGGCGGACGTCAAGGCGGGCGGCTACGCCAGCTTCAAGGATTTCCAGAAACGCTGGCTGCCGAACAGTAAAGTGCAGAAATTCAACGACTTGCAGGAACAGCGCGACAGTTGGCAAGCGCTGCTGGAAATCCCCATGCGCCACAACCGATTGATCGTCTACAAGGGCCATTACTTTCACTCGATCAGCAATGTGTTTGGCGACACGCCGGAGAATGGACGATTGGTGCAGCTGTTCTTTTTTGAAGTGCCCGACTAGTACATATCCTGCGCCGTCGCCCGCACGGCTTTGAGCAGCATATCCGCGCCCGGTGACAGCAAATGATCTTGCTGGCGGATGATGCCGAACGCATCCATCTTGCACGGCAACTCGATGGGCAAAATGCTCAGCACGTTCAACGATTCGTAGTAATGCGCCACTTCCGTCGGCATCACGTGCAGCGAATCCGTTTGCTGCAGCAAGGACGTAATCAGCAGCAAGGCGGTGGTGTCGACCACGTCGACGGGCGGTTCCAGGCTGGCGCGGCGGAACATCATGTCGAAGCGGTGGCGCAGGATGCTGCCTTGCGGCGGCAATATCCATGGCTGGCCCGCCAGGTCTTTCAATTGCAGATTCTTGCGCGACAGCAGCGGGTGGCCATTGCGCGCCACGGCGCTGGCCGGCTCTTCCGTCAATTCCTCGTAGATGAGGCCGGCGCTGCTTTCCTTTTCCAAGATGCGCCCGATCATGAAATCGAGCGTGCCATGCTGCAGCATGTCCATTAGAGTGTTGCTGTGCTCCAGGTGCACGCCGATGCGCATCAACGGCGCCTGCTGCTTGATGCGGGCAATCGCGCGCGGCAGCAAGGCCATGGCCGGCGTCATGATGACGCCCACTTCCACCTGGCCCGTCAGGCCCGACTTCAGAGCGACAATGTCGTCATGCGCCAGCGACAGGCTGGTCAGGGCCATGCGCGCGTGGCGTATCATCGTCTCGCCGTAGATCGTCGGCTCCATGCCACGCGGCAACCGGTCGAACAGGCGCACGTCGAGCATCTCTTCCAGGTCCTTGATTTGCTTGGACGCGGCCGGCTGCGTCATGTGCAATTCTTCCGCCGCGCGGTGGATGTTGCGCTGCTCATCCAGGGCGATCAGCAACAGCAATTGCCGCGTCTTCAGGCGGGCTCGCAAGAACCAGTTGGGGTTGAGGGTATCCATGAATAAATCATATCATGATCGATATCGGTTTTAACTCAATATCGATATTATAGATATCGGTGTGTCTCCTTTTTGTACTGGGTGAAATGGCTCAGGACGCCTTGCAGGCGGGGCTGGGATTGGCTGTCGGGCCAGCCGTTTGATGGATGAATTCAATGCTGCCGTCGGGCTTGTATTTCAGCTCTTCCACGGCCACGGAACGCCGGTATTCGCCGCCGCCGGGCAATTTGTCGTTGTGATAGAAGATGTAGGACTTGCCGTTGAATTCGATGATGGCCTGGTGAATGGTTTTCACCATGGCATTCTTGTCCATGATGGGGCCACGGAAATGCCACGGTCCCGTCGGCGTCGGCCCAGTCGAATACGCCGTTTCTTCCGGGAAGTTGCGCGAGTACGACAGGTAGTAGGTACCCGCATGCTGGTGCATGTAGGCCGCTTCCGTGAACGCATCCATGCCAAAGGTCAAAATGGGGCCATCGAGCTCTGTCATGTTGGCTTTCAGCTTGGCGTATTTCAAGACCGTGTTGCCCCAGTAAATGTAAGCCTGGCCATCCGTATCGATAAACACGGCCGGGTCGATGTCGTCCCACGGGATCGCCGTTTGCTTCGTCATCTCGTTCGTGATCAGGGCGCTGCCGCGCGCATCGACGAACGGCCCGGTCGGGCTGTCGGACACGGCTACGCCGATGGCCTTGCCGGGGATGGTCTTGTGGTCGACGGTCGAATAGAAATAGTATTTGCTGCCGCGCTTGACGATGTCGCCGGCCCAGGCATCCTTACCGGCCCAGGCGAAGGTGGAAAAGCGCACGGGGGAGCCGTGGTCCGTCCAGTTCGCCATGTCGCACGACGAATACACGCGCCACTCGTTCATCCGATAGTCCGTGTCGGTGGCGCTCGCTTCATCGTGGCCGACGTACAGGTACACCCTGCCATTGTCGACCAGCGCGGCCGGATCGCCCGTGTAGATATTTTTCACGATAGGATTGGCCGCCTGCGCGCCAGGTGCCGCACAGGCGAGCGCCACCGCCATGCCGATGGCTGCGGCACGTGTATTCTGCTTCAACATAAAAGTTAACTCCCGTTGGTATGTTTCTGGCCCATGGCCATCAATCTTTGCACGACGCAAAAGACGAACAGCAAGCCGCCGATGACGATCTTGGTCCACCACGAGCTGAGCGTGCCGTCGAAGGCGATCAGGGTCTGGATGGTGCCCAGCACCAGCACGCCCGACAAAGCACCCGCCACATAGCCATAGCCGCCGCTGAGCAGGGTGCCGCCGATGACGACGGCAGCTATCGCGTCCAGTTCCGTGCCTTGCGCATGCAAGCCATAGCCGGACAGCATGTAAAACGAAAACAGCACGCCACCGAGCGAAGCGCAAAAGCCGCTGAAGGCGTAGATCAGCACCTTGGTGCGCCCCACGGGTAAACCCATCATCTGGGCCGACTGTTCGTTGCCGCCGATGGCATACACGGCGCGGCCGAACGGCGTGGCGTGCGCCAGCCAGATGGCCAGCAGCAAGGTCGCCACGGCAATGACCACGCCGGGCGAGACAAAGCCACCGAGAAATTGCAATTGCGTCTGCGACATGGCGACGAATAGCGGGTCGGCGATGGTGATGGAGTTGATGCTGATCAAATAGCACAGCCCGCGCGCCAAAAACATGCCGGCCAGGGTAACGATGAATGGCTGCAACTTGAAATAGTGGATCAACGCGCCCATGCCGGCGCCAAATACGCTGCCCAGCGCCAACACGGTGGCGATCACCAGCGTTGGCGGCCAGTGCGCCACGTTCAGCAGCCAGGCGGCGATCATGGTCGACAGGGCCAGCACGGACCCGACCGACAAATCGATGCCGCCGGAAACAATCACAAAGGTCATGCCGACGGCGATCACCAGCAAAAAAGCATTATCGATCAACAGGTTAAAGATCACTTGCGTGGACAACAGGCCCGGATAGGCGGCGCCGCCCAGGCCCAGCATCACCACCAGCAGCAGCACGGTGACGAGTGAAGTGAAATACGGGGTGTGCAGCAAGCCCTTCATGCTTTTCTCCGGTGCAGCAATTGCTTGAATTGCGACGATTGCGACAGGCAGACGAGGAACACGACGACCGATTTGACGACCATGTTTACTTCCGGCGGCACGCCCAGCGAATAGATGGTGTAGGTCAGGGTCTGGATGATGAGCGCGCCGATCATGCTGCCCACGAGGGTGAACTTGCCGCCGGCCAGGGACGTACCGCCCAAAGTCACTGCCAGGATGGCATCGAGTTCCAGCATCAGGCCCGCATTGTTCGCATCGGCACTCTTGATGTTCGAGCTGATCATCAGTCCCGACAAGCCCGCGCAGGCGGCGCAAAACACGTAGACAAAAAAGATCAGGGTCGCCGTTTTGATGCCGGCCAGGCGCGCGGCGACAGGATTGATGCCGACGGCCTGGATGAACAGGCCCAGCGCCGTTTTGCGCATCAGCACGGCGGTAATGATGAAGACCGCCGCCACGAGGAACAGAGAAAACGGCAAGCCGAACAGGTAGCCGCTGCCGATGAAGAAGTACGGCTGGTAGTAGACGGTGACGATCTGGCCATCCGTCAACAATTGCGCCAGGCCGCGCCCCGCCACCATCAAGATCAAGGTGGCGACGATGGGCTGCAAGCCCAGGCCCGCCACCAGCACGCCATTCCAGGCGCCGCACAGCAGGGCCGCGCCTAAGGCCGCCGCCAGGGCCCAGCCCATGGGGATGTTGCTCACGTAGGTCGACACGCCATTCTCCATCACCATGCTGCCGCCGATCAGCATGGCGGCCACGGTGCCGGACAGGGCCACGACGGCGCCTACAGAAATGTCGATGCCGCGCGTGGCGATCACCAGGGTCATGCCCAGCGCGGCCAGCATCAGCGGTGCGGCGCGGTTGACGATGTCGATCACGCTGCCGTACAGATGACCGTCTCGGATTTCCAGATGGAAAAAGCCGGGGATGGCAAAGAAATCGACCAGCAACAGCAACAACAGCGCGGCCAGGGGGCGGCTCAGGGGGTGATGCAGAATGGTATGCAAGGCAGACGTACCCATAGTGGAAGCCGGACGCGCCAATGGCGCGCTGGAGGGTGTGGATAAACTCATGTGGCGTCTCCGGCGATCACTTGCAGCACGGAACTGTCATCGAGCTCGCCGCGCGCATAAACGCCGCAAGCCTTGCGGTCGCGCATGACGACGATGCGGTCGCTGCAGCGCAGCACTTCCGGCAGTTCGGACGAAATGAACAAAATCGCCATGCCCTTGCGGCACAGCTTGCTCACATAACTCATGATTTCCTGCTTGGCGCGCACGTCGATGCCGCGCGTCGGTTCGTCGAGGATCAGCATGGCGGGCGAGGTCACCAGCCAGCGCGCCAGCAAGGCTTTCTGTTGATTGCCGCCCGAAAGGCTGCCAATCGGCGTTTCGATGCTGGCCGTCTTGATACCGAGCGCCTTCACGTACTCGTCAGCCAGTGCCTGCTGGCGTTTGAACGGGATGGCGCGCAGCAAGCCCGTGCGGGCCTGCAAGGCCAGGATGATGTTTTCGCGCACGGACAGCGACAAAATCGCGCCCTCGTGCTTGCGGTCTTCCGAGCAAAAACCGATGTCTTGGGCTATCGCGTCGCGCGGCACGTGGAACTGGCGCGGCTTGCCTTGCATGGTGATATTGCCCGAGTCGGCCTTGTCGGCGCCAAACAGCAAGCGCGCCAGTTCCGTGCGGCCCGAACCGAGCAAGCCGGCCAGACCCAGCAATTCACCTTGGCGGATGTGGAAATCCATGGGCAGCAAGGCGCCCTTGCGGCCCAGCCCCTGCGCTTCGAGCACATTCGGTCCAAAGCTGGCGGCGCCCGCGTCTTGCGCCATATCCAGCGCTTGTTCCGGCGTGTCAAACGCCACGCCGATCATCTTGTTCACCAACGCCAGGCGCGACAGTTCGCTGCACGCGTATTCTCCCTCGCGCTCGCCATTGCGCATGACGGTGATGCGGTCGGAAATGGCGTAAGTCTGGTCGAGGAAGTGGGTGACGAACAAAATCGCCATGCCCTGCTCGCGCAAACGGCGCAGCACGGAAAACAGCAAATTGACTTCGGCTTCGTCCAGGCTGGACGTGGGCTCATCGAGGATCAGCACGCGGGCGGAAATGTTCAGCGCGCGCGAGATGGCCACCATTTGCTGGATCGCCAGCGGAAAACTGGACAGTTGCGCCGTGACATCGATATCGATCTGCAATTGCTGCAGCAAGGCACGCGCCTGCTGCTGCATGGAACGCCAATCGATAGGGCCAAAACGGGCGCCGAAGCGGCGCGGATAGCGCCCGATAAAGATGTTTTCCGCCACCGACAGGTTCGGGCACAGATTGACTTCCTGGTACACGGTGCTGATGCCGAGCAGTTGCGCATCCGAGGTGGACGCGGGGGCGATAGCTTTGCCATCGAGCAGAATCTGGCCGCTGTCGGGCGTGTACACGCCCGTCAGCACCTTGATCAGTGTCGATTTCCCGGCACCGTTCTGTCCCATCAAGGTGTGCACTTCGCCCGGATACAGGCGCAGGGCAACATCGCTGAGGGCTTTGACGCCGGGAAAGGACTTGCTGATGCCGCGCAACTCCAGCAAGGGAGCTGGCGCGGCGTTGTGATGCGCTTGCGTCTTCATCATGCGGCAAGCTTAGTACTTACGGTTCGGAAATTCCTTGGCGGCCACCTCGGCAGGGAATACGCCCTCCACTGTCGTGATGCGCGCTGGCACGGGTTTACCGGCGACCACATCGCGGGCGATGGACATCAATTGCGGGCCCAGCAGCGGGCTGCATTCCACGGTAACGTTCAGCTTGCCGGCGATCATCGCCTCGAACGCGCCTTTCACACCATCGATGGAGATGATGATGATGTCCTTGCCCGGCTTCATGCCCGCCTCTTCGATGGCCTGGATGGCGCCGATGGCCATGTCGTCATTGTGCGCGTACAGCACGTTGATCTTCTTGCCTTCGGCCTTCAGGAACGCTTCCATCACTTCCTTGCCCTTGGCGCGCGTAAAGTCGCCCGTTTGCGAGCGGATGATCTTCAGCTTGGGATTCTTGCCGATGACTTCCTGGAAGCCTTCCTTGCGGTCAATGGCGGGGGCCGAACCGACCGTGCCTTGCAGCTCGACGATGTTCAGGGTGGCGTCCGGGGTTTTCTTGGCGTGCTCGATCAGCCACTGGCCGGCGCGACGGCCCTCTTCCACGAAGTCGGAGCCGATGAAGGTGACATAAAGCGATTTATCGGCCACGTTGACGGCGCGGTCCGTCAAGATGACGGGGATCTTGGCAGCCTTGGCTTCGCGCAAGACGGTATCCCAGCCGGACTCAACGACCGGCGAGAAAGCGATCACGTCGACTTTTTGCGCGATGAAAGAGCGCAGGGCCTTAACCTGGTTTTCCTGCTTTTGCTGCGCGTCGGCAAATTTCAGGGTGACGCCATCTTTCTTGGCGGCATCCTTGATGGAGACCGTATTGGCGGTGCGCCATTCGCTCTCGGCGCCTACCTGCGAAAAGCCCATCACCAAGGGCTTGGCGGCGAAGGCGGACGAGGTGGCGAAGGTGGTGGCGGAAAAGGCCAGCAGCATGGCGCTGGCGAGGAGGTTGCGGCGGCTCAATGTCATTCTTGTCTCCAGTTTTTTATTGGAATACCATCACAGCCGGATGCCGGATGGGCGGTTTTTTATGAACCCATGGTAGGAGAAAGCAACATAGCCATCCAATCAATTCTTTTTCGCTTGCGATACCGATTTGCGTATCGGCTGGCAGACATCTCCTGGCCCCTTAGCGTTTGGCAGCCGGCAATTGGCGGCTTTGATAGCGGTTCAAGTCGCGCGCATCAACCTGCGGCCAGCCATCCTTGTCCCATGTCATGGGCAGGATCTTGAGTTTTTGCAAGTAATTGTCCGCCGTTTCATACGCGTGCAGCACCAGATAATCCTTGCCCTCAAATGTGTAGGCGCTGTTGTGGCCCAGGCCCTGCCAATCCTTGTCGCCTTTCAGCACCATCGTGCCGCCGCCCTGCGCCATGTCGCGGCCATCCTTGTCCAGATAAGGCCCCGTCACGCTGTTGGACCGCCCCACGGCCAGGTGGTAGGTGCTTTTTTCCTTCTGACAGCACAGGCCCCAGGAGACGAATAAAAAATAATCCTTGCCGCGCTGGAAGATGAAGGGTGCTTCGATTTCCTCGGGCGCCGGCTTGAATTCCCCCGCGCGTGGCGGCAGCGGCGCCCGGCGCGCCAGCGAATGCCACTCTTGCGGTTCCGCAATACGCGTCCAGTCGGGCATCAATTTCACCAGCTTGATGCCATTCCAGAACGAACCGAACGACATCCACGGCGTGCCGGCGGCATCGGTGATGATGTTCGAATCGATGGCGTTCCACTCGTCGCGCTCGGGCACCGATTGCAACAACATGCCCTGATCGACCCAGCGATAGTCGGGCGAGCGGGGGTTGAGGGTGGTGTTGACGGTCACGCCGATGCCCGAGGTGTTCTTGCCGAAACCGGAGACCGAGTAGTACAGGTAATATTTTCCGTCATGAAACTGCACGTCAGGCGCCCAGATATGGTCGTCAAACGATGGCGCGGCCGTCTTGGCCCACGTGGGCTGGTCCGCAAAGACGCGCCCTTCCGGCTGCCAGTCGACCATGTTTTTCGAGCTGTAGAAGGTGATGCCGGGGCCCGTGCTGTACAGATAATACGTGTCGCCTTCCTTGGCCATCACTGGGTCGTGCACGCTGACCTGGGCCGCCTTGACGGGGCTGAAGGCAAGCATGGCCGCCAAGGCCATCATTATCGAAAATTGCATCGTGTTCTCCACTTGGCCAGCCGGCCCGTCATGCGGGCCGGCTGGATACATCAAAATCGGCAGGTTTATTCGACCGCCACCACCAATACGGCCTTGGCCGGGATAGACACGGTCAGCTTGCCGCCTTGCGCCTTGGCATTGAACGCCATCGGTTGCACGGCTTGCGGTTGCGCAAAGCTGTTGACGGCATCCATCGTGCCAGCGGTCAGCACGCGGCCCGTGACGCTGGCCACTTGCTTGCCCGCCAGGGCCACATTGACGTCGACGGCCTTGTTCGGGTTGGTGTTGACCAGCGACAAATACACCTTGCCATCCTTGGCGCGCGCGGCCGAGGCGCTCACTTCCGGAATGCTGACCTTGCCCAGGCTGTACTTGCCATTGCCCTGGATGGCGACCGGCAGGGACGTGGCGTCCTGGAACGGCACATACATCTGGAACGCGTGGTAAGTGGGCGTGAGGAAATAGCGTTCCTTGTCCGTGATGATCATGGCCTGCAGCACGTTGACCATTTGCGCGATATTCGTCATGCGCACGCGGTCGGCGTGGGCATGGAAGATATTGAAGTTCAGGGCCGCCACCAGGGCATCGCGCAAGCTGTTTTGCTGAAACAAAAAGCCCGTGTTGGTGCCCGGCTCCACGTCGTACCAGGTGCCCCATTCATCGACGTACAGGCCCGTCTTTTTCGAAGGATCGTTCTTGTCGATGGCGGCGATATTGTTCTTGATCAAGCTATCGATCCGCAGGGTACGGCTCAGGGTGGAAATCCATTCATTTTCGCCAAAGCCCGTGGCGGCGCCCTTCTTTTCCCAGATGCCGGTCGGCACCGTGTAGTAGTGGAAACTGATGGCGTCCATCATGTTCGGCTTGATTTCGCGGCTCAGGGTGCCGGACCAGCTGATGTCATCGTCATTGCCGCCGCTGGCGATGAACTTTGGACGCGCGCTTTCCGGCGTCTTCATGAAGGTGTGATAGTGCTTGTACAGGTCGGCGTAGTATTGCGGGCGCATATTGCCGCCGCAACCCCAGGCTTCGTTGCCGATGCCAAAATAATCGACTTTATACGGCTGCGCACGGCCATTCTTGCGGCGCAGCTCGGCCAGGGTGGACTTGCTGTCCGACGTCATGTATTCGAGCCACTCGGACATTTCCTGCGGCGTGCCGGAACCGAGATTGCCGTTGATGTAGGTCTGCGCGCCCAAGAGCTCGGCCAGGTCGAAGAATTCATGCGTGCCGACGGCGTTCGATTCTTCCACGCCACCCCAGTTGGTGTTGACCTTGGTAGGACGCTGGGCGCGCGCGCCGATGCCGTCCTTCCAGTGGTATTCATCGGCAAAGCAGCCTCCCGGCCAGCGAAGCAAGGGCACGTGCAACTGTTTCAGCGCGCCCAGCACGTCGTTGCGCCAGCCCTTGGTGTTCGGGATCGGCGACTCCGGGCCCACCCACATGCCTTCATAGATGCCCGTGCCCAGGTGCTCGGCGAACTGGCCGTAGATGTTTTTATTGATCACGGGGCCGGGCTTGGCCACGTCGATGATGACGTTGACGGGCGCGGCAAAGGCGCTGCCAACGGCCATGGCCAGGCTGAGGGCCACGATGCTGGTATGGATGAATTTCATGCTGTCTCCTGTTTTTTAGTGAAAAGCAAGGGCCGGGATCACTCCCGGCAATCTGGAATGGCGATGCCTCTCCTGCCGCGGGGTTGGGGCGGCAAGAGGGGTGTTGCAAGATCGGAGTTGCCGGTCAGTGCCGGCGCGAATAAACGGCGCGGGGGCGCTTACACCCAGCCGGCGTCGACGATGAACTCTTGACTGGAACACATCGCGCCGTCGTCCGATGCAAGGAACAGCACCATGGCGGCGATGTCCTGCGGCATCAGCTTGCTTGGCAAGCACTGGCTTTTCTTGATTTCCACTTCGGCCGCCTCATCGACCCACAGCTCAATCTGGCGCTGCGTCATGACCCAGCCGGGCGTGACCGTGTTGACGCGGATATTGTGCGCGCCATAATCGCGCGCCAGACCCCGCGTGAGGCCGACGACGGCCGCCTTGGTGGTGGCATACACGGGGTAGCCGCCCGACTTCATGTGCCAGGAAATCGAGCTGACATTGATGATGGAGCCGCCGCCCTTGCGCTTCATGCCTTCGAAGACGGCCTGGCACGTGAAGAACATGGGACGTTGATTGATCGCAATGCGCTCGTTCCAGTATTCCAGCGTGACGTCCTGCGCCTGGTGGCGCTGGTCGTTGGCCGCATTGTTGACGAGGATATCGAAGTCGCCCAGTTGATCGGCCAGTTCGGCCATGACGGCTTGCAAGGATGGAATATCCGTGATGTCGCAATGACGGAACAATGGCGCCGTCCAGCCCGCTTCGGCCAGGCGGCGGCATAGTGCCTCGCTCGCTTCCACGGCGATATCGACAAACGCCACCAGCGCGCCCTGGGCGACAAATTCCGCCACCAGCGATTCGCCGATGCCGCTGCCACCGCCCGTGATGAACACGCGCTTGCCCTGCAAGCTGCCATATGTCGCCAATTGCTTCATGCTTGTCTCCACCTGTGTATTTTTATTTTTTTATGATTAAACTTATGATTAAACTTTACCGAGCACGCCGTCGTGGCGGCGCCAGATACCCAGCGGATTATCGTCGCGCAGCGATGCCGGCAGCAAGTCCTGCAGCAGGTTCTGGTACGACACGGGCCGCAGGAAGCGGTTGATGGCCGCCGTGCCCACGGACGTGCTACGGCCATCCGACGTAGCCGGGAACGGACCGCCGTGCACCATGGCCGTCGACACTTCCACACCGGTCGGGAAACCGTTGGCCAGGATGCGGCCCACGCGGCGTTCCAGCACGGGCAGCAAACGGCGCGCGTCTTCCAGGTCGCCCGCATCCATTTGCAGGGTGGCCGTCAGCTGGCCTTCCAGGCTTTCCGTGATCGCCAGCAATTGTTCCATGTCGCGGCAAGCCACCAGCAAGGAGGCGGGACCGAAGACTTCGTCACGCAGGTCGTGCCTGGCCAAAAACGCCTCGCCCGAAGTGACGAACAGGGCGGCGGCGCCCTTGCCTTCATCGCCCGTGTTTTGCACCAGCGGCGTCACATCGGCGTGCTGCGCCAGGGCGGCAACACCCTTGGCATAGCTGCTGGCGATGCCGGCCGTCAACATGGTGGCGGCAGGCGCCGGCGCCAGCGCTTCGGCGGCAGCGGCGGCAAATGCCGTGAAGTCGGCCCCTTCCAGGCCCAGCACGAGGCCGGGATTGGTGCAGAACTGGCCCACGCCCATCGTCAGCGAGGCGGCAAAACCGCTGGCAATCACCGCGCCACGGGCAGCCAAGGCTTGCGGCAGCACAAACACGGGGTTGATGCTGCTCATTTCAGCATATACAGGTATCGGTTGCGCACGTTCTGCCGCCACCTTCATCAGGGCGATGCCGCCCGAACGCGAACCGGTAAAACCCACGGCCTGGATGGCCGGATGCGCCACCAAAGCCTGGCCGATGCCGTTGCCCGTGCCCGTCAGCAAGGCGAACACGCCGGTCGGCAGCTGGCAAATCTCGATGGCTTTGACGATGGCGCGCGCCACCAGCTCCGACGTGCCCGGGTGGGCCGAATGAGCTTTCAGCACGACGGGGCAGCCGGCGGCCAGCGCCGAGGCCGTATCGCCACCAGCCACGGAAAAGGCCAGCGGGAAGTTACTGGCCGCAAACACGGCGACGGGGCCCAGGCCGATCATGCGCAAACGCAAGTCTGGACGCGGCGGCGTGCGTTCCGGCAACGCCGAATCGATGCGCGCATCGGTCCACGATCCTTCGCGCAGCAAGCCGGCGAACAGATGCAATTGACCCACGGTGCGGCCACGTTCGCCTTCCAGGCGCGCGCGCGGCAAGCCGCTTTCCGTCATGGCGCGCACGATCAGCTCGTCGCCCAGTTCGAGGATTTGCGCGGCGATGGTCTCTAAAAAATCGGCGCGTTGCGCATCCGTGGTGGCGCGGAAGGGGTCGAAGGCGGCCTGTGCCAGACGGCACGCCGCGTCGATTTGCGCCACGTCCACCATGTGGAAGGCCGGCGCGATGTGCGCGCGCGCGGCCGGGTCCCAGGCTTCGAAGGAGCCGCCATTGCCCTTGACGGCGACGCCGCCGATCAATGCATCACCGGTGATATTGAAACTCATAATGTGCTCACTTTCGCAAATGCGGTTGGGAAGACGTCGAGGCGGTTGCGCAAGGCAGGGCCAAAGGCCGGCGCTTCGATTTCAAAGGTTTCGCCCGGCGCCACGCTCACGCCATCGGCAAAGCTCAAGGTAGCCGTGCCGAAGAAATGCACGTGCACGTCGCCAGGGCGCTTGAACAGCGGATACTTGAAGTGATGGTGTTCCAGGTTGGCAATCGTGTGCGACATATTGTCTTCGCCGCTGACAAAGGCCTTTTCCCAGCGCACCTTGCCGGACCCGTCGAGCACGCGCGAGGTACCGGCGATGTGCGCGGGCAATTCGCCCACCAGCAGGGCCGGACCGACGCTGCACATGCGCAGCTTCGAGTGGGCTAGGTACAGATAGTTCTGGCGTTCCGTGATGTGGTCCGAGAATTCATTGCCAATGGCATAGCCGACGCGGTAGGGCTGAGCGTCGTCGCCGATCACGTACAGGCCGGCGATTTCCGGCTCTTCGCCGCCATCGAGGGCAAAGTCCGGCATGCGCAGCGGCTGGCCGCCAGCGCGCACGATGGAGCCGTCGCCCTTGTAAAACCACTCGGGCTGGGCACCGGCCGTGCCGTCAGCCGGCTTGCCGCCTTCCACGCCCAGGCGAAACATTTTCATGGAGTCGCTCAAGGACTCCGCGTCGCCGCCGATTTTCTTGTGCATGGCGTCGCGCGCGCCGGCGCTGCCCAGATGGGTCAAGCCCGTGCCCGTCACGTAGCAATGCGCTTCGTCCGCATGGTCGAGCGGCGCCAGCAGGCGGCCGCTACTGGCCACGTCCGCATACCAATGCGTGGTGTTGCCGACGGTGGCGTCCACCAGTTCGGCCAGACTGACCTTTTTGCGGATGGCGTCTTGCGCCAGCGCATACGTCGTGTTGTAGCCTTCGATGACGCGGATCTGGTCGTCTTGCAGCAGGCCGACCAGACGGCCGCCGTGTTCATTCGTAAATTGCAGCAACAGCATGAGAATCTCCGCTTAATGTGAGTGGCGCGGCACGGCGGAACCGCGATTGCCGACCAGGAAGTCGAAATCGCAGCCTTCGTCGGCTTGCAACACGTGTTCGATATACAACTGCTGGTAGCCGCTCTTCGGCCCGGGCGCACTGCCCAGCTCGCGGACCGCCAGGCGCTCGGCGATTTCCGCATCGCTGATGTCGATGTTCAGGCTGCCGTTGTGGCAATCAAGGGCGATCATGTCGCCATCGCGCACGATGCCCAGCGGGCCGCCCGCCATGGCTTCCGGCGCCACATGCAGCACGACGGTGCCGTAGGCGGTGCCGCTCATGCGCGCGTCCGAGATGCGCACCATGTCGGTGATGCCTTGCGCCAGCAGTTTCGGCGGCAAGCCCATATTGCCCACTTCAGCCATGCCCGGGTAGCCTTTCGGGCCGCAATTTTTCATGACCAGCACGGAGTTCGCGTCGACATCGAGGTCGGGATCGAGGATGCGCGATTTATAGTGTTCGAAATCCTCGAAGACGACGGCCTTGCCGCGGTGCTGCATCAGGTGCGGCGAGGCGGCTGACGGTTTCAGCACGGCGCCGCGCGGTGCCAGGTTGCCGCGCAGCACGCAGATGCCGCCATCGGCCAGCAGCGGGTTGTCCAGCTTACGCACCACTTCATCGTTGTAGATCGGCGCTTCAACGCAGTTGTCCCAGAGCGACTTGCCGTTGACGGTCAAGGCATTCTTGTGCGGCAGCAAGTCGCCTTCGCCCAGGCGGCGTATGACGGCCGGCAAGCCGCCCGCATAGTAAAACTCTTCCATCAGGAAACGGCCCGAGGGCAGCAAGTCGACGATGGTCGGCGTGCCACGCCCGACCTTGGTCCAGTCTTCCAACTCCAGGGGTACGCCGATGCGCCCGGCAATCGCTTTCAAGTGGATCACGGCATTGGTCGAGCCGCCGATGGCGGCATTGACCTTGATGGCGTTTTCAAACGCTGCGCGCGTCAGCACTTTCGACAGGCGCAGGTCTTCGTGCACCATTTCAACAATGCGGATGCCCGACATGTGCGCCAGCACGTAGCGGCGCGAATCGACGGCGGGAATGGCGGCATTGTGCGGCAGGGAGGTGCCCAGCGCTTCAGCCATGCTGGCCATCGTCGAGGCCGTACCCATGGTGTTGCAGGTACCGGCCGAGCGCGACATGCCCGATTCGGCCGACATGAACTGGTGCAAGGTGATCGATCCGGCCTTCATCTGCTCGTGCAACTGCCATACGGCCGTGCCGGAACCGATGTCCTTGCCGTTGAGCTTGCCGTTCAGCATGGGGCCGCCGCTGACGACGATGGTGGGAATGTCGACGCTGGCCGCGCCCATCAGCAGCGCCGGCGTGGTCTTGTCGCAGCCGACCAGCAGCACGACGGCGTCCATCGGGTTGCCGCGGATCGATTCTTCCACATCCATCGAGGCCAAGTTGCGCGTCAGCATGGCGGTAGGACGCAGATTCGATTCGCCGTTCGAGAAGACGGGGAATTCCACGGGGAAACCGCCCGCTTCCAGGATGCCGCGCTTGACGTGTTCGGCCAACTGGCGGAAATGCGCGTTGCAGGGGGTCAGTTCGGACCAGGTATTGCAGATGCCGATGATGGGCTTGCCGTGAAACTCGTGGTCAGGTATGCCCTGGTTTTTCATCCAGCTGCGGTACATGAAGCCGTTCTTGTCCTGCGAGCCGAACCACTCGGCCGAGCGCAGGGCAACCTTCTTTTTTGTCTCAGACATGCCATTCTCCTGGTTGTGCCATGCCGGATCTAATGTCGTCGGCCCGGGCAGCGATGTTGGAATACTAAAGAATCCTGCCATGCCTTTCCAATCAATTTTTAATGCGTTCCGATATCGAAAACGATATTGCTATGCCCCAATGAAAACGCCCTGCGGGCGCGTGGCGGCAGGGCGTGGGCTGTTTTGGCTGGGGTGCCTACTCGGCGGAAAAGCGGTACACGGTTTGCGTCTGATACACCTGACCCGGGCGCAAAATGGTACTGGGGAAGTGCGACTGGTTCGGCGCATCCGGGAAATGCTGGGTTTCCAGGCACAGTGCGCCGCGATGGTGGATGGGGCCATGCTTGCCGTGCTGGCTGCCATCGAGGAAGTTACCCGAATAAAACTGAATGCCCGGTTCCTGCGTGTACACCTGCATCACCCGTCCCGAAGCGGGATCGCGCACGGTGGCGGCCAGGTTCAGCAAGTGCCCCGGCTTTTGATTCAGCACAAAGTTATGGTCGTAGCCGCAGCCGATGCGGATCTGTTCATGCGGCAGGGCGATGCTATCGCCGATGACAGTGCTTTGGCGCAAGTCGAATGGCGTGCCGGACACGTCCGCCAGTTCGCCCGTGGGGATGGAGCCGGCATCGACGGGCAGGTAGCGGTCCGCGTTGATCGACAGCGCGTGGCCGAGGATAGTGCCCTGCCCCGCCAGATTGAAATAGCTGTGGTTGGTCAGGTTGACAGGCGTGGCCTGGTCCGCCACGGCGTGGTAGCGCAGGCTCAGGGCGTTGTCGTTGTCCAGTTCGTACACGACGGTGACGTCCAGCTGGCCCGGATAACCATCTTCGCCGTGCGGGCTGCTGCGCGTCAACGTCACGCCCACGGCATCGTTCCTGGTGAACGGCTCGGCCTGCCACATGACTTGGTGAAAACCCTGGTTTCCACCATGCAAGTGATTGGGCGCATTATTGACGGCCAGCTGGTAATTCTTGCCATCCAGACTGAAACGCCCCTGCGCGATACGGTTGCCGAAGCGCCCGATGACAGCGCCCAGGAAAGCGCTGTTGTGCAAATACGGCTCGATGTGCTCGAATCCCAGCACCACGTCGGCAAAAATGCCGTCGCGGTCCGGCACGTGGATTTCGCTGATGATGGCGCCAAAGTCGAGCACCTTGACTCGCATGCCCTGGCGGTTCGTCAGGGTAAATACGCTAACTTGCTGGCCATCGGGCAAGATGCCGAACGGCGCTTGCGTCACTGAAACAGAATCAACTGGGATCATGGCGTCGGGTCCGGAATGTTACAGGGTCGATGAGCGGCCAAACACGGGCATGCCTTGCGCATCCCAGCGCAGCGGTTTGACAAACGTGTGGCGATCCGGGTTCCACAGCGGGTCGCCGACGATTTCCGTATAGGTGCGGGCATGGTACACCAGCAATACGCCGTCGCCATCGTCGCCCGTGGTAAAGCTGTTGTGGCCGGGGCCGTAGATGGCGTGCTCGTAGCAGGTAGCAAACACGGGCTCGGGCGACTTCGTCCACGAGAACGGGTCGAGCAAGTCAGCCGTGTCATCGGCCCACAGCAGGCCCATCGCATAGTTTTCATCGGTGGCGCTGGCCGAATAGCTGATGAATATCTTGCCATTGCGTTTCAGCACGGACGGGCCTTCGTTGACCCAGAAGCCGCGAATTTCCCAGTTGAATTCCGGTTTGCTCAGCATCACGGGCGGGCCGGCCAGCTGCCACGGCGTGACCATTGGCGCGATGTACAGGTTCGAATTGCCCTCGATGGCGACATCTTTCTGCGCCCACAGGTAGTACAGCACGCCGTCGTGCTCGAACGTGGTGGCGTCCAGGCAAAAGGTGTCGATGCCCGTGTCGATCTGCCCCATGAATTCCCACTCGCCTTCGAGCGGGTTGGCGTTGGTATTGCGGATTGCATACATGCGGTGCTGAAACAATTTATCTTTGATTTCGCGGCTCGGTGCGGCGGCGAAATACACATACCAGGCGCCTTGGTTGAAGTGCAGCTCCGGCGCCCACACCAGTTCGCTGTACGGCCCCGTTTCCGGCTTGTGCCACACATCGACCGTTGGCGCATCCGCCAGCTCGGCGATGCTGTCGGCACGGCGCAGTTCGATGCGGTCGTACTGCGGCACGGAAGCCGTAAAGTAGTAGTAGCCGTCGCTGTGGCGGTAGATATGCGGGTCGGCACGTTGTTCGATCAACGGTTTCAAGACTTCAGCCATGTTGTTTACTCCATTCAATTATTCTTACGCAGCGACAAAACCACGCTTGTGCATTTCTGACTTGACGCCGCTGTAGTACTCATCGCTGATGCGGTACTTGAACATCAGCAAACCCATCAGCAAGTGGAAGAAACCGGGGATGATCGACAGCATCAGGGCGATGCCGTTGAGGGCGAATTGCGTTTGCTCATGGTTGGGCTGGTAGTCGAAATATGACAGCAGCACACCCACCAGGCCGCCCGCCACCGCCATGCCCGCCTTCTGGCAGACAGAAATGCCGCCAAAGGCGAAGCCGGAGACGCGCTTGCCCGTCTTCACTTGACCATAATCAATGGTTTCCGCGATGGCCGACCAGAATACGGGTGCGTGTAAGTCCACCACGAAGGACAGCAGGAAATACAGGGCGAAGGCCAGCACGGTGTCGCTCGGCTTCACAAAGAAATAGATCGCCAGGCTGATCAGCGCCACGCCGATCTGCGTGTAGCGGAACAGCTTTACCTTGCAGTAAAACTTGGTGATCCAGGTCGAGGCGATCATGGCCAGGATGGCGGCCACCACGCCCGTGGTGAGGAAGGCGGCCACCGTTTCCGTGCTGCCGCCCAGATAGTATTTCGCGTAATAAATGGCGACGGAACCGCGCACCACGTAGCCGATAGTGCCCGTGACGCATACGCCGCATAGCACCAGCCACTGATCGTTCTGCAGCAGCACTTTCAATTGTTCCAGCAACGACTGCTTTTCCACCACGTGCACGACTCTTTCGGTGGTGGAGAAATAGCAGAACAGGAACAGGGCCACGCCCATGACGGCCATCACGGCCATGGCCGCCTGGTAGCCGACGGCCGGGTTGCCGCCGCCCCAGCGCTGCGACAAAATCGGCACGACGATAGTCACCATGAAGGCACCGATCTTGGCGAAGAACAGGCGGTAACCGTTGGCCGACAGGCGGTCCTGCGGGTCGCTGGTCAAGCCGCTGATCAGGGAAATATACGGGATGCCCACGCCGGCCGTCATGATGGTCATCAGAATATACGTCGAATATGCCCAGATCAGCTTGGCGTCATACTGCCACTCGGGCGTGCTGAAGACAAAGAAGACGCTGACGCCATACGGCACGGCCAGCCACAGCAGATACGGGCGGTAGCGGCCCGAGGCAAAGCTATAGCGATCGGTAATCTGACCCATGACCAGGTCGGCGATGGCACCGATGACTTTCACGGCCACGAACAGCAGGGCCAGGTCGGTGGTTTTCAAGCCATAGATATCGGTATAGAAAAAGGTGATGATCAACATCATCGACGAGATGACGACATTGAGCGCCATGTCGCCGGCGCCGAAGCCGACCTTTTCAACGGTGGATAATTTTTGCGTCTCCATGCTTTCCGTCCATTCTTTTGATGATGAATCGTGTCTGACTGCCCAACTGACAGGGGCGCTGCCGGCCGACACCATACAACGCCCTTGATTTTTTTACTCTGCGATCAACTTACATTTTCCAGCGCAGTGATAACCCTACCGTCCGGTCATAGCGGCGCGTATCGCGCGCATACACGCCCGGCTCGTTCCAGTAATCCTTGAACTTGGTGTCGAGCAAGTTATTCCCATCGAAGGTCACCGTGAACTGGTCATTGATCTTGTATGACAGCGAACCGTCGAGCTGGGCCGTGGCCGCCACTTTCAAGTCCAGGCCGGGGCCGCCCTGGTTGTAGCTGTCGATAAATTTTGAGCGCCAGTTGTAGGCCAGGCGGCCCGACCACGCGTCTTTTTCGTACAGCAACACCAGGTTATAGGCATAGCGCGACACGCCCGTGATGGCATGGCTGCCCGTCTCATCGTCGGTCGTGCCGCTCATGTAGGTGCCGTTCGCTTGCAAGCCCAGGCCGCTCAACAAACCCGGCAAGCCGTCATAAAACTGCTGATAGCCAATTTCCAGTCCCTGCAGCTTGCCGGCAGCCGTGTTGTACGGGCGGTCCACGTCATAGGTCTTGCCGGCGATGGTTTCGCTGGCAATGCGCTGCTGGATATAACCGTCGAACTTGTGGTGGAACACGGTGGCCGTCACGGAACCGGCCGGGGCGAAATACCATTCCAGTGCGGCGTCGACATTGTCGCCCGTCACCGGTTTCAAGTTCGGATTGCCGCCCGCGCCCGTCGCCTTCACCGTTTCCGTCGAATTGACCAGGGCCACGCCAGGATTGAGTTGGGTAAAGCCGGGGCGGCTGATGGTCCGGCCCGCCGCGAAGCGGCCGACCAGGTCGGCGCGCAGCTTGATTTTCAGGGCCACGCTCGGCAGCACATCGGTGCTGGCCGTGTCGCTGATGACGGGCGTGTAGACGCCATCTTGCGAACTGTTGCCTTGCAAGCTTTGCTCGGTACGCACCACGCGCACGCCCACAGTGCCGTCGACGGGGTAGGCGCCCAGCTTGAAGGCGATCTTCGCCTTGGTATAGATGGAATATGTCTTTTCCGTATCCTTGAAGAAGGAGCCCGGGTCCATCGCGCGCGCCGCGCTGCTGCCCGTGACGGCTTGGCGCAAGGCGCCTGTGTTATTGAGCAGGAAGCTGGCGCATGGCGTATACCACTGTTTCAAGCCATAGTCGGGGCCGCCGCTGGACATCGGTTCCGACAGGCAATTGAGGCCTGGAATCGAGGTCATGCTCTGGCGGCTGAACGGAAACGCGGCACCGGACACGTCCGGTGCTTCCGCATTGCCCTCGAAACTCTTGATCGATTCGGCTTCGCGTTTCACGCCGCGCACGCCGACGCTGATTTCCTTGAAGATGCCGCCGGCACTCGGCGTGTACGCCAGGTCGGCGCGCACATCGTTCGAGCTGCCTTGATCCCGGCCGTAGCGGTCGAAAAAGCCCTTCAGATAGTAATTCGACGGGTCTTGCAAGTCGATACCTGTGTAATCGACGTGCAAGGTGCCGTTCTGGTTGGTATTGATGCGGGCATTCGGCACGACAGTGATGGCGTCGAGAATCGGATTGCGCCAGGTATAGCTGCTCTTGGTGCTGGCCACTTCAGACGTGAAACGCCATTCCGGGTTGATATCCCACAAGCCGCCCACGGCAAACTGATGCGTCTTGGTCTGGTTCTTGTTCGCCTGCGTCGACATGATGGTGTTGACGTTGGTGGAAGCGAGCGTTTGCAGCTGGTCGGTGCCGGGAATCTTGGTCGCCGACACGGGCGTGCCCCACCATGGCAAGCCGACAAAGTAATCGGATTCGGCGTCGAGCAGAAAGCGCGTGGCCATGCCTTCGGCGTACAGTTCGACGTCGGCGTTCGGACGCCATTGCAGCGCGGCATTGGCGGTGCTGCGGCGGCGGTCGCCCTTGATCGGCAACAAGCCCACCTGGTCCGGCCCCGTCAAGCCCGGCGACAGGAAACCTTTATCCACGGGCGCCGTATTGAACGCGCGTTCTTCATGGTAGCGGTGCTGCTGCTGCGACAAGCCCAGCAGCGCGCCCACTTCGCCGATGCCCGTCTTCCAGCGGTTAGCCACCATGCCGCTGATGTTCGGGTCGGTGGCCTTGGATTTGTCGCTGTAGACGGCGCGCGTGTTCACGCTGGCCGTAAATTGCTTGAAGTCGAACGGGCGGTTGGTGCGCACGTCGATGATACCGGCCACGCCGCCTTCGACCTGGTCCGCGCCCTGCGATTTGTACACGTCCACGCGCTGCAGCATGGTGGCGGGAATGTCGGCCAGGTTGACGTAGCGGCCCGTGGTGGTAAACAATTCGCGGCCGTTGAGCAGGGTCGTGACATCGCGCAAGCCACGGATCATGACGGCGCTGGCTTCGCCCGAATCGCGGCGGATCTGGATGCCGGAAATGCGCGCCAAGGTCTCGGCCACGTTGTTATCCGGGAATTTGCCGATGTCGTCGGCCACGATGGAATCGATGACCTGGTCCGAGCGCATCTTGATCTGCTGCGAATTTTGCGCCGCGCGGCGCACGCCGCTGACGGTCACGACCGACACTTCTGCGGCAGGCTCGGCACTGGCGTCCGCCGCCACCGCATCCTGCGCCCATACCGAAGCCGAGCTCAGCAGGCCAATACCGGCCAATGCCGCAACGGCTGCCTTCAAGGTGAATGGACGAGGGGAAGTGGCCGTGAGCGGACCGGTGGCGTTGCGCATCAAGAATCTCCAGATATTGTATTGATATTGTTATGCCGCTTGCATGTCGTTCGCATGCTCGGCGTTTATCTTAGAGGCTGGACGATAATCTCTCCAATCAATTTTTCCACAGTTTCGATATCAATTTTGATATCGGCGGCTGGAACACTTTGGAGATTGCAAAGCGACAACGGTAGGGGCGCCTGGGGCGTTTTCGGGAGGGCAATGCACCAAGAAGTGGCATCCCTGACAAGCCGGCAAGCAGCGATACAGACCATGCCAGGCTTGCTGAAGTAATAGTGGGATACAGCATGCAGCCGCATGGCAATGCCGGCTGGATAAAACTGGAGACTTGATTTGTATGGTGCGGCTGGCGGGGATCGAACCCACGACCCTTGGCTTCGGAGGCCAATACTCTATCCACTGAGCTACAGCCGCGTAGGGGGAATTTCTGAAGTGATGCGAAGGATACCGTTTTTCTTTACCTACGTCTACGGAAACTGTCGTATCACTGGCAATTGCATGTCACTGCTCAATTTTTGTGCCTATAATTGTGGGTTTCATAAAGGTTTGCATCCAAGCATGTAAAAAATGCTACCTTACACGGCCATCAGTTTCAAATCTGGACTAAGGACATCATGAGCGACGCACATAACGAACAACAATCAGCGATCAAAACGCCTAAACAATTGCTTGCCGCCGTAGCTGGCTTCTTCCTCGTCACCGTCATCGGCATCATCTTGCTGGTGCAGTTCGTCACGGCGCAAAAACTGACGGGCGCCGGTACGGACAGCCAGTCGCCGGAAGCCATTGCCGAGCGCTTGAGCCCCGTCGCCAACGCCGGCTTTACCTTCAAGGATGCCAGCGGTCCGAAGGTGCTGCAAAGCGGCGAAGCTGTCTACACGGCGACCTGCGTGGCTTGCCATGGCGCCGGCGTGGCCGGTGCACCGAAATTTGGTGATGCGGGCGGCTGGTCGGCCCGCCTGGCCCAGGGCTACGATACGGTCCTGAAACACGCCATTGAAGGCTTGCGCGCAATGCCGGCCAAGGGTGGCAATCCCGACCTCGACGATGTAGAAGTGGCGCGCGCCGTCGTCTACATTGCCAACGCTTCGGGCGGCAAGTTCAAGGAACCAGAAGTGCCGGCACCGGCCGCGGCCACTGACGGCGCTGGCGCGCCAGCGGAAGAAGCCAAGAAATAAGCGCGAGGCCGCGTCTAGCGGCGCGTTGAAGCGGCCCCAGAGTTGCTTCGGATGTAAAAAAGCCGCCCAGTTGAATAGAACTGGGCGGCTTTTTCATGTGCGTTCGCGCCGCGCGCTACAGCTTGAATGCGCCGATGATCTGTTCAAGCTTGCCGGTCTGCTCCTGCATCGAATGGGCTGCCGCCGCTGCCTGCTCCACCAGCGCGGCATTTTGCTGGGTGTTGTCGTCGAGCTGGACGATGGCCTGGTTGACTTGGCCGATGCCCGTTTCCTGCTCCTGGCTGGCCAGCAGGATCTCACCGATGATGTTGGCGACCTTATCGGTGCCGGCGACGATCTCGTGCATGGTGGCGCCAGCCTGGTCGACCAGCTTGGTGCCGGCGTCAACGTTGTGCACCGATTCGACGATCAGCGCGCCGATTTCCTTGGCCGCCGTGGCCGAGCGGTGCGCCAGGTTGCGCACCTCGGATGCCACCACGGCAAAGCCGCGGCCTTGTTCGCCGGCCCGGGCCGCCTCGACGGCCGCGTTCAACGCCAGGATATTGGTCTGGAACGCGATCCCGTCGATGACGCTGATAATGTCGGCGATTTTCTTCGATGAACGTTCAATCGCGCCCATCGTCTCAACCACCTGCGTCACCACCACGCCGCCCCGCGCCGCCACCTTCGAGGCGTCCAGCGCCAGCCGGTTGGCCTCCTGGCCGCTGCTGACGTTCTGCCTGACGGTGCCGGTCAACTCCTCCATCGACGCGGCGGTCTGCTCGAGCGCGCTGGCCTGGCTTTCGGTGCGGGCCGACAGATCCTGGTTGCCGCTGGCGATTTCACGCGAGGCCAGCGCGATGGAGCCAGTGCTGCGGCCGATTTCGCGCATCATCTGCTGCAGCCGTTCGATGAAGGCGTTGAAGCTGCCGGCCACATCGTTGAACTCGCTGCCGCCGCCGCCCGGCAGGCGCCGCGTCAGGTCCGCGTCGCCGGCCGACAGGGCGTCGATATTGCTCTTAAGAACACCCAGGCGCCCCATGAACAGGCGGATGATGCCGATGAACATGGCCAGCAGCAGCAAGGCGATGGGGATCTGCACCATGCCCAGCTTGCCCAGGATGCGATCGCTTTGCTCGGTCAGCTGGCTGGTCGGCAAACCGGTCGCCAATACCCACGGACTGCCCGGTATCGCCTTCAGGAACAAGGTGTGAGGCGTGCCGTCGCTGCGATATTCCGATTCCGCCACGCCCTGCGCGTCCAACTTGGGCAGCAGGCGGCCGATTTCCGCCACCATCGGCGAGCTGGACGCCAGATCCTCGACTTTCTTGAGTACGATTTCGTCCTTGATATAAGTACTGTTGCTGATGATCTTGCCGTCACGCTCGACGATCAGTATCTGGCCGTGGATCGCTGTCTCCATGTCGGCCACCAGGCGGTTGAAGAAACCCAGCGTGACATCGATGGTGGAAACGCCGTACAGCTCGTTATCCTTGTAGATCGGCATGGCGCAGTTGGTGCGCGGCTGCGCACTGGCGTCGTCCTTGTAGGCCTTGGCCCAATCGCAATGCCCCTTGGCCGACTTGAGCCCGCCCAGATACCAGCTCTGCTCGAAGTACTTCAACGACTCCGGCGAATTCCAGTGGGTGTTGACAACCAGTTTGTTGGAAGCGTCGCGGGCATAAAAGGTGCTGAACTTGTCGCGTTCGGGATCGCGCTTTTTCGGCAGCGGCCAGATGCCGCCGCCAAACACATTCGGGTCGGAATACTGGTCGACCAGTCCCGGCAGCAGGACGTCGATTGCCGCACTGTCCATCAGCGCCACCGTCTGGGTGATGCTGCGCTGCTGCGCCTCCACCTGCCGCAACTGCTCGGTAATCCTGGTGGAAATTTTGCTGACATCAAAACCGACCACCATGCCTTCGGTACGTTTCAGATCCGGCGTGACGAAAAAATGGATGACAGCCAAGGTCATGACCAGCAGCACCACAAAAACAAGGCTGAACATGGTGATAAAACGGGCTTGGCTGGTACGGAATATGTCTCTCACAATGTTTCCTTTTTGATGACACACGGGGCGCTACACAGGTTTATGATTGTTTTCATCCAGATATAGGCGCTTCAATCTTCGTTGTCAACGAGCAAGGAAAATCGCCACCGACGCGCGCAACACTTCCCTCATTGTGCTTAGCTTGCTTCCGCGATAGCACGCCCATGTCGGGCGCAAAAAAAGCCGCCCGGCTTGCGCGGGGCGGCTGGCAACTTAGGCCTTGAACAGCAGCCTTACCACATGATGACGCGGTCTTTCGGTGGCAGATACATCTTGTCGCCCGGTTTTACGTCGAAGGCCTGGTAAAAGCCGGGCTGGTTACGCATGGTGCCGTTGGCGCGGAACTGGCCTGGCGAATGCGGGTCCGTTTTCAGCAAGACCAGTTGCTGCGCTTCGCGCATCTTCATGCGCCATACTTGGGCAAAGCCCGCGTAGAAGCGCTGTTCGCCCGTGAAACCGTCGATGACGGGCGCTTTCTTGCCATTCAGCGACAATTTGTACGCTTTGTAGGCGATCGCCACGCCGGAATTGTCGGCGATGTTCTCGCCCAGGGTCAGTTCGCCGTTGACGAAGTGGCCCTTGACGGGGCTAAAGCCGTTGTACTGCGCCACCAACTGCTTGGTCTTCTTGGCGAAATTTTTATGGTCGGCCTTGGTCCACCAGTCGCGCAGATTGCCGTCGCCGTCGTACTGGGCGCCCTGGTCGTCGAAGCCGTGGCTGATTTCATGGCCGATCACGCCGCCGATGGCGCCATAGTTGACGGCGTCGTCCGCGTTGGCGTCGAAGAACGGCGCTTGCAGGATGGCGGCCGGGAAGACGATTTCGTTCAGTTCCGGGTTGTAATAGGCGTTCACGGTCTGCGGCGTCATGCCCCACTCATCGCGGTCGATAGGCTGGCCCAGCTTGTTCAATTCGCGGTTGTAGTTGAGCAGGTGCGAACGCTGGATATTGCCGATCAAATCGTCCTGCGCCACCGTCAGGCCCGAGTAATCGCGCCATTTGTTTGGATAGCCGATCTTGGTAGTGAACTTGGCCAGCTTGATCTGCGCCTGTTTCTTGGTGACGGGGCTCATCCAGTCGAGCTTGTCGATGCTTTGCTGGTAAGCCGTCATCAGGTTTTTTACCAGCGCTTCCATGCGCACCTTACGCTCGGCCGGGAAATATTGCTCCACGTACAGCTGGCCCACGGCTTCGCCCAGCGCGCCTTCGACGGCGCCCACGCCGCGTTTCCAGCGCGGACGCATTTCCGTCACGCCCGTCAGCGTGGTGCCATAGAAGGCGAAGTTTTCATCGACATACGCTTTCGGCAGATAGCCGGCGTTGGCGTGCAGCAAGTGCCATTGGAAATACGCTTTCCACGTTGCCAGCGGCGTCTTGTTGGCGATCTCGGCAAAGCCTTTCAGGTAGCTGGGCTGGCTGACGATCACGTAATTGACCTTGCCGGCGATGCCCGTCTCCTTCAGGTAGCGGGCCCAGTCGTAGCCTGGCGCCACGGTGGCCAGTTTCGCCAACTCCACCTTGTTGTAGGTCTTGACGGGGTCGCGGTTCTGCACATTGCTCCATTGCGCCTTGGCCAGGTCCGTTTCCAGCGCCACAATGGCTTTTGCATTTGCGGCTGCGTTCGCGTCGCCGGCCAAGCTGAGCATTTTTTCCACGTGGGCCAGGTACTTGGCGCGCGTATCGGCCTTGCCCGCTTCCAGGTAGTAATCGCGGTCAGGCAAGCCCAAGCCGCTTTGCACGATGTCGGCCACGTATTTAGTGGAATCCTTGGCGTCCTGATGAATGGCGAAGTCGTAAGGCGAAGTCACACCCAGCTTGCTGAAGTGCGCGATGACGGCAGGCAACTCCGCCTTGTCCTGCAGTGCGGCGATCTTCGCCAACTCCGCGTTCAAGGGCGTCAGGCCCAGGCTTTCCAGCTTGGCTTCATCCATGAAGCTATTGTAGAAATCACCGATTTTCTGCGCATTCGAACCGGCCGCGCGGGCCTTGTCGGCGCTAGCGCCTTCGACGATGCCGCGCAGCTGCGTTTGCGTATCGTCGGCCAGCTTGGCAAAGCTGCCCCAGCTCGACTTGTCGGCAGGAATGACGGTTTCCGCCAGCCATTTGCCATTCAGGTGCTGGAACAAGTCGTCCTGCGCGCGCACGGCGGGATCGACGTATTCGACGGCGATGCCGGATGTCAGCGCCGCAGACGCGACGGCCGTGGCGGTGGCAGTGGCAGTGGCAGGCGCAGCAGCGGCTTTCTTCGACGCATCAGCGGCGCCGGCCATGCCGGACACGCCAGCCAGCAAACTCAGGGTCAATGCACTTAACAAATAACGATTCACGGTTGTCCTCTATATTATATTGTGTGGAATATAAGGGTCAGAAGGCCCAAGGCTTCTGGCCCGGTTTTTGACTGTAGCATACCGGCCGAAACGACAGAAAAAACTTTGTCCGAAATGCAAAAAAGACCACGCAAGTTGGTCTCTTTTGTTGCTACAGCATTACGTTTTCATCAAGACAGGGCTTACCAGATGATCACGCGGTTTTCCGGGGCGACATACATCTTGTCGCCCGGTTTCACGCCAAACGCTTCGTAGAAGCCAGGCTGGTTGACCATGGTGCCATTCGCGCGGTACTGGCCCGGCGAATGGGGATCGGTCTTGATTTGCACGATCTGCTGCGCTTCGCGCATCTTGCTGCGCCACACCTGGCCAAAGCCCATGTAGAAACGCTGGTCACCCGTCAAGCCATCGAGCACGGGGGCCGGCTTGCCGCCCAGCGAGATCTTGTAGGCTTTGTACGCAATCGCCACGCCCGAGTTGTCGGCGATGTTCTCGCCCAGGGTCAGCGCGCCATTGACGTTGTAGCCAGGCAATGGGCTGTAGCCATCGTACTGCTTGGTCAGCGCATCGGCCTTGGCGGCAAAGTTTTTGCGGTCGGCCGGGGTCCACCAGTCGCGCAAGTTGCCGTCGCCATCGGACTGGCTGCCCTTGTCGTCGAAGCCGTGGCTGATTTCATGGCCGATGACGGCGCCGATGGCGCCATAGTTGACGGCGTCATCCGCGTTGGCGTCAAAGAATGGCGGCTGCAAGATGGACGCGGGGAAAACGATTTCATTCATCGTCGAGCTGTAATAGGCGTTCACCGTTTGCGGCGTCATGCCCCACTCTTCGCGGTCGATCGGTTTACCCAGCTTGGCCACCTGGCGCGCCGAAGCGAAGTTCGCTGCGCGCATCATGTTGCCAACCAGGTCGCCCTGGACGATTTGCAGCTTCGTATAATCACGCCATTTGTTCGGATAGGCGATCTTCGGCGTGAACTTGGCCAGCTTGGCTTGCGCTTCTTTCTTGGTGTCAAGGCTCATCCAGTCCAAGGTGTCGATGCTGTCCTTGTAGGCGGCCAGCACGTTTTTCACCAGTTCCTGCATGTGCGCCTTGCGTTCTGCCGGGAAATATTGCGCGACGTACAGTTTACCGACGGCTTCGCCCAACACGACTTCGACGGCGCCCACGCCACGCTTCCAGCGCGGCTGGTTTTCCGTCACGCCGCTGAGCACCGTGCCGTAGAAGGCAAAGCTTTCATCGACGAAGTTTTTCGACAGGTAGCTGGCGTAGCTACGCAGCAACTGCCATTCGAAGTAGGCTTTCAGGGTGTCCAGGTCGGTGGCGGCCAGCACCTTGTTGTAGCCGGCCAGGTAGCTCGGCTGATTGACGATGACATAATCGACCTTATTGGCGATGCCCTGGGCAGCCAGGCCCGCTTTCAAATCGTAGCCGGGGGTCAGGTCGTTCAGCTTGTTAAGCTCGGTCTTGTTATAGCGTTTGACAGGGTCGCGGTTCTCGACCTTGGTCCATTGCACTTCGGCCAAGGCCGTTTCCAGGGCAACGACAGCCTTGGCGCGGGCGGCGGCGTGCTTGTCGCCGGCCATGGCCAGCATTTTTTCCACGTGCGCCTGGTATTTTTCCTTGACGCCCGCCTGCTTGGCTTCCAGGTAGTAGTCGCGGTCTGGCATGCCCAGGCCGCTCTGGCTCAGATACGCGGCATATTTCGTCGAGGCACGCGCATCCTGGCCCACATAGACGGTGTACGGGGTCGACACACCCGTCTGGCTCAGGTGGGCGATCAGGGCGGGCAGGCCCTTCTTGTCGCGCAGCGAGCGGATGCGGTTCAGTTCGCCGGCCAGCGGCTTCGTGCCCAGCGCATCGAGCTTGGCTTCATCCATGTAACTGGCGTACATGTCGCTGATTTTCTGCGCTTCGGAACCGGCCTTCTTGTGCTTGTCCTGTTGCGTGGACTCGATGATGCCGCGCAACTGTGGCGTGGTGTCATCGCGCAGCTTGGCGAACGAACCCCAGCTCGACTTGTCGGCAGGGATCTCGGCCGTGGCCAGCCACTTGCCGTTCAAATGGGTGAAAAAGTCGTCCTGCACTCTGACCGCAGGGTCGATGTACTGCACATCGATGCCGGAAACGACGCCAGCAGCGGCAGGTGCGGTAGGTGCGACGCCGGGCGCCACGCTCGGTGCGGTCACGGAGGATGCGGCGGATACGGGTTCGGCGGCATGGGCAAACGCAGCCAACAGGGTCAGGGTCAGACTGCTCAAGAGATAGCGATTCACGGATTGTCCTTATGGGGCATGTCAAAAAGACCGGGCAGATAGCTGCGGGCGGATAGCCCGCCGCGCCAGGCGCTGCAGGAATGTAGCACGCGACCATGCCGTTTGGCCATCCTTGCCCCCGGACTGTCCCGGGATCGCCGCTCAGTTCGACCAGGCTCAAGGGGCTTTCATTGTCCAGGCCGGCGAGCATGGCGTGGCCTGGAAAAACGCATGGCGCGTTTATCCATACAGATAGAGCAGGTCGTCGATCAGCACCAGCTCCTGTTGCGTGAACTGCATGTTGTTGCACTGCCCGATATCTTCGAGCACACCCCTAATCGGCACTTGCCGTGACGGATCCTGAACGATGTCGGTCAGCAGGTCGACATCAGGATGCCGCCCCTTCAGATACTTTTCAATCAGCGCTGTGAGCGAGACACGTGCCTGCAAATCAGTTAACATTTTTTTATCTGCGGGGAAAGAAGAAGCTCCAGTCTAAATGAGCCTGAGCCCGCGGATAAAAAAAAGCCTGCGTCCGCAGACGCAGGCAAAACCACTTCGGGTCGAGAATGCGAATCCACTATAGGGCCGCCGCACACGCTTTTTTTCGACTCTTACAAATGCTTACTCCCCTCAAGATGAACTATACATCGCATACAAAGCCGCAACATTTGGCAAGCTGAAAGCCCCGTTTTCGCGCGTAGACTGGACCCAGGCACGCTTTTTCCATGGCCGTCCCACGCCGGCAGAGATTCAGGTCTATACTTTCAGGAAAGCGCCGCTCCACGGGGACTGGCGCTTGTGCAAGACACGCTAGCTGCAAAGGTGCAATGATGGGCAAACTCAAAAATACCGGCTTGATCGGCCTGGGCGTGGTGGCCGGCGTCGCCGTGTCGCTGCAATTTTCAGCCATGGCGCAAAAAACCGTCGAGCCGCCCTTGCCGCTGGAAGAGTTGCGCCAGCTGGCCGATGTGTTTGGCCTGATCAAGTCCGATTACGTCGAGCCGGTGGAAGACAAGAAACTGCTGGAAGACGCCATTTCCGGCATGGTCGCCTCGCTCGACCCCCATTCCGCCTACCTGGACAAGAAAGCCTACGCCGAGCTGCGCGAAGGTTCCGAAGGCAAGTTTGTCGGCCTGGGCATTGAAATCGGCCTGAGCGAAGACGGCTACATCAAGATCGTCTCACCCATCGAGGATTCGCCCGCCTACCGCGCCGGCATCAAGGCTGGCGATTTGATTACCCGCCTCGATGGCCAGCCCGTGAAAGGCGTCAGCCTGGACGACAACGTCAAGCGCATGCGCGGCGAACCGGGCACCAAGGTGTCGCTGACCATTGCCCGCAAGGATGAACCGCAGCCGCTGGCCTTCACCATCACGCGCGAGGAAATCCATCAAAAGAGCGTGAAGGCGAAGATGGTCGAGCCGGGCTACGCCTGGCTGCGCGTGTCGCAATTCCAGGAACCGACCGTCGACGACATGGCCGCGCAGATCACGGCCCTGTACCAGCAAGACCCGGACCTCAAGGGCATGGTGCTCGACCTGCGCAACGATCCGGGCGGTGTGCTGCAGGGCGCCATCGGCGTCTCGGCCGCCTTCCTGCCGAAGGACGCGGCCATCGTCTCGACGAATGGCCAGCTGCCCGATTCAAAACAGGTGTTCTACGGCCGCGCCGAATACTATACCTTCCGCTCGGAAAGCGATGCGCTGGCAAAATTGCCGGCAGCCATCAAAAAAGTGCCGCTGGTGGTGCTGGTCAACACAGGCTCGGCCTCGGCCTCGGAAATCGTCGCCGGCGCCCTGCAGGATTACAAGCGCGCCACCATCATCGGCACGCAAACCTTTGGCAAGGGTTCCGTGCAAACCATCCGCCAGCTGACCGCCGACACGGCCGTCAAGCTGACGACGGCCCGCTACTACACGCCGAACGGCCGCTCGATCCAGGCCAAGGGGATCATGCCCGACTTGCTGGTCGATGAAAATGCGGACGGCGACGGCTTGAACGGCTTGCGCATCCGTGAAGCGGACCTCTCCAAGCACCTGAGCAACGACCGCGACCAAGGCAGCGCCAACAACGGTGCCAAGGCCGCCCCCGTCAATGACGAGATGGAAGAGCAATTGCGCATCATCGCCCTGGAAAAAACCCGCAAGCCGCTGGAATTTGGCAGCAAGGATGATTTCCAGCTGCACCAGGCGCTGAACCACCTGAAGGGTTTACCGGTGCAACTGGCCAAAGCCGAACCGGTGGTGGTGCAAGCCGACGTCAAGAAAGAACAGAAGAAGTAAGCAGCAGCGCCGACAGCACAGCGGGGGGGCGCAATGCCCCCCGATCACCGGTCCACGCGACAAAAATCAATCTTCCGCCACACTTCCCCCTCCTCCGCAACACGAAACTCTCTACAGTCGAGTCCGTTTGTGTAAAATTTGCTTCACTTATCGGCAGCGCGCCGATTGCCAAATTTGAAAGTTTAACCATGAAACAAGTCGTCATCAGCGGCACCGGACTGTACACGCCGCCATTTTCGATCTCCAACGAAGAACTGGTCACCTGCTTCAATGCCTACGCAGAAAAATTCAATGCCGATCATCCCGACGCGATCGCCACGGGCGAGGTGACGGCGCTGGACCTGTCGAGCGTGGCCTTCATCGAAAAGGCATCCGGCATCAAATCGCGCTTCGTGATGGAAAAGGAAGGCATCCTCGATCCGGCCCGCATGGTCTCGCGCATTGCGGAACGGGGCGATGACGAACTGTCCTTGCAGGCGGAAATGGCCGTGGCAGCCGCGCGCGATGCGCTGGCCCGCGCCGGCCGCACGCCGGCCGACATCGACATGGTGCTGGTCGCTTGCAGCAATATGCAGCGTGCCTACCCGGCCATGGCGGTGGAAGTGCAGGATGCGCTGGGCATCGACGGTTATGGTTTTGACATGAACGTGGCGTGTTCGTCCGCCACCTTTGGCATACAGCAAGCCGTCGCCGCCGTGCAAAGCGGCCAGGCGCGCGCCGTGCTGGTCTTGAATCCTGAAATCACCAGCGGCCACCTGAACTGGCGCGACCGCGACAGCCATTTTATTTTCGGCGACGCCTGCACCGCCATCATCGTCGAAGCGAAAGACACGGCCGTCTCTACGCACCAGTTCGAGATCATCGCTACGGAACTCAAGACGCGCTTCTCGAACGCCATCCGCAACAATTTCGGCTTCCTCAACCGTTTTGATGAATCCGGCGTGGGCAAGGCCGATAAACTGTTCCGCCAGCAAGGCCGCAAGGTCTTCAAGGAAGTGTGCCCGATGGCGGCCGAGATGATCAAGGCAACCCTGGCCAAGGCCGGCGTGGAAGTGGCGCAAGTGAGCCGCTACTGGCTGCACCAGGCCAACTTGAACATGAACTTGCTGATCGCGCGCCTGATCCTCGGCCGCGACGCGGAAGCCAACGAGGCGCCCGTGATCCTCGACACCTACGCCAACACCTCGTCGGCCGGTTCCATCATCGCCTTCCATACCTATCAGGATGACATGGCGGCGGGCAGCCTGGGCGTCATCTGCTCGTTTGGCGCCGGCTACTCCATCGGCTGCGTGGTTGTGCGCAAGGTGTAAGCGCCTGGGGGAGATGCGCCTGATTGCTTGAATTAGGCGCAGATGCGGGTGGATGGCATGCGTTCGTAGCCACCTGGACGAAGATATAGCGCAAATTTTTTGTAAAAAAAGCGGCAGGAACATTCCGGCCGCAGCTTTGTTGCGTTTATACTCAATCGCTGCACACCCTCTTTTTCCATCCGCACGTCCCCATAAGGAACCCACCACGCATGCCCCATGACATCAGTCTGATCACCACCATCGCCGCCGCCCTCGGGTTCGGCCTCATCTTCGGCTTCCTCGCCGCGCGCCTGAAACTGCCGGCATTGGTCGGCTATCTGGCTGCCGGTATCATCATCGGACCGGCCACGCCCGGTTTTGTGGCGGATGCGGAAATCGCCGGGCAATTGGCGGAAATCGGGGTGATGCTGATGATGTTTGGTGTCGGCCTGCACTTTTCCATCGAAGATTTGTGGGACGTGCGCAAGATCGCGCTGCCCGGCGCCATCCTGCAGATCGGCGTCGCCACGGCGATGGGCATGGGCCTGGCCCATTGGTGGGGCTGGACTCTCGGTGGCGGACTGATCTTTGGCCTGGCCCTGTCCGTGGCCAGTACCGTGGTGCTGCTGCGCGCGCTGGAAGAACGGGGCATCCTCGACTCTCTCAACGGGCGCATCGCCGTCGGCTGGCTGGTGGTGGAAGACCTGGTCACCGTGCTGGTCCTCGTGCTGCTGCCGGCGTTTGCCGGTGTGCTGGGTGGAAAAGTTGCGCCGGATGCCGAGGCCGTCAGCCTGTGGCAAACCCTGGCCGTGACCCTGGGGCAAGTGGCCGGCTTCATCATCTTCATGCTGGTGGTGGGCCGCAAGTTGTTCCCGTGGATTTTGTGGCAAGTGGCGCGCACCGGTTCGCGTGAACTATTTACCTTGTGCGTGATCGCCGCCGCCGTCGGCATCGCCTACGCTTCGACCAAGCTGTTCGGCGTGTCGTTTGCGCTGGGCGCCTTCTTCGCCGGCATGGTGCTGCGCGAGTCCGAACTCAGTCACCGCGCCGCGGAAGAGTCGCTGCCCCTGCGCGACGCGTTTGCCGTGCTGTTCTTTGTTTCCGTCGGCATGCTGTTCGAGCCGAATATCCTCATCGACAAGCCGCTGCAAGTGCTGGCCGTGTGCGCCATCATTATCTTCGGCAAGTCGATCGCCGCCTTCTTGCTGGTGATGGCCCTGCGCTATCCGCCGAAAACGGCCATCATCGTTTCGGCCAGCCTGGCGCAGATCGGTGAGTTCTCATTCATCCTGGCCGCCCTGGGCCTGTCGCTGGGCCTGATGCCGCAGGAAGGGCAAAGCCTGATCCTGGCCGGCGCCATCCTGTCCATCGCCCTCAACCCGCTGGTGTTCAGCCTGGCCAAGCCGCTGCTGCGCGTGATCGGCAACAGCGATTTCGCGCGCAAGTTCGAACGCACCACCGATCCGCTGGCCGAGCTGCCGATGACGGTGCCACAGGAAAAGCTGTCAGGTCAAATCGTGCTGGTGGGCTATGGCCGTGTGGGCCGGCGCATCGCCGCCGCCCTGATGGAGCGGGGCATTCATTTTGTCGTGGCCGAGGAAAACCGCGAAATCGTCGACCAGCTGCGCAAGCAGGGCATCCCGGCCGTGGCCGGCAATGCGGGCGAACCGGCCGTGCTGATCCAGGCGCACATCACGCACGCCACCATGCTCGTCATCGCCACGCCGGACACCTTCCACGTGCGCGCCATGATAGCGACGGCGCGCGCGCTGAACCCCGCCATCCTGACGGTGGTGCGCACGCACAGCGAGGAAGAGGCGGAATTGCTGCGCGCGGAAAACGCGGGCAAAGTCTTCATTGGCGAGCACGAACTGGCCAATGGCATGGCCGAGCACGTGCTGCAAAGTTTTGAGACGGTGAAAAAGGGCCACGGCGCGCATTAAGCGAGCGCCAACGCCCTTTCCGTCCAGCAAGCCTGCCCGCTACCCAGCCGGCAGGCTTTCTTTTTACAGGCTGGCGGCCAGCTCCGCGCCTTCCCGTATGGCCCGCTTGGCATCGAGTTCCGCCGCCAGCGCGGCGCCGCCGATTTTGTGGAAACGCGGGCCGCCCGCCTGTAAGGGCTTGCCATCCTTGTCGACGGGCGGCATGAGTTCCGTCAAGCTGTCCTGGCCCGCGCAGATGACCACGTTGTCCACCGCCAGCAGGCGCTGCTCGCCGCCCACGGTGATATGCAAGCCCTGCCCGTCGATCTTGTCGTAGGTCACGCCGGCCAGCATGGCCACGCCATTGCGCGCCAAGGCCGCGCGATGCACCCAGCCCGAAGTCTTGCCCAGGCCCGCGCCCACTTTCGAGGTCTTGCGCTGCAACAGGAAAATCTGCCGCACGGGCACAGGCGCCACGGGCGACACCAGGCCGCCGCCCGTGGCCGCGTTCAAGTCCACGCCCCACTCGCCCGCCCAGGTCGCCACGGGTTGCGGCAGCGGGTGCGCCGGGTCGTGCAGCAAATACTCGCCCACGTCGAAGCCAATGCCGCCAGCGCCGATGATGGCCACGCGCGCGCCGACAGGCTTCTTGGCTTGCAGCACGTCCAGATACGACAGCACTTTCGGATGCTCGATACCGGGAATGGCCGGCAGGCGCACCTTGATGCCGGTAGCGATGATGACGTCGTCATAGCCGCCGGCCAGCAATTGCTCACGCGTGACGCGCTGGCCCAGGCGCAGCTGGATATTCGACAAGGCGATACGGCGCGCAAAATAGCGGATGGTTTCCGTAAATTCTTCCTTGCCGGGTATCTGCATGGCCACCTTGAACTGGCCGCCGACGCTGTCGCTGCTGTCGAACAGGGTTACCTCGTGCCCGCATTCGGCGGCCACGGTGGCGGCCGACAGGCCGGCCGGCCCGGCGCCGACGACAGCTACCTTGCGCGCCACGGCTTTTTTCGCGTACACAAGTTCCGTTTCATGGCAGGCGCGCGGGTTGACCAGGCAGCTGGCGCGCTTGTTGGCAAAGGTGTGGTCCAGGCACGCCTGGTTGCAGCCGATGCAGGTATTGATCTCGTCGGCACGGCCCGAGGCCGCCTTGGCGACAAAAAACGGGTCGGCCAGGAAGGGGCGCGCCATCGACACCAGGTCGCAGTCGCCCCGCTCCAGGATGGCGTTGGCTTCATGCGGCATGTTGATGCGGTTCGACGCCACCACGGGAATGCTCACTTCGCGGCGCAAACGTCCCGCCACGCTGGCAAACGCGGCGCGCGGCACCGAGGTGACGATGGTCGGCACGCGCGCTTCATGCCAGCCGAAGCCCGTATTGAGTATCGTCACCCCCGCCTGTTCCAGCGCCCTGGCCACCGTCACCACGTCGTCCCAGGTATTGCCGCCTTCGACCAGGTCAAGCAGCGAGTGGCGGTACATGATGATGAAGTTGGGACCGACGGCGGCGCGGATGCGGCGCACGATTTCCACGGGCAGGCGCATGCGGTTCTCGATCGTGCCGCCCCAGCGGTCCTGGCGCAGGTTGGTGCGCGCGCACAGGAACTGGTTCAACAGGTAGCCTTCGCTGCCCATCACCTCGATGCCGTCGTAGCCCGCCTTTTGCGCCAGGCGTGCGCAACGCACGTAGTCGCAGATGGTGCGCTCGATGCCCCGTTCGCTCAAAGGACGGGGGCGGAATGGCGAAATCGGCGACTTTTTTGCCGACGCCGAGACGACGAAGGGCTGGTAGCCGTAGCGGCCCGCATGCAGGATCTGCATGACGATCTTGCCGCCCTCCTCGTGCACGGCGCGCGTCACTTTGCGGTGGTTCGGTACGTCGCCGAGGAAATTCAAGGTACCGCCGAACGGCAGCAGCCAACCCTGGCGGTTCGGCGAGATGCCGCCCGTGACGATCAGCCCCACGCCGCCCCGCGCCCGCTCGCGGTAAAACGCGGCCAGCTTGCCATAATGATAAAACCGGTCTTCCAGGCCCGTGTGCATGGACCCCATGATGACGCGGTTGCGCAAGGTGGTGAAGCCCAGGTCGAGCGGGGCCAGCAAATGGGGATAGGCAGTCATGGTCGGTCCGATAGAAGATGGTATGCAGGCCGTACGGTAACAAGCATTGCTGGCCGCCGCAGCGTATTTCTCTAGACCGGGAGTTCTAAATCGCCCGGCGCACTCGCCGGCGATGGGTACAGCTTGTGCAGGGCGCAAGTTTCCCGTAGGCTAGGTAGCATGACGCGCCTCTTCCTCTGCCTGCTGATGCTGTGCACCGTTGCCACCCCGGCGGCGGCACAAGCGCAGATGCAGGCGCTGCGCCTGGACAAGCTGAAGGTCGACGTCAAGCGCATCGAGGTCGACGGGCGGCGCATGTATGAAGTCGATGCCAGCGGCAGCGTGCAGGCGCCGCCGGCGTCCGTCTGGAAGACGCTGACCACCTACGAGCGCATGCATGAATTCGTGCCCGACCTCAGTTCCTGCCGCGTGCTGTCGCGCAATGGCAATGAAGTCATCATCGAGCAGCAAGGCATGGCGCGCTTCCTGTTCATGAACCACGCCATCCACCTGGTGGTGCGGGCCACGGAAACGCCGTTCACGGCCATCGACATCGCCCTGATCTCCGGCGACATGCGGCATTATGAAGCGCGCTGGAATTTGTATCCCATCCCCGAGACGGGCGGCACGCGCATCGTCTTTTCCAGTCGGCTGGTGCCGGGCTTCTATGTGCCCGGCATGCTGGGCACGACCATGATACGCGGCGATATCGAGCGCATGATGGCGGCCGTGCTGGCCCGCATCGACAGCCAGCATGCCGATAAATCCTGACAAATCAGGCTAAATACGTATCGCGGTCGCGCAGCTCCGCGAAATTTTCCAGGCTGCCCAGTTTCACCGTGACGGGGTTCAGGCTGGCCTGCGGCTGCATCGAGCGCCAGGCGAACAGCCATTCCTGCTCGGCCGCTTCAGTGCGCGTCTTGGTGAAAGTAGCGCCCAGGGCGGCGCGCTGGCCGTATTCGACGACGCCATCGATGCCGGCCCAGCTGGGCAAGGTACGCTGCACGGCGCGGTGCAGGCGTTCGCCGAATTCTTCCGTGTTATGGATGATCAGGCAGCTGTCAGCCGGGGCGAACAGGTCGAACAGTTGCTTGTCCCACACTTGCGAAAAGCTGAGGGTCAGGCAATTGCCCGCCGGCACCAGGCGGAACTGGCCCAGGCTCAGGGCCAATTCGAGCTCGCTGCGCTGGCCGTAGCGGTGCAGGGTGGGGGGGCGTTTGTAATCGTGCATGCTGGACTCGTTCTTAATATGGAAGGTAAAACCGGCGCGGCCCGCCTAGCGGGGCGGGCGGATATGGCGCCGGATGCGCTGGGCGGTGGCGGCCAGGTAAATCTCGCGCAGCAGATAGGTGAAGCAACCGATCAGGCAGATCACGGCCAGCACGAAGAATACGGCGATGTATTTATCCAGCGTCAGGTTCATAATATCGCCCAGAAACAGCATGGCGATGATGATGCAGACAAAGAACCCGCAAGCCGTGCTCAGGGAGATCGAATAATTGATCAGATGGGTACGCGTATAGAGCGTATCTAACTCATCCATGTAGAAATCGTTGTAGCCGATGTCGAGCCGGTCTTCCAGCACGCGCGTGCGGTCGATGATGCGCCCCAGGCGGTTGGTCAGCACGACCAGCATGGTGCCAATACCTGTCAGCAGGAAGACCGGCGCAATCGCCAGCTGGATGATATGGCCGATATCGCCGATCTGTATGTTCATGGGTAAAAAAAGGTAAGGTCGCACTGCCGCCCGCGGAAGGCGGCGGCACAGGCGCTAGTGTAGCAGGTGGCGCACGCCGGCTGGCCGCTTTGCCAACCGGCATGGTTGAACGTCATGCGAAGCCGCGTCCCGGCACGAAACGCTCGGTGGCGTTCACCAGCGCCGAAGCGATGCCATGCTCGAGCGCGCCATGGCCCGCGTCCGGGATCATGTTCAGCTGCGCGCCGGGCCAGGCTTGCTGCAAGCGGTAAGCCGACAGGGGCGGGCAGATGGCGTCGTAACGTCCCTGCACGATGACGGCCGGCAAATGCGCGATGCGCCCCATGTTGCGGATCAGCTGGTCTTCCTCGAAGAAACCGAGATTCGCCATGTAATGCGATTCGAGCCGGCCCACGCCCAGGTCCAGCGCATCGTTCGGCGCATCTTCCGGTTGCGGCATCAGGTACACGCGGCGGCCCTCGAAGCGGCTCCAGGCGCGCGCGGCGGGCCAGTACACGGCGGGGTCGCTGCTGAGGATGCGTTTTACGTAGGCGGCCAGCAAGTCGCCGCGTTCTTCCAGCGGGATGGGCGCAGCGAATTCCGCGTACAGTTCCGGATAAAACCAGCGCACGCCTTCGATGAACCAGTCGATTTCCGCCTGCGTGCAGAGGAAAATGCCACGCAGCACGAAACCGAGGCAAGCTTCGGGATGTGCCTGGCCATACGCCAGCGCCAGGGTCGAACCCCAGGAACCGCCAAACACCAGCCATTGGGCAATGCCGAACTGGGCGCGCAGCACTTCGATATCGTCGATCAGCAGCTGCGTCGTGTTGTTGCGCCATTCGCCCAGCGGCGTAGACTTGCCCGCGCCGCGCTGGTCGAACAGGATCACGCGGTAGCGCTGCGGATCGAAGAAGCGACGGTGTTGCGGCGACAGGCCCGCGCCGGGGCCGCCATGCAGGAATAGCACGGGAATGCCATCGGGATTGCCGCACTCTTCCCAATAAATGGTGTGGATGTCATCGACCGCCAGCATGCCGTGCCGGTTCGGCGACAGGACGGGAAACAGGGGCGACAGGGAATCGGGCATGGCGGTCCTCGTAGACAGTCTGGAAGCCAGGCAGCGGATGCCTGGCAAAGACCCAATTATAGTGCGATAGTGCGCTCCCGGCGCCTCAGGCCAGCGGCAAGGGCAGGCGGTTCGACGACTTGATTTCGCGCATCGACAGGCTGGACTGGATTTCCGCCACGCCGGGCAGGCGACGCAGCACGGTCGAAACGAATTCGCCATACGCTTCCAGGTCGCGCGCCACTACTTGCAGGAAATAGTCGGCTTCGCCCGCCACATTGTGGCACGACAATATCTCGGGAATCGTGGCGATGGCTTGCTCGAACTGTGAGGGCTGCTCGCCGCCATGGTTGGCAAACACGACCCGTACAAACGCCACCAGGCCGATGCCCAGCTTCTTGCGGTTGAGCAAAGCTTGGTAGCCGGTGATAAAACCTTCCTCTTCCAGGCGGCGCAAGCGGCGCCAGACGGGGGTTTCGCTGAGCTTCAAGCGCTCGGCCAGGCGCGCATTCGACAGTCGTCCTTCATCCTGCAACAGCCTGAGAATCTGCAAATCGGTGGCATCGAGGCTAACTTCTGAAATTTTCATCTATTTTTTGTTTTTATAGGAGTGGAATCTACCCAAATACTAGGGCATGCAGGGCAGGAAAAGCAAGCACATTTCATCACAGCAAGAACATAATGGGGCCCGGCGAGCAGGCTGCACCGTGCGCTTGCTCCCGTTTTCTTTTCGACTGACTGCATGTCCGATTCTACCTTCCTGATGTACCTGCTGGCACTGGCCGGCGCCTTTTTATTACCTGGCCCCGACATGGCGCTGGTGCTGGCGACAGGTGCCGCGCGCGGCGTGGCCACGGCGCTGGTGACGGCATTGGGTATCGCCGGCGCGCGCGCGGTGCACGTGGCGCTGTCGGGCGCGGGCCTGGCGGCGCTGATGGTGACGCATCCGCAAGCCCTGCTGTGGGTCAAATGGGCGGGTGCCGCGTATCTGTTGTACCTGGCGCTGCGCTTGCTGCAGTCGGCCCTGTCGAAAAAAACGGCGCAGGAAGAAGCCGCCCCCGCTACGGCGCACAGCGCCCGCGCCAGCCTGGTGCGCGGCTTCCTGACGAATCTGCTCAATCCGAAGGCACTGCTGTTTTGCAGCATGTTCCTGCCCCAGTTCGTCGCCGGCAGCGACAGCGTCGGCATGCAATACCTGCGCCTGGGCGCCGTCCTGGTGCTGGTGGGCCTGCTGTTCGACGCCGTGTACGCCGTACTGGCTGCGCGCCTGGCGCGCAGCCTGCGCGGCAAGCCTTCGCCTTACGGCAAGTTCGTGCTGCCTTCTGTCTTCGTGCTGCTGGCCGGACGGCTGGTGCTGGGCTGAACTTTCGGCGGAACCGGCAACTGAACCGGCGCCCCGCCGGCAAAGAAGGCGGGGTAATCGTTCAGCAGGCTACGCTCAAGGTCGTTGACCTTGCGAAATTGCTGCAGCGACGGCGCCATGGCCCGGCCCGCATCCCAGCTGCGCCAAGCATTTGGCGCATCGAATTGCGCGTATAGCGCGTCGCCCAAGTCCTGGTACGCGGCCGCCATGTGCGGCTTCGCCTGCAGTACTTGCAGATACAAGGCCATCGCTGCCTGCCGTTGCCCCAGCTTGGCGCGCAGATTTCCCTCGAACAAAGCCAGTACCGGCTGCTCCAGGCCGTGCTGCTGGCGCAAGCCCTGCACGGTGGTCAGCGCGGCCTGAATACCTTCCTTGTCCTTGGCCAGCAGTGCGCGCGTCAAGTCATGGATGGGCTGACATTGCTGCATGGCCTGCTGCTGCGGCGGCGAGAGTTTGTCGACCAGCGCCCCCGTGGAAAAATGGTCTTCCAGCATGCTCAGGAAGGCGTCAAAGGGTTTCTCTGCCGCAAACAGGCGCTCCGCTTCGGCACGCAGCGCCGGATGCGCCTGGGGTCCCAGCGGCGGCGGCAGGGCCGCCTGCGCCAGCACGCGTTCGAGCGCCGGCGCATCAGCCGCCAGCGGGCGTGGCCGGTACGCGGCCAGCGTGTACGTGGCGGGCGCATCCACTGTCATGGCGCTGATGCGGAAATGGCGCGTGACTTTGCCAGCAATCTGCTGGTGACTCAAGGTGAATTCCGCGGGAATGCGCTTGCCGTCGGCCAGCATCTTCAGCACCGCCGGGTGGCCGCCCCAGGTGTAGCGCAAATACTGGGCAAACGCCGTGGCATCGTCGCCGGTGACGGGGCTGCCGGCTATCCCCAGGCGCAACAGAGGCTGCTCGTCGAGCGACCACAGCACGGCACCGTCGAGCACTTGTGGCAGCAAGGGTCCACGCCGCTTGTTGTCCAGCACCGACAACGCTTGTTCCTCATACACGGGCGGCGTTGCCTGCTGGCCAAGGCCACTCGCCTTCAACATGCCGGCGATCCCCTGCCGGTGGCGCAGCTCAGCGGCGCGAGAACCCGCCACGTCGAACAGCGAATACGTGTCGTAAGTGGACGCCGCCGTATCGATCATGTAGCGGCGGCGCGTGGCAAAATCGAGCACGGACAAGGTGTGGCCATCGCGGACGCTGATGAAGTGTTCGCCCAGCACGACGTCGCTGTCCTGCGTATCGCGCGCGGGCAGGCTGGTGTTCACGCCGGGCTTGTTGACGCGCTCGGTAGTCACCGTGACGTGGAACGCGACGCTGGCCTGGACAGCGGAAATGCCCAGGAGAAGGAAGGCAAGCACGCTGGCGCGGCGCAAGGCAGGAACAAGAGTCATGGGGATGATGCGGTGGGGAAATGCTGATTCTAAGGCAAAGCACGCGCCCGGCCTGTTTTGCTTGCCAGCATAAAAAAAGACAGCCGCAGCTGTCTTTCTGTTTTACCTCAACAACGATTACGACATGTGCTGGCCGCCGTTGATCGAGATATTCGCGCCCGTGACGAACGCTGCCTCATCGGAAGCCAGGTAGGCGACGAGGCCGGCCACTTCTTCCGGCTTGCCCAGGCGCGCCATCGGAATTTGCGGGATGATTTTACTGTCGAGCACTTCCTGCGGAATCGCCATGACCATCTTGGTGCCGATGTAGCCTGGCGAAATGGTGTTGACGGTGACGTTCTTGCGCGCCACTTCCAGCGCCAGCGACTTGGTGAAACCGTGCATGCCGGCTTTCGCGGCCGAATAGTTGGTCTGGCCGAAAGCGCCCTTCTGACCATTCACGGACGAGATATTGATGATGCGGCCCCAGCCGCGTTCCACCATACCGTCGCAGACGGGCTTGGTCATGTTGAAGACGGAGTCCAGGTTGGTGCCCATCACGGCATCCCAGTTCGGCTTGTCCATCTTTTTGAATGTCATGTCGCGCGTAATGCCGGCGTTATTCACCAGCACGTCGACAGGACCGATTTCCGCTTCCACGGCAGCCACACAGGCAGCCGCCGAATCGTAGTCAGCCACGTCGCACGGATACGCCTTGAAGTCATAGCCCATGTCCTTGGTCGTCGCCAGCCATTCCGCGACCTTCGGATTGCCTGGAGAATAGGTCGTGACCACGCGATAGCCGAGCGCCGCCAGCTTGAAACAGACTGCTTCGCCCAGACCACCCATGCCACCAGTTACCAATGCAACTCTTGCCATTTTCATCCCCTCAGTGTCGTTCTGTTGCTAAAAAGTTAATCATTTGCTTAAAACCATCCACACCCGCCGCGTGACGGCGGCGTACCGCACCGTACCAGGCCGCCACGCACTGCGCGTAACGGCTTGGCTTCGGTTGGCAGCTATTAGTCGCGTTCGATGGCTAAAGCAACACCCATGCCGCCGCCGATGCACAGGGCTGCCAAGCCTTTCTTGGCGTCGCGGCGTATCATTTCATGGATCAGGGTGACCAGGATGCGCGCGCCGGAGGCGCCGATCGGGTGGCCGATGGCAATCGCGCCGCCGTTCACGTTGATCTTGCTGGTATCCCAGCCCATTTCCTTGTTGACGGCAATCGCTTGCGCGGCAAACGCTTCGTTGATTTCCATCAAGTCCAGCTCTTCATGCGTCCAGCCGGCTTTTTTCAGGCACAAACGCGAGGCGGAGACAGGGCCCATGCCCATGACGGCCGGGTCCAGACCCGACGAGGCGTAAGCCTTGATGCGCGCCAGCGGCTTGAGACCCAGTTCCTTCGCTTGCGAGGCGGACATCATGATGACGGCGGCGGCGCCATCGTTCAGGCCCGAGGCGTTGCCGGCCGTGACAGTACCGTCCTTGGCGAACGCGGGGCGCAGGCCGGTCAGCGATTCCAGGGTCGATCCGGGCTTGATGTATTCGTCGCTGTCGAAGACAACGGTGCCTTTTTTGTTGGCGATTTCCAGCGGCAGGATTTCATCCTTGAACTTGCCCGCTTTTTGCGCCGCTTCCGCCTTCAATTGCGATTGCAGCGCGAATTCATCTTGCTCGGCGCGCGTCACTTCATATTTCTTGGCGACGTTTTCCGCCGTGATGCCCATGTGGTACTGGTTGTACACGTCCCACAGGCCGTCGACGATCATGGTGTCGATCATCTTGAAGTCGCCCATGCGGAAACCGTCGCGCGAGCCGTTCATGGCGTGCGGCGATGCGCTCATGTTTTCCTGGCCGCCGGCGATGATGATGTTGGCGTCGCCGCACTTGATCGCTTGCGCCGCCAGGTGCGTGGCCTTCAGGCCGCTGCCGCATACCTTGTTGATGGTGAATGCCGGGATGGAGCTGGGCAAACCTGCCTTGATGACAGCCTGGCGCGCGGCGTTCTGGCCGACGGCAGCCGTCAGCACCTGGCCCAGGATCGCTTCGCCGATCAGGTTCGGGTCGATGCCGGTTTGTGCCAGCAAGCCCTTGATTACATGCGCGCCCAGTTCGGACGCAGGAATCTTGGCCAGACTGCCACCGAATTTACCGACTGCGGTACGGCCGGCGGCCACGATTACGACATCATCCATTTATTTCTCCGATATGCAGGCCAAGAAGGCCAAGGTCAAGGTGTTAATAGAATCCAATGAATCCGAATTCTGGAAGACACAGCAAGCTGTGTTTCATAGCTGTGTTTCATTCTAGCGTGGCATGCGCCACAGTTCCAGCACCGCATGGCAGACGACAGCGATGGCAGCCCGCCCTGCGGTGGCGGCGGGCGGCCTGGCGCGGCGGATAGCCGCTGCCGGGCCGCAACGCGCCTACGTTTGACGAGCGGGACGCGTGTTTTTATTTTTATCATACCCTTCATCGGCGCCGCCGAAAGTGGTTTTTAGAAAATTATTAAAGGGAATAATCAGGGGTACGGGCGTTTGCTTTACTACCTGCAACAGCTCACCAAATTTTTGACGCGATGCAGCAAACTCACCCTTTGTCACAGTGTCGAATTTCTCATGGGTTTCTTGAGCAACATCCTTTGCCTGGCGGCCATATGCACCGATGCGTTCGATGGCCAGTTGCGACTGCGTGCGCGACAGTTGCAGCAGCGCTTGCGTATCCTTCACGGACAGCAGCTGATTGCCCGCCACCGTAGCGGCCGCCAGCGCCGCGCGGCCCGCATCGATCTGCCAATCGAGCACGCTGGCACCGCTGTCGAGCGCAGCCTGGAGATACGCTTGCGCACTGCTCAACTGTGCTTCCACCACGGCCTTGCCGGCGAGTGCCCATTGTTCCGAAAATGAAAACATATCGTTCCTCCCCAAAGAGTAGGCGGCGCCATGTTGCGCCGCACAGTGCTCAACTGTAAGCGGTGGTTCATTGCTAAACCTTGATATTTATCAAGCTTTCCTGTTGGTTTGTTTCCAACTCAACGTTGATCAGGACAACAACTTGATGCCATCGAGCGAAGCCGCGCACTGTTCGCGTATCACGCTGACGAAATCGCGCACATACGCCTTGTCCTGCAACTGCTCCGGCACGGAGACATACAGGTCGCTCCACAAGCCGTGCTCCCCCACCGGACGCGCCACCACATAATCGTAATCGACGTAATTTTTGATGGCCCAGTTCGGCAAGGCGGCGATGCCGCGCCGACTCGCCACCAGTTGCAGCACGGCCACCGTCAGCTCGGCCGTGCGGCGTTCAAACTGGATGCCGGCCGGCCGCAGCACTTCGCGGATCAGATCAATACGCTCTTCCGGCACGGGATAGGTGATCAGGGTCTCGCCTGTAAAGTCGGCCGCCACCAGCCGGCGCTGCGCCTGCAGCCGGTGCTTCTGCGCCATCACCACCAGCATTTCAAAGCGAAACAGGGGAAACACGGTGAAATCGGGGCCATACGGCGAGCCGATCACGAGGTCCGCCTCGCCCGAGCGCAGCAGCTCCGCCGGTTCGCTGTGAAAGCCCGACACCAGATCGATTTCCACCTCAGGCCAGCGCTGGCGGAACGCGTCCATCACCGGCATCAGCCAGTCGAAGCAGGTATGGCATTCGAGCGCCACGCGCAGCTGCCCCTTGTCGCCCTGCGACAGGCGCACCACGTCGCGCTCGGCCAGCTCGATCTCGGGCAACAGCTTGTCGGCCAGCTCCAGCAGCCGGCTGCCCGTGGCCGTAAAGGCGATCGGCATCGACTTGCGCTCGAACAAGGGCGCCTTGTAGCGCTCTTCCAGCAAACGGATCTGGTGCGACAGGGCCGACTGCGTCAAATTGAGCAACTGCGCAGCGCGCACCAGGCTGCCGGAGGAACGCAAGGCACTCAGGGTGCGCAGGTGACGGATTTCTAGCATTGGGAAAATGGGTGATGTACGTGAAATATTTTCATGTTATTCGTAAAAAGGTTTCGTTTTGATTATAGATTAAGTTGCCGCACACTCTAGCGCATTCACATTAAATCTCGATGACATCATGACCATTCATACCCACATCCTTGGCTTTCCCCGTATCGGCGCCGCGCGGGAACTGAAATTGGCGCTGGAAAGCCACTGGCGTGGCGAGGTGTCCGAGGCCGCCCTGGAAGCCACGGGCCAGCAACTGCGCACGCGCCACTGGGCACTGCAACGCGACGCCGGGCTGGACTATGTCACCGTGGGCGACTTCGCCTTGTACGACCAGGTGGCCAGCCATATCCAGCTGCTGGGCTGCGAACCGGCGCGTTTCCGCTTTGACGCAGCACAATCGCCGCTGTCGCGCTATTTCACGATGGCGCGCGGCAACGACAACCAGGCGGACCACGCCGGCTGCACGCACAGTCAAGCGCACCATGAGCACGCCGCCGGCAATCACGCGCTGGAAATGAGCAAGTGGTTTGACACCAATTACCATTACCTGGTGCCCGAATTGTCGCCGCAGACCCGGTTTTCGCTGGCCTGCGAGCGCCTGCTGGCGGAAGTGGCCGAGGCGCAGGTGCTCGGTCACCAGGTCAAGGCGGCCCTGATCGGCCCCCTCACCTTCCTCTGGCTGGGCAAGGAAAAGACGCCCGGCGAGTCCGGCTTCGACCGTCTGGCCCTGCTGGAACAATTGCTGCCCGTCTACGGCGCCCTGCTCGACCGCCTCAAGCAGCAAGGCGTGACGTGGGTGCAGCTCGATGAACCGATCCTGGGACTGGACTTGCCCAACGCCTGGCGCAGCGCCTTCGAGAGCGCCTACTGGCAGCTGAACCAGGTGGGCGTGAATATCCTGCTGGCCACGTATTTCTCGCCGCTGGAAGAAAACCTCAGCCTGACCTGCCGCCTGCCTGTGGCCGGCCTGCACGTGGACGGCATCCGCGCGCCGCACGAGCTGATCAGCGTCACGGACTGGCTGCCCGCGCATAAAGTCTTGTCCATCGGCATCGTCGACGGGCGCAACATCTGGCGCACCGACCTCGACGCGGCCCTGGCCATGCTGCAGCCGCTGGCAGCCAAGCGCAACGGCCACCTGTGGCTGGCGCCCTCATGCTCGCTGCTGCACGTACCGTTCAGCCTGGAAGCCGAAACGGACCTCGACGGTGAAATCCGCACGTGGCTGGCGTTTGCCACGGAGAAGTTAGTGGAACTGTCCCTGCTCAAGGGGGCGCTGGAAGGCCCTCCCGACGACGACGCGCTGGCCGCGCTGGCAAAGTCTCGTCTGGCCATTGCAGGGCGGCGCGCCAGCCCCCGCGTCCACCGTGCATCGGTCACGCAACGCCTGCAAACGCTCACGCCCAGCGTCGACCGCCGCGATTCCAGCTTCCCGCAGCGCCAGGGCGTGCAACGCGCACGCCTGCGCTTGCCAGACTTCCCGACAACGACCATCGGCTCCTTCCCGCAGACGACGGCCATCCGCGCCGCCCGCGCGAGTTTCAAGCGGGGCGAACTGGCAAGCGCCGAGTATGACAACCAGCTGCGCGCGGAAATCGCCCACGTCGTAGGGCGCCAGGAAGCGCTGGGTCTGGACGTGCTGGTGCATGGCGAGGCGGAACGCAACGACATGGTCGAATACTTCGGCGAACAATTGGACGGGTTCATCTTCACGCGCCTGGGCTGGGTGCAATCGTACGGCTCGCGCTGCGTCAAGCCGCCCATCATCTACGGCGACGTGCAGCGCCCGGCCGCCATGACAGTAGCCTGGACGATGCACGCGCAAAGCCTGACGCAAAAACCCATGAAGGGCATGCTGACGGGCCCCGTCACGATCTTGCAATGGTCGTTCGTGCGCGACGACCAGCCGCGCGCCAGCACGGCGCTGCAACTGGCCCTGGCCATCCGCGACGAGGTGCAAGACCTGGAAACGGCCGGCATCGGCATCATCCAGATCGACGAGCCGGCCATCCGCGAAGGCTTGCCACTGCGCCGCGGCCAGTGGGACGCCTACCTGGACTGGGCCACGCGCGCCTTCCGCATCGCCGCTTCCGTGGTCAAGGACACGACGCAGATCCACACGCACATGTGCTATGCGGAGTTCAACGACATCCTGCCGCAGATCGCCGCCATGGACGCCGACGTGATCACGATAGAAACGAGCCGCTCGGACATGGAACTACTGACGGGCTTTGGCCAGTTCCAGTATCCGAACGACATCGGCCCCGGCGTGTACGACGTCCACTCGCCGCGCATCCCCTCGACGCCCGACATGGTGAAGTTGCTGCAAAAAGCCAGCGCCGCGATTGCGCCGGCCAACTTATGGGTGAACCCGGACTGCGGCTTGAAGACGCGGGGCTGGGCGGAAACGGAAGCGGCGTTGCGCAATATGGTCGCGGCGGCACAGCAGATGCGCGCGGCTTGACGCAGGCTAGCGCCGTCAGGGCGCATTCTCAGCTGCTTGCGGGGCGGCGCAGCGGTTTTCCGGGGCGCCGCCCTTGTTTTTTGACAAGAAGTCACTGTTGCCCTGCGGAATAGCACACTCCAGGTCCCTGACGCTGATTTTTTTGCAGTAGAATGCAAGAAATTTACTGCTCCCATTGTTGCCGTACGGAACAGTTGGCCTGCCGCAGTTTCACTTTGATAAATGTTTATGTCCAAAAGCCCGTCGCAGAAGCCTATCGAAATCAAGATTTCCACCGTCGTTGCTGTCTCCGCCATTATGCATAGCGCCGATACGCAGGCACTCGATGCCGCCTTGCGCGACATGACGGGGGGCGTGGCGGACTTTTTCGAGGACGACCTGGCCGTGCTGGACGTGGCTGCCTTACCGCCCGGCAGCGTGCCCATCGACTGGGCCGCCCTCGTGGCCCTGCTGAAAAAATACCGCTTGAATGCCGTGGCCGTGCGCAATGCGCCGGCCGACATGCATGACGCCATCCTGGCGCAAGGCTTGAGTCTGGACAGCGGCAAGACGCGCGACGATGCGCCGCCCAAGGATGGCCCGAAGGATAGCGCCACGGCGGCCGCCCAAGCGGGTGCCGAGGCGCAGGTGATGGTGATCGACACGCCCGTGCGGGCGGGCCAGCGCATTTACGCGCGCGGCTGCGACCTGATCATCACGGCTGTCGTCAACAATGGCGCCGAAATCATCGCCGACGGCAGCATCCATGTGTATTCCTCGCTGTATGGCCGCGCGCTGGCCGGCGCCTCGGGCAATGCCCAGGCGCGCATCTTCGCGCTGGCCATGGAACCGGAACTGGTCTCGATCGCCGGCGTATACCGCACGTTCGAGGATGGTTTCCCCGCAGAAATGGCGCGCGGACCCGCGCAAATTCGTTTGGCTGGAGACAGAATCGATATACACTCTGTCAATCCGGTCACTCCCGTGAACCGCTCTTAAGCTGCACAATTCAAGAGATATCTGAAAAGGATTATTTGTGGCAAGAATTATTGTTGTGACGTCCGGCAAGGGCGGTGTCGGCAAGACGACCTCTAGCGCCAGTTTTGCCACTGGTCTGGCCATGCGCGGCCACAAGACAGCCGTGCTCGACTTCGATGTGGGCCTGCGCAACCTCGACCTGATCATGGGTTGCGAGCGCCGCGTCGTGTATGACTTGATCAATGTGATCAATAAAGAGGCCAGCCTGAACCAGGCCTTGATCAAGGATAAGCACTGCGACAACCTGTTCATCCTGCCCGCCTCGCAAACGCGCGACAAGGACGCCCTGTCGGAAGAAGGCGTGGAACGCGTGTTGAACGACCTGATCAACATGGGCTTCGAATTCATCATCTGCGATTCGCCGGCCGGTATCGAGCATGGCGCGCTGATGGCGCTGACGTTTGCCGATGAAGCCATCATCGTCACCAACCCGGAAGTGTCATCGGTGCGCGATTCGGACCGCATCCTGGGCATCCTGCAAGCCAAGTCGCGCCGCGCGCAGACGGGCGGCGAGCCGGTCAAGGAACATTTGCTGATTACCCGCTACTCGCCGAAACGCGTGGAATCGGATGAAATGCTGTCCTACCAGGACGTGCAGGAAATCCTGCGCATCCCGCTGGTGGGCATCATTCCAGAATCGGAACAAGTGCTGGCCGCCTCGAATCAGGGCAATCCCGCCATCCATTTCAAGGGGACGGACGTGGCGCAAGCCTATGAAGACGTGGTCTCGCGTTTCCTCGGCGAAGATGTCGAGCTGCGCTTTACCAACTATGAAAAGCCTGGATTACTCCAGCGCATTTTTGGGGCGAAGTGATATGGCCTTGCTTTCTTTCCTGTTTCCCCCCAAGCCGAAGACGGCGACCGCAGCCAAGGAACGCCTGCAGATCATCATCGCCCGCGAACGCAGCGGACGCGGTGGTCCGGACTTCCTGCCCGCCCTGCACAAGGAATTGATCGCCGTCATTTCCAAGTACACCAAGGTGAATGCCGACGACATCAAGATTTCGCTGGACCGCCAGGGCAACCTGGAGGTGCTCGACGTCAACGTGGTGCTGCCGGACGCGTAGCGCCTAATCCGGCCTGACCGTGAGCAATTCCTGCGCCACCGCGGCGCAGGCATTCACGTGCTGGTTGCCGATCTGGCGGAACACGGCGTAGCCGATGGCTGCCGCCACCACTTGGCCGGCAAACGGCACGAAGCGCGCCACCTGCTTGGTGGCAATCTTGACGCCACTGCGCTTGAGCAGCTGGAGGATCAGTTCGCGCGACACCAGTTTTCCCACCAACATGCCACCCATGCCCACCGCCGCGCGGTAGGCCATCATCTTGAACTGCGGGTTGAGACGCTCGATCTGTTCGGGCGTGAGGCCGAATTCGTGATTGATATCGTTGATCAGCATGGAAAACAACCCGACATCCGACATCAGGTCGATGCCGGGAATGGGGATGGCCGAGGCGCCCGCCGACATCAATGCACGCCGCTGCACCAGGCGCCGGCAACGCTCGCGCACTTGCTCGATTTCGGCACGACTGGCCGGTATCAGGGTCCAATCGGTGCTGCTCTTGTCTGCCATGCGCGTTTCTCCACTAATAAGGGGGTAGATGAACAAGTGTAACGTAAAGAATGTGGCCGTTGATTTCACTGGACACAATGGCAATCTCTGTTATATTTCACTTGAGCATTCCTTAACATTACGATAAGCAGAGCGGACCGTCTGTTTGTTGCTACACATTCCAGCCCATTATGCGAATTGCCGTACTCGATAGCGATCATAGTCAGGCAGAACTGATCTGCCAGGTGCTCACCGCCGCCGGCCACGCTTGCCACGAGTTTCAGAGTGGCAAGGAAATGCTGGGGCAATTGCGCAAGGACAGTTGCGACATGCTCATCCTCGACTGGCATGTGAGCGATCTGGATGGCGCGGAAGTATTACGCCGGGCCAGGGAAAAACTGGCGCCGAAGGCGCCCGTGTTGTTTATGACCAACAGCTCAGGCGAAGATGACGTGGTGGCCGGCATGACGGCGGGCGCCGACGACTACATGATCAAGCCCTTGCGGCGCAGCGAACTGACCTTGCGCACCCAGGCGCTGCTGCGCGTGGCCTACCCGGCGCAGAATGGCGCCGAGTACTTGCAATTCGGTCAGTATACGTTTGAAACCCGCCCCGGTCGCCTGCTGCGCGATGGCGAAGTGCTGGACGTGACGCACAAGGAATTTGCCCTGGCGCTGCTGTTTTTCCGCAACCTGGGCCGTCCCCTGTCGCGCGCCTACATCCATGAAGCCGTGTGGCAGCGCGATACGGCCCTGCCCTCGCGCACCATGGATACCCACGTCTCGCGCGTGCGCAACAAGCTGCAACTGAAACCGGAACACGGCTACCGCCTGGTGCCCGTCTACAGTTATGGTTATCGCCTGGAAAAACTGGGCGGGTGACGCCCACGCATCCGGACGAAAACAGACGAACTGCTCAAAGAGCGGGCACAAGGCGCTATAATGTCGGCATAAGAATTCCCAACAGCCCTGAAATGCAACTGCTCGCCGTCGGCCTCAACCATACCACCGCCCCAGTGTCGCTCCGCGAACAGCTGGCGTTTGCGCCTGAGCATCTGGGTCAGGCGGTGATGGCGGCGCGTACCTGGTTCCAGCGCATCGACCTGCGCGACAACGACGAAGCGGCCATCCTCTCGACGTGCAACCGCACCGAGCTGTATGCGGCCAGCCACGTACCCAATCCGCTCGACGCGGGTGCGCATTTCCTGGCCGATTATCACAAGCTCAACTACAGCGAGCTGCGCCCGCACTTATATATGCTGCCGCAGCACGATGCCGTGCGCCACACCTTCCGCGTCGCCTCCGGGCTGGACTCGATGGTGCTGGGCGAAACGCAGATCCTGGGGCAGATCAAGGATGCCATCCGCACGGCAGACGAGGTCGGCGGCCTGGGCACGTATCTGCACCAATTGTTCCAGCGCAGTTTTTCCGTCGCCAAGGAAGTGCGCAGCAGCACGGAAATCGGCGCCCACAGCGTTTCCATGGCGGCTGCGGCCGTACGCCTGTCGCAGCGCATCTTCGACAAGATTGCCGAGCAGAACGTGCTGTTCATCGGCGCCGGCGAAATGATTGAATTGTGCGCCACGCACTTTGCCGCGCAAAATCCTAAAAGCATCACCATTGCCAACCGCACCATGGAACGGGGCGAGGAATTGGCGCACCGCTTCAATGGCAAGGCCATCCGCCTGGCCGACCTGCCAGAAATGCTGCACCAGTTCGACATCGTCATCTCGTGCACGGCGTCGTCCTTGCCGCTGCTGGGCCTGGGTCTGGTCGAGCGCGCCATCAAGGCACGCCGCCACAAGCCCATGTTCATGGTCGACCTGGCTGTGCCGCGCGACATCGAATCGGAAGTGGGCCGCCTGAACGATGTCTTCCTGTACACGGTCGACGACCTGGGCAAGGTCGTGCAGACGGGCATGGAAAGCCGCCAAGCGGCCGTGGCGCAAGCCGAGGTCATCATCGAGACGCGCGTGCAGTCGTTCATGAGCTGGGTCGACGACCGCGCCATGGTGCCCGTCATCCAGCATTTGCATGAAAACAGCGAAGCGCTGCGCCTGATGGAAGTGGAACGGGCGCGCAAGATGCTGGCCAAGGGCGCCGACATCGATGCCGTGCTGGAAGCACTGTCGAAAGGCTTGACGGCCAAGTTCCTGCACGGTCCGCAGCAGGCGCTGCACCATGCGCAGGGCGACGAGCGCAAGCAGCTGGTCACCCTGCTGCCGAAACTGTTCCGCCCCCGCCGTTAGCGCAGCCCCGCTGGCCGCCCGCGCGGCCGCCCCCTGCCCGCCTGCCCGCCTGCCGGGCTTGCCGGACCCGCAGCATCCCTACACTCTTTTACCGCGAATCGCTATGAAACCATCCATGCTGGGCAAACTCGATCAACTGGCGAACCGCCTGGTCGAACTTGACGAACTGTTGATGCACCCGGACGCCACGTCGAACATGGACAGCTACCGCAAGATGACGCGCGAGCATGCCGAACTGGGCCCGCTGGTGGCGCTGTACCATTCCTACCAGGAAGCGGGCAACGATATCGCCACGGCGCAAGAGATGCTGGGCGACCCGGACATGAAGGAATTCGCACAGGAAGAGATCGAGGCGGCGAAAGCCACCATGGCGCGCCTGGAACGCGAATTGCAAACCATGCTGCTGCCGAAGGATGTCAATGACGAGCGCAATATCTTCCTGGAAATTCGCGCCGGCACGGGCGGCGATGAATCCGCCTTGTTCGCCGGCGACCTGCTGCGCATGTACTCGCGCTTTGCCGAGCGCAACCGCTGGCAGGTGGAGCTGGTATCGTCGTCCGACTCCGACCTGGGCGGCTACCGCGAAGTGATCGTGCGCGTGGTCGGAAACGGAGCGTATTCAAAACTGAAATTCGAATCGGGCGGCCACCGCGTGCAGCGCGTGCCGGCCACGGAAACCCAGGGCCGCATCCACACGTCCGCCTGCACGGTGGCCGTGATGCCGGAAGCGGACGAAGTGGAAGACGTCAACATCAACCCGGCCGACCTGCGCATCGACACCTACCGCGCCTCGGGCGCGGGCGGACAGCACATCAACAAGACGGATTCGGCCGTGCGCATTACCCACTTGCCCACCGGCATCGTCGTCGAATGCCAGGATGACCGCAGCCAGCACAAGAACAAGGCGCAAGCGATGAAAGTGCTGGCCGCGCGCATCAAGGACGTGCAGCTGCGCGAGCAGCAGTCAAAAGAAGCGGCCACGCGCAAGAGCCTGATCGGCTCGGGCGACCGCAGCGAGCGCATCCGCACTTATAATTTCCCGCAGGGCCGCCTGACGGACCATCGCATTAACCTGACCTTGTATAAGCTGGACTTCATCATGGACGGGGATTTGACGGACTTGACGAATGCGCTGGCGGCGGAACACCAAGCCGAGCTGTTGGCTGCCCTGGGCGATTAAAAAGCGTCCATGGCGGCGTTGCATCGCCTGGCCGTACGTTCGTACTGCCTGCGGCGCTGCGCCTTGCCCTGAACACTTTTGAAAGCATCCAGCCAGATCAAGGGTTTAAGTAGGGGCTAAGCAATAAAAAACCGGCCTTGTGCGAAAATGACCAGCTCGCTTCCATCCACCTCACCGTGTCGCCCATGAAAAATTCACGCACCGTCCTCCTGTCGATCGCCGCCCTGTGTTTCCTGATGCTGGGCGTGGCCATGTATTTGCAGCATGCCATGAACATGGCGCCGTGCCCGCTGTGCGTGATCCAGCGCTACCTGTTCCTCGCCATCGGCATCGCCTGCCTGGCTGGCGCGGCGGCCAACCGGCCGAAAATCGGCGCGAGCGTCGGCTTGTTGGCCGCCCTGGGCGGCCTGGGCGTGGGCGCCAAGCATTTATACGTACTGGCGCATCCCGGCTTCTCGTGCGGCATCGATCCGGTGGAAACGGCGCTGAACAAGATTTTCACGGCGCAAGTCATGCCCTTCATGTTTGAATCGTATGGCGCCTGCGAAAACGCCGGCGAGCCGTTTTTCGGCCTGTCGATTCCGCAATGGGCGTTCATCTGGTTTGCCATTTTTAGCGTCGGCCTGCTGTGGACCTTGTTGCGCCGTCAGAAATAATTGAAAGCACCATGCCAGAAACACTGATCCCCGCCGGCAGCACTGTCGGCACCCTGCAAATCCGTCCGTTGCTCGACCCGCTCGACAACCGCATCCTGCTGGGCCACGCGCTGGGCCTGTCGCGCGTCTCGCTGATCACGCAATCGGAGCGTGTGCTCACTACCGAAGAATCCGAGCGCTTATCGGCCTTGCTGGCGCGCCGCCTGCAAGGTGAGCCAATCGCCTATCTCGTCGGCCAACGCGAATTCTTCGGCCTGCCATTCGAAGTGAATGACGCCGTGCTGATTCCCCGCCCCGACACGGAAGTGCTGGTGGAACTGGCGCTTGAGCGCCTGCCGCCCGGCGGACGCGTGCTCGACATGGGCACGGGCAGCGGCGCCATCGCCGTCGCGCTGGCGTACACGCGGCCGGACGCCGTCGTCACGGCCCTGGATGTGAGCAGCGCGGCCCTGGCCGTGGCACGCCGCAACGCCAGCGCCAACGGCGTCAACATCACCTTCATGGCCAGCGACTGGTTCGAAGCGCTGGGCACGGAAAAATTCGACCTGATCGTCTCGAATCCCCCCTACATCGCCAGCGGCGACCGCCACCTGGCCGAAGGCGATTTGCGCTTCGAGCCGGCCGGTGCGTTGACCGACCACGCCGATGGCCTGTCGGCCCTGCGCACCATCGTCTCCGGCGCCGCGCGCCACCTGGCGTCAGGCGCCTGGCTGCTGATGGAACACGGCTATGACCAGGCGCCGTCCGTGCGCGGCTTGCTGGCCGATGCCGGCTACAGCAAAGTGCAAAGCTGGCGCGACCTGGCCGGCATCGAGCGCGTCAGCGGCGCCCGCCTGGGCTGACCCTGTCCACGTGCGCAGGGCTTGATCCAGCAACGCGCCAGATGCTCCGCAGTTTGTTAAAATATCAAGCGAATTCCTGACCGAAGCGCCGCCCCCATTCACCGGGGCGGACGCTGGCGACGCGGCGTTTTTTGGGCCGGCGCCGACGCATTTGCCAAAATTCGGTTAATCTCAGCACAAATTATTTATCTGCTGCACAAGAAAGGAAGCTCAAATTGCCCAACCTGTTGACTCGCCGCCTGGCATTGCTGACCGAAGATGCCAACCGCGCGCTGCTGGGCGGCTTGCGCGGCATCGAGCGTGAAACCCTGCGCGTCGACCATGCCGGCCATCTGGCTTCTACGCCCCACCCCGCCGTCCTGGGCTCGGCGCTGACGCACCCTGAAATCACCACCGACTACGCCGAAGCGCTGCTCGAATTCATCACTCCGGCGGAACAAGACATCGCCGTCACGCTCGGCAAGCTCGACACCGTGCACCGCCATGCCTACAGCCGCCTTGGCGACGAATTGCTGTGGAGCCAGTCGATGCCCTGCCAGCTGCCGCCCGAAGCGGACATAGCGATCGCCAACTACGGCACCTCGAACATGGGCATGCTCAAGCACGTCTACCGGCGCGGCTTGGCATTGCGCTACGGCAAGGCCATGCAATGCATCGCCGGCATCCATTACAACTATTCGCTCGACGAGCAGCTGTGGCAAGTGCTGGCCAGCCATCCGGACACCAGCGCCAGCGCGCACCACGCGGCGGCCACGCCAAAAGACGTGCAGTCGGAAAGCTACCTGGCGACGATCCGTAATTTCCGCCGCTACAGCTGGCTCCTGATGTATCTGTTCGGCGCCTCGCCGGCCCTGTCCGCCGGCTTCTTGCGCGGCCGCGCGCACAAGCTCGACACCTTATCCGACGACACCCTGTTCCTGCCCTACGCCACCAGCCTGCGCATGAGCGACCTCGGTTACCAGAACGATGCCCAGTCCGGCCTGCGCCCGCACGAAAACAGCCTCGATGATTACGTCAACGCCCTGACGCACGCCGTCAACGACCCGTATCCGCCGTATGCGGCGCTGGGTACAAAAAAAGATGGCGAGTGGATTCAATTGTCCACCAACGTGCTGCAGATCGAAAATGAATACTATTCGACCATCCGCCCGAAGCGCGTGATCCGCACTGGCGAGCGCCCGATCCAGGCCCTGTGCCTGCGCGGCGTGCAATACATCGAAGTGCGCTGCATGGATGTCGATCCGTTCGAACCGGTCGGCATCAGCCTGGAAACGGGCCGCTTCCTCGACGCCTTTTTGCTGTTCTGCGCGCTCGACGACAGCGCGCCCATCTCGGCCGAGCAAAGCGCCTGCTACACGCACAATTTCGCGCGCACCGTCAAGGAAGGCCGCACACCGGGCCTGACCTTGCGCCGGGACGGCGAAGAAATCACCCTGCGGGCGTGGGGCGAGGAACTGCTGGCGCGCATCGCCCCCGTGGCGACCCTGCTCGATGCGCGCCAAGGCGGCACGTCGCATGCGGACAGCCTGGCGGCGCAGGCGGCCAAGCTGGCCGACCCGGACGCGACGCCATCGGCAAAGGTATTGGCAGAGCTGCGCGACCATGGCGGCTCGTTTGCCGCCTTCGGCCTGCGCCAGAGCGAGCGCCACGCCGCCTACTTCCGCGCGCAACCGCCAACGCCGGAACAAAGCGCATATTTCGACCAGCTGGCCGCCAGCTCGCTGGCCGAGCAGCGCGCCATGGAAGCGGCGCCCGCCGGCAGCTTCGACGATTTCGTCGCCGCCTACCGCGCCAGCACCCTGTGTTCGCACACCTGACCTTGCGCAAAACACCCCGATGCTGACCTTCTTCAATGAATTGCACAGCCAGCACCGGGGCCGCTTCGAAATGTTTCGCGGCACCATGGTGCCCTGCTTCGAGACACCCGAACGGGCCGACATGGTGGTGGCCGAACTGGGCCGGCGCAACCTGGGGCGCATCGTCACGCCGCACGGCGTTCCCCTGACGTCGCTGGAGCGCATCCACACGCCCCGCTACCTGCATTTTTTGCGCCACGCCTGGCACGAATGGCTGGCGCTCGACCCGGACAACGCGGGCAAGGACGCGCTGCCGTCCGTGTGGCCCGTGCGCACCTTGCGCAGCGATATCGAACCGGACGACTTCACGGCCAAGCTGGGACTGTACTCGATGGACAACGGCACGCCGCTGACGGCCGGCACCTGGACGGCGGCCAAGACGGGCGCCGACTGCGCCGTCAACGCGGCCCATGCGCTGCGCCTGGGCGAACGCGCCACGTTTGCCCTGACGCGCCCACCGGGCCACCATGCGGGCAGCGATTTCTTTGGCGGCTACTGCTTCCTCAACAACGCAGCCCTGGCCGCGCAGCATTTGCTCGACGACGGCGCGCGCAGGGTCGCCATCCTCGATATCGATTACCACCACGGCAACGGCACGCAAAGCATTTTCTATGCGCGCGACGACGTGCTGTTCGCCTCCATCCACGCAGACCCGCGCAGCGAATATCCGTTTTACCTGGGGCACGCCGATGAAACGGGCAGCGGCGTCGGCACGGGCTACAACGTCAACCTGCCACTCCCCCCCGGCAGCTCCACGGCCAGCTGGTTCGCCGCGCTGGAAACGGCCTGCCTGCGCATCAATATGTACGCGCCCGACGCGCTGGTGGTGTCGCTGGGCGTCGACACCTTCGTTGGCGACCCGCTGTCGCACTTCGCCCTGCAAAGCGGCGACTACCTGCGCGTGGGCGAGCGCCTGGCGCATCTGAATTTGCCCACCGCCTTCATCCTCGAAGGCGGCTATGCGGTGAAGGAGCTGGGCATCAATGTGGTGAATGTGCTCGAAGGCTTCGAGACGGCTGATTAAGCGTCTTACAACGCTACATATTACGGAACAAGGCCATGAACGGCTGGCTTACGGCCAGGGTTTCCGGCCGCGTTTTCAGACGCAAGACGCCGCGTCCCACCTCGTCGCGCGTGACGGATGCCACCATCTTCATGTTGACGATGGTGGAGCGGTGGATCTGTTTGAAAATGGCCGGGTCTAGCACATCGAGCAATTCGCGTATCGGCTTGCGCAGCAGCGCCTCGCCGTCCGCCGTCATGACGGCCGTGTACTTGGTATCGGACTGAAAATAGGCGATGTCTTCCACCATGATCAAACGCGTATCCTTGCCGCTGCTGGCCGTCAGCCACACCAGCGGCGGCGACTTGGCCGCCGCCGGCAAGGCGCTGCTCAATTGCTGCAGCAGGCCGGCCAGCGCGCCGTCGCCGGCCCGGGCCTTGCCGGCGCGCGCCTGCAGGCGCTGCAAGGTCGCTTGCAAGCGCTCGCGGGCGATGGGTTTCAATAAGTAATCGACGGCGCCGTTGTCGAAGGCATCGATCGCGTACTGGTCGTAGGCCGTGACGAACACCACCTGGGTGCCGGGACTGGCTTCCAGCGCGCCGGCCGCCACTTCCAGCCCTGTCAGGCCCGGCATGCGGATATCGAGGAAGGCGATATCGGGCTTGCGTGTGGCGATGGCGTCGAGCGCCGTGCCGCCGTCGTCACAGGCGGCGACGATGCGCAGCGCCGGCCATTCTTCGGCCAGCAAGGCCACCAGCGCATCGCGTAGCAAGGTTTCGTCTTCGGCGATGACGCAGGTCATTTCAGGCTGATGCATACGAGGCTCCTTGCGCCGTGCTGTCTGGCAGCGTGATGGTGGCCGTCACGCCATCGGGGAAATTGGCCAGGATGGAAAACGCGGCGGCATTGCCGTAGGTCAGGCGCAGGCGTTCGCGCACATTGCGCAGGCCGATGCCCGTGCCTGCACCGTCGTCACTGAAGCCCTTGCCGTCGTCAGCCACCGTGACGATCACCGTGCCATCGCCGCTGCGCGCCATGATCCAGATGGTGCCGCCGCCGCTCTTCGGCTCCAGGCCGTGCTTGATGGCGTTTTCCACCAAGGTTTGCAGCATCATCGGCGGCAGCTCTACCTGGCGCAGGTAGTGCGGTACCTCAATCTGCAAGTTCAGGCGGTTACCCATGCGGATTCTCAGGATATCGAGATAGGCGCGCGCACGTTCCAACTCCGTGCCCAGGGTCGACATGGCTTGCTCCGTGCGCGGCAGCGAATGGCGCAGATACAAAATCAGGTTGCCCAGCATCTCGTCGGCGCGTACCGGGTCGCTGCGCGTGAGCAGCTGCGCGCTGGCCAGCGTGTTGTACAGAAAGTGCGGTTCCACCTGCGCGTGCAGCAGGCTCAGCTTGGCCACCGTGAGTTCCTTTTCCGTCACCGTCTGGCGCGCCTCGGCCTGCTCGCCGCGCCGGCGCTGCGCCACCCGGCGCGTCATCGCTCGCGTCACCGCTTCCGCGTTTTCCAGGTTGCTGCCATGGTCGACGAGGAACCAGTCGGTCCAGGCATTGCGTGCAGGCTCGCAGATCAGGGTCACGCTGCCCGCCTCGCCATTCGGCGTGACGGTGGCGAGGATCTGGTTCGGCCGCGGCTCGAGGAAACCCAGCAGGCGCATACGGGGCAAGCCCGTGTGCGTGTAGGGCGCCGCACGGCGCACTCTAGCCTGCACCTGCAGGCTGTCGCGCGCGCTTTCGACCACTTCGCTGCCCGGCAATTCGCGGATGGCCGCATCGATCATGTCGAACACCTCGCCCGCCTCGAACGGGATCTCGATCTGGCGCCGCTGGCGGCTCGACAGGGTGCTGGCATTGACGACGCCGGCGATCAGACGCACGCGCCGCACGTGCGAAAACGCATTCGTGATGACGGCGCTGGCCAGCAGCGCACCGACGATGACAAAGAAGCCTTCTGTATGCCCGAAAATAAAACGCAGGAAGTTCTCGACCAGGAGGACGGTGGCAATGATGTACGTGAGCATCGTGGCCAAAGTGATGCGCAGGATAAAGAAGAGGCTAGTCATGATTTTTCCCTGGAACGTAGAAGTGGGCCAAGAATAGCAATCGGCGCCAGCGGCGGTGGCCATTATGCGATGGAAGGGCAATACTGGCGACAAAGGCAAGAAAATAAAGCACAAATGTGCGCCGCCACGAAATAAAATCGCTTGCAATTAAATAGCGCACGATATATATTGAGCACATGGACGCCGCACTCGCTTCTTCAGACGGGCATCCTGGGCATCAGTCCACGAAACAAGTAGCACACTATTTAGTAGTTACCTATTCATCTATACCAAGGAAACCATCATGTCGATCAAACAAGTCCTGTACCGTGCTGTAGCTACCGCCACCGGAGGCCGCGAAGGCCGTGCCGTGTCGTCCGACAATGTGCTCGATGTCAAGCTGACCACGCCAAAAGAACTGGGCGGCAATGGCGCCGTCGGCACCAATCCGGAACAACTGTTCGCTGCCGGCTACTCGGCCTGCTTCATCGGCGCCATGAAATTCGTCGGCGGCCGCGACAAGATCGCCCTGCCTGCGGACCTGTCGATCGAAGGTAAGGTCGGCATCGGCGCCATCGAGACGGGCTTTGGCATCGAAGTGGAACTGACAATTTCGCTGCCAGGCATGGAGCGCGCCGCCGCCGAAGCGCTGGTCGCCGCCGCCCACATCGTGTGCCCGTACTCGAACGCCACGCGTGGCAACATCGACGTCACCCTGACGATCGTCTGAGCACACCTGGCATAAGTTGCTACGTGTCGCGCTTTGCCATCAAAACTGCACTGCCATGAAGGCAGTGCGGTTTTTTTTCACGTGTACCTTTAGAATGGCGCTCTTTTCCTGATTTTTCCGGAGTACGCATGATCGCCTGGCAATGGAACACGTTCGACGAACTCGGCCCCCACGATTTGTACCAGGTGCTGGCCTTGCGCCAGCGCGTGTTCGTCATCGAACAGCAGTGTATTTACCCGGACCTCGATGGCCATGACCAGCAAGCCATGCATTTGCTGGGCTGGCAAACGGTCGATGGCCAGCGTCTGCTGGGCGCGTATCTGCGCGTGCTGGCGCCCGGCGCCAAATACGTGGAAATGTCGCTGGGCCGCGTGCTGACGGCGCCTGAAGCGCGCACCACGGGCGCCGGCAAGCGGCTGCTGGCGGAAGGCATCGCGCGCGCCGAACGCCTTCACCCTGGTCACGCCATCCGCATCGGCGCGCAGCAATACCTGGAACGCTTCTACCAGTCGTTCGGCTTTGTCACCGTCAGCGCGCCCTACGACGAAGACGGCATACAGCACGTCGACATGCTGCGCGCGGCGCAGACGGCAGGATGACGACGGCCCTCATTTCCTGGAGCGGCGGCAAGGATTCCTGCCTGGCCCTGTGGCGCGCGCGCAACGCCGGCATGCGCGTGCCGCTGCTGATCACGGCCATGGATGAAGACGGCCGCAAATCGCGCTCGCACGGCGTGCCGCCCGAGCTGCTCGAAGCGCAGGCGGCCAGCCTGGGGGCGCGCCTGCAGCGCTATCACGCCAGCTGGGCCAGCTACGAGGAACAATTCATCGCCATGCTGCGCGCGGCGAAAGACGATGGCATAGCCCACGCCCTGTTTGGCGACATCGACTTGCAGCCGCACCGCGACTGGGAAGAAAAAGTCTGCGCCGCGGCCGGCCTGACGGCCCACCTGCCCCTGTGGGGCGAAGCGCGGCGCGCGCTGGTCGATGAATTTCTCGCCGCCGGCTTCAAGGCCATCGTCGTGTGCATCAATGGCCAGCACCTGCCACGCGAATTTTGCGGGCGCGAGTTCGACGCCGCCTTTTTGGCCGACCTGCCGCCCGGCGTCGACGCCTGCGGCGAAAACGGCGAATTCCACACCTTCGTCTACGATGGTCCCGCCTTCAGCGCACCGGTGGCACTGCGCCGCAAGCAGGTGCTGCACTATGACGCGCCGGCCGATCTGGGCGGCGCCACCTATTACTTCCAGGAACTAGCCCCGCCTGAGGTATAAAGGGGCCGCCAAAGCAAAAAGGGCGATTCCGTGGAATCGCCCTTTGTCCCTGTGCCCTGCGCGTGCCTATTTTTTTGTCACGCCGACCAGCTTGACTTCAAACAGCAAGCCCGCGTAGCCGGGAATCGACGGCGGCTTACCCGCCTTGCCATAGCCCAGGTCATACGGAATGGACAGGATGCGGGTGCCGCCAACCTTCATGCCGACCAGGCCGCGGTCCCAGCCCAGGATGACCTGACCGATACCCAGAGGGAAAGGGAAGGCGGCGCCCGGCTGGTTCGCATCGAACTGCGTACCCTTGTTGCCCGGCTTGCTTGCGTCATACAGCCAGCCCGTGTAAAGCACGTCCAGGGTATCGCCCGCTGCCGCCGTCGTGCCGGTGCCAACCACCACGTCGGGGAAGGTGAATTCCTTCACCTGCGTATTCGGGTCGAGCACGACCGGCTTCTCGGTGTTGGCAGCAGCGCCGCAAGCGGTCAGGGCCACGGCGCAAGCGAGTGTGGCGATCAATTGAAATACCGATTTCATGGTTTCCCTTCAAATATTGGTGTGTGACTGAGGCCCGTACGGTGCGGACCGGTACGGGCTGCAGTTTAACAGGTGTCGCCGGCCCCATTTGTAAGCAGACGTAAGCACGGCGCTAAGTGGTGCAACGATACAACGTTGCCACAATATCTAGATTTCCACCTGCGTGCCCAGTTCGATCACCCGGTTGCTCGGGATCTGATAGTAGTCGGCCGCCGTGCGCGCATTGCGCGACATGGTGACGAACAGGTGCTCGCGCCATGGCATCATGCCGGCCCCCGGCGTCGAGATGATGGTCTGGCGCGCAATGAAGAACGACGTTTCCATCATCTCGAAATCCATTCCCTGCTCGGCGCATTGCGCCAGCGCAGCCGGAATATCCGGTTCATCCTTGAAGCCGTAATACACATTAACCTGGTAGCACTGGTGGCCCAGCTCCACCACGCGCACGCGCTCGGATGGCGTCACCCACGGTTCTTCATGCATGAAGACAGTGAGGAAAATCACCCGCTCATGCAGCACCTTGTTGTGCAGCAAGTTATGCAACAGCGCATGCGGCACGCCATCCGTTTCGCCGCGCAGGAAGACGGCCGTGCCGGGCACGCGCAGCGGCGGCGCGATGAACAGCGACGAGAGGAATTCGTTGAGCGGGATCGCATGTTTTTCCAGATTCAGGAAGACCAGCTGGCGGCCCCGTTTCCAGGTCAGCATGATGATGAACAGGACGGCGCCCAGCAGCAGCGGGAACCAGCCGCCGTGGAACAGTTTCAGGGAACTGGCCGCGAACAGGTTGACATCGATGATCAGGAAGAAACCGGTGGCAGCCCAGCACAGCAGTAAATTCATCTTCCAGCGGTAGCGGATGACGAAGAAGGTCAGGATGGTGGTCGCCAGCATGGTGGCCGTGACGGCGATGCCGTAGGCGGCGGCCAGCTTTTCCGACGAGCCAAAACCGACCACGGCCATCAGCACGACGGCCAGCTGCAGCCAGTTCACGGCAGGAATGTAAATCTGGCCGATTTCGCTTTCCGACGTGTGGCGCACGCGCATGCGCGGCAGGAAGCCCAGCGCAATGGCTTGCTTGGTCATCGAGAAGGTGCCGGAAATGGTCGCCTGCGAGGCGATCACGGTGGCCATGGTCGACAAAATCACCAGCGGATACACGCTCCAGGCGCCCAGCTGCTGGTAGAACGGATTGGAAATGGCTTCCGGGTGCGCCAGCAGCAGCCCGCCCTGGCCCAGGTAATTCAGCGCCAGCGCGGGGAAGGCGATCAGGAACCAGGCCATGCGGATCGGCTTCTTGCCGAAATGGCCCATGTCGGCGTACAAGGCCTCGGCGCCCGTCAGTGCCAGCACCACGGCGCCCAGCGACAGAAAGGCGATGCGGCCATTGTCCAAGAGGAAAGCCACCGCGTGCAGGGGATTGACGGCGGCCAGGATGGCTGGCGACTTGATGATGTTGACCACGCCCATGCAGGCCAGCGCGACAAACCATATCACCATGATGGGAGCGAAGAAACGGCCGATGCCGGCCGTACCGTGCGACTGCACCGAATACAACGCCACCAGCACGGCGATCGTCAGCCACACCACATACGGGCTGAAGGCAGGCGTGGCCACTTCCAGACCTTCAATGGCCGATAGCACCGAAATGGCCGGCGTGATCACGCTGTCGCCATAGAACAGGGTGGCGCCAAAGACGCCGATCACCATCAGCGGCACATGCCAGCGCGACGACTTACTGACAGATGACAGCACCAGCGCCATCAGGGCCATGATGCCGCCCTCGCCCCGGTTGTCGGCACGCAACACCAGGGTCACGTACTTGAGCGAGACGATCAGGGTCAGGCCCCAGAAAATCAGCGAGACGATGCCCAGCAGATTGTTATGCGTGACCGCCAGGCCGTGCGCAGGGTCAAACACCGTCTTCAGGGTGTACAGCGGACTGGTGCCGATATCGCCATAGACAATGCCGACGGCAGCCAGTGTCAGGCCGACCAGGCTGCTTTTTTTATGTTCCGACGTCAAGATTGCACCCGTTTTTGTTTTGTTGCATCGCACAATATGATAGGTATTAGCAAATAGCAAGAGTATTTTCGCATGGTTCCGCAGCTGCCCCAAGGTCGTGGTTTTGTGCCGCTCCGCCTTGCTGCGCGGGCTCGCGGTCATAGATTTGTTGCCATTCTACGCTTCACCGGCGGCGCCGGGCAGCTCGCGGTGTTTTCAGCCATAATGACAGACTGTCTACTCTCCAGCGTACCTCATTATGAATCCAGGCATGCTCTACGCTTCCCTCGCCTTCCTGTGCTGGGGCCTGTTCCCCCTGTATTTCCATGCCATCGATGAGATCGCACCGCAGGAAATCCTGGCGCACCGCATGGTCTGGTCGCTGTTGTTTCTAGGCATCGTACTGACCGTGCGCCGCCAGTGGAGCTGGCTGGGCAGCCTGAAAGCGCAGCCCAGGGTCGTGGCCAGCTTCGTCGCCAGTGCATTTTTACTCTCCGCCAACTGGTTCATCTATATCTGGGCCGTCAACAACGGCCATGTGGTCGACGCCAGCCTCGGCTACTTCATCACGCCGCTGGTCAACGTCATGCTGGGTTTTTTGCTGCTGCACGAGCGCCTGCGCCGCCTGCAGTGGCTGGCCATCGGCCTGGCCGCCTGCGGCGTGGCCTGGCTCACATGGCAAGGCGGGCAGGTGCCCTGGATCGCCCTGCTACTGGCAGCCACGTTCGGCGGCTATGGCTTGCTGCGCAAGACGGCCGCGCTGGGTGCGCTGGAAGGCCTGTCGTTTGAAACATTGATTTTATTCCCCCTGGCACTGGCCTACATGCTGTGGCTGGGCTGGCATGGCCAGAGCGGCTTCGTCAATACTGACTCTTCCGCCACGCGCGCGCTGCTGCTGGCGTCCGGCCCCATCACGGCCATTCCCCTGCTGCTGTTTGCTGCCGGCGCGCGCCGCCTGCCGCTGGCCGTACTGGGTTTGCTGCAATATATTGCCCCCACGGGCCAGTTACTCATCGGCGTGTGGGTCTTCCACGAATCGTTCACGCGCGAGCGCATGCTGGGATTCCTCGTCATCTGGACGGCGCTGGCCCTGTACGCGGCCGAGGGGCTGTGGATGGCCCGCAAGGCGCGCGCCGCCTAAGTACCCCCCTGGCGCCCGTTCCGCAGCGCGCAACGCTGGCCGGAAGCGGGCGTTTACCGTATCCTGTCCGTCTTTGTATATCACCCGAGATTTCTAATGGCAAATTACGTCTACACCATGAATCGCGTGGGCAAAATCGTCCCGCCCAAGCGCCAGATTCTGAAAGATATTTCCCTCTCCTTCTTCCCAGGCGCGAAGATCGGCGTGCTGGGCCTGAACGGCTCCGGCAAATCGACCCTGCTGAAAATCATGGCCGGCATCGACACCGACATCCAGGGCGAAGCCGTGCCGATGCCGGGCCTGAACATCGGCTATCTGCCGCAGGAACCACAGCTGGACCCGGAAAAAACCGTGCGCCAGGAAGTCGAGTCGGGCCTGGGCGAAGTATTTGAAGCACAAGCCAAGCTGGAAGCCGTGTACGCCGCATATGCCGAGGAAGACGCCGATTTCGACGCCCTGGCCACGGAACAGGCGCGCCTGGAAGCGATCATCTCGACTTCCGATGGCGGCAATTTGAATTTGCAGCTGGAAATGGCCGCCGACGCGCTGCGCCTGCCGCCATGGGATGCCACCATCGGCGTGCTGTCCGGCGGTGAAAAGCGCCGCGTGGCGCTGTGCAAGCTGCTGCTGTCCAAGCCCGACATGCTGCTGCTCGACGAGCCAACCAACCATCTGGATGCAGAATCGGTCGACTGGCTGGAACAATTCCTGCTGCGCTTCCCCGGCACCGTGGTGGCCATCACCCATGACCGCTATTTCCTCGACAATGCAGCCGAGTGGATCCTGGAGCTGGACCGCGGCAGCGGCATTCCATGGAAAGGCAATTACTCGACCTGGCTGGAGCAGAAGCAAGCCCGCCTGAAGCAGGAAGAATCGACGGAATCGGCGCGCCAGAAGGCGCTGCAGAAGGAATTGGAATGGTCGCGCCAGAACCCGAAAGCGCGCCAGGCCAAGTCGAAGGCCCGCCTGGCCCGCTTCAACGAGCTGTCCGAGCACGAATACCAGAAGCGCAACGAAACGCAGGAAATCTTCATTCCCGTGGCCGAACGCCTGGGCAATGAGGTCATCGAGTTCAAAAATGTATCGAAAGCGTTCGGCGACCGCCTGCTGATCGACGACCTGAGCTTCACGATCCCGGCCGGCGCCATCGTCGGCATCATCGGCCCCAACGGCGCCGGCAAGTCGACCCTGTTCAAGATGATCACGGGCCAGGAACAACCGGACAGCGGCGAAGTAGCCATCGGCCAGACGGCGCGCGTCTCCATCGTCGACCAGAATCGCGGCGACTCGCTGTCGGACAGCAAGACCGTCTTCCAGGATGTGTGCGGCGGTGCCGACATGCTCACCGTGGGCCGCTTCGAAATGCCGTCGCGCGCCTATCTGGGCCGTTTCAACTTCAAGGGTGGCGACCAGCAAAAAATCGTCGGCAACCTGTCCGGCGGTGAACGTGGACGTTTGCACCTGGCAAAAACCTTGCTGGCGGGCGGCAACGTCCTGCTGCTCGATGAGCCGTCGAACGATCTGGACGTGGAAACCCTGCGCGCGCTGGAAGACGCCCTGCTGGAATTTGCTGGTAGCGTGATGGTCATTTCGCATGATCGCTGGTTCCTCGACCGTATCGCCACGCACATCCTGGCCTTCGAAGGCAACTCGCAAGTGAGTTTCTTTGACGGCAACTATCAAGAGTACGAAGCGGACAAGAAAAAACGCCTGGGCGAAGAAGGTGCGAAACCAAAACGTATTCGCTACAAACCTCTGACAACGTAATTGACGTCTGGCCATGCAAAAAGGCAGTTACCTCACGGTGACTGCCTTTTTTTCAGCAAACTTCTAAACCACTTCTAAACCATTAGAAGTTGTAGCGTGCGCCTAACGCCAGGCCGGTAGCCTTGCGGCCCTGGTCGGCACTCTTGCCGAAATGTTCCACTTCCGCCGTCAGCGAGACTTTCTCGTTGATCGCGTACTGGGCACCGACGGAAGCGTATACGCCCGTCTTGTCGTTGCCGCTGATGCCGGTCGACAGGCCCGTGCCGCTCAAACTATTCTTGACCTTGGCCACACCGAGCTTGCCGAACACGCCCACTTTATCACTCACCGGCATGCTGGCCTTGCCGGCCAGGTAGTAGCCGTGCGAATCGCTTTTCACGGAACCGTTGCCGGCGCCCGTGACATAGCTGTAATCCTTGCTGCCGAAATCGGCGTAGCCGCCCTCGACCGCCCAGGTTTTGTCGAAATCGTAACCGGCGAAGACCTTGGCGCCTGCCTTGTAGCCGCTGTGATTATCGGCGCTGGTGGCGCCAGGAATATCAAAATTGTAGCGGTTGCCTGTGATGCCGGCACCCACATAGGCGCCTTCAGCGTGTGCGGCGCTCATGCCGGTCAGTGCGGTAACGGAAGCGATCATTGCAAACAGGATTTTCTTCTTCATCATGTTCTTTCTCTCAATTAGTTAGTGTGCCTAGATTCATGCCTGGATTCGCAGTTCAGCGAAGTGCGATGACTACACAATAACAGCCGAAAAAAACTACGTCTTTCTGCATTCCGTAAGAACTGTGACAAGATGTAAGCTGACATTGCAAACTGACAATAACGTCAAAATGCGCCCTGTTAAGCGAACTTAAGATAGACTTAAGAGCATTAGCGATTTTCAAATCAAGAGGAGAGGTCCATGCAAAAACGCCAGTTTCTCGCCGCCGCCATGGCGGCCACTGCGCTGCCCACCCTGGGTCGGGCGGCGCCCGCCAGTCTGCGCGGACCGGCCCTGCTGACCATCACTGGCAGCATAGCCAAGCCTAACCGGGGCCCGTTCGACGCGGTGCGCGACCAGATGATGCACAAGCAGAAAATCAGTTTTGAGCGGGCGCGGGCATTCGACTTTGCGGCGCTGACGAACTTGCCTGCGCGCACCATCTACCCCACCCTGGAATACGATGGCAAGGCGCACGCCCTGCGCGGACCGCTGCTGGTCGATGTCTTGAAGGCGGCCGGCACCCCAGAGGAAAATGAGGTACGCCTGCTACTGCGCGCGGTGGACGGCTATGCGGCGGCGCTGACCGTGGCGCAGGCGCGCGCGCAGCGTTTTATTGTCGCCACCCATCTGGACGGACAGGCGATGGCGCTGGGCGGCCTGGGGCCGCTGTGGGCGATCCATGATGCCGACCGCATCGCGGCCGTGGCGGCACTGCCCCTGGCCGAACGTTTCGCCAACTGCCCGTGGGCGCTGTATCACATCGGCGTAGAGACAGCTTGAAGCAGATTACAACGCCAAACAAAACCGTAGCGAGCGGAAGCGAGGCTCGGCGCCCCCGTTGGATCGAGAAGCGCAACGGTACAAAGTACGGGGCCGCCGAGGCAGTGAGCATCGCAAACTGCAAACACGACGCGCAGTAGGTTCTGACAGGCGCTTAAGCGTAAGCTTCGGCCATCGACATGACACGTGGCGCGATGGTGATGCCGTGTTCCTCGAACAGGGCCGTGATGGCCGCCAAGTTGTGCGTGCACTCCTCGGTTTTCCAGCCCTTGAAGATATCCGTGCCATCCTTCTGGAAATGCAGGTCCAGCACCTTGCCCTGATCCTTGTGCAGGTAGGGCGAACTATAGGTATTCTCGTAGCCGAGCGCCTTCAATTGCCCCAACAAGGCATGTGGTGGATGATCGGGGTCGGTGGCAAGAAAAATGCCAAAGGTCTTGCCCGGTGGTTTGGCGGCGATATCGACTTCATAAATGCCGGGGGCCTTGCTGACAGACGTACTCTTTAAAAATAACATACAACACTCCCTACGCGTGGTGTCCTGCGCCGAAAACGTGCGGCAAGACAGGGGTGGTGCGCAATGATCCCCCTCGTCAAATCTTATTGCTAATTTGCATCTTTGTCGACAAATCGGTACTTTTATTTGGTAAGTCGTGGTTATCTTGTCGCGTACACCAGCGTAAATTATCAATAAAGCCAGTTATCATTGCGTCAATACTCGGCCTGCTGCATACTTTTGGCTTGCGTAAAGATTGCCCCCGGCCTCGCGGCCTGAGCCAATATCCGCGTGCCCTGGCCTGCCTACCCTCGTACCCATGCGCCTTCTGTCGATCAAGTACCGCCTGCTTATCCTCCTGACCCTGATCCTGGGGGCGGGCTTCATGGCCACCAGCCTGGCCAGCTATCTGGCGTCGCGCCAGGCCATCGAGCATGGCATCGCCGACCAGACCTTGCCTTTAACAGGCGACAATATTTATTCCGAAATCCAGAAAGACATGCTGCGCCCCGTCTTCATCTCGTCGCTGATGGCGCACGACACCTTCGTGCGCGACTGGATACTCGCCGGCGAAAACAAGCCGGAACAGATCGTGCGCTACCTGGCCGAAGTCAAGAAGAAATACGGCGCCATCACCAGCTTTCTCGTTTCGGACAAGAGCAGCAAATATTATTTTGCCGAAGGCACCCTGAAATCCGTCAGCCCGCAAGCGAAGCGCGACATCTGGTATTACCGCGTGCGCGCCATGAACAGCAGCGATTATGAAACCAATGTCGACGTGGACATGGCAAACCGCGACAGCATGACCATCTTCATCAACCACCGCGTCTACGACTATGAAGGCCAGTTCATCGGTGCCACCGGCATCGGCCTGACCCTGGCCACCATGAGCAACATCCTCGACCGCTACCAGGCGCGCTTCCACCGCAACATCTATTTTGTCGACGGCGCCGGCACCCTGGTACTGGCGGGCAAGACCATGCGCAACGGGCACGGCAACATCCGCAGCCTGCCCGGCGTGAGCGCTATTGCCGACCAGATCATCAACCACCAGAGTACGCCGACGCATCTGTCGTACCAGCTGGGCCGTGCGCAAATCCTCGTCAACTCGCGTTTCATTCCCGAGCTGGGCTGGTACCTGGTGGTCGAGCAGAATGTCAGCGACGAAGTCAAGTCGCTGCAGCGCGTGTTCATCCTGAATCTGGCCATCAGCTTTGGCGTGACCCTGCTGGTACTGGTGCTGACCTTGCTGACGGTGAACCGCTACCAGCGCCGCATAGAACGCATCGCCTCGACGGATGCGCTGACCGGGCTATTGAACCGCCAATCGCTGGAACTGCTGTTCCAGCGCGCCATGCTTTTGTCCAAGCGCACGGCGCAACCGATGTCGGCCATCCTGTTCGACATCGATTTCTTCAAGCGCGTCAACGATACCCATGGCCACCTGTGGGGCGACAAGGTCATCCGTGGCGTGGCCGACGTGGCGCGCGCCACCGTGCGCGAAAGCGATGTCATCACGCGCTGGGGCGGCGAGGAATACCTGGTGCTGCTGAATAACTGCAGCCTGGCCCAAGCAGAGGAAGTGGCGGAAAACCTGCGCGCAGCCGTCGAGCGGCACGATTTCAGCCTGCCCGCGCCACAGGAACCCGTGACGATCAGCCTGGGCGTGGCCGAATATCGGCCCGACGAAAGCGAGTCAGCCTTCTTTTCGCGCACCGACAGCGCCCTGTATCAGGCGAAACAGCAGGGACGCAACGGCGTGCACGCCGCCTGACTCATCCCCCGCGCTTGCGCCTGGCCAGATCTTGCGTGGGCGCCACCAGCGCCCGGTACAACTCGCCCGTGGCGGCATCCCAGCTTTGCACCGCCTGCTGCTGGCGTTGCACAGTGGCCGCATCGCCGCGTGCGATGGGTCCGGAGAGCGCGGGCGCGGCCCCCAGACGGAACACATTGGCCACCGCTTCCGTCACCAGGGGCTGAGCCAGCTCGCGCGCCACCGGCTCGGGAATGCCGGCCGCCTGGTAGGCGCGCAGCGCGGCATCGAGCACCGTCACCAGATAATTGCTGGCAAACACGGCAGCGGCGTGATACAGGGTCTTGGCGGCCGGGTCGATGGGCACGGGATGCGCGCCAATGGCATGCAAGGCCGGCGTGAGGAAGGCCAGCGCCAGTGGATCGCCTTCGACGCCGCAAAACGTGCCGTCAAAGGTGGCTGCCACCTGCTGCGGATCGGCAAAGCTGCGAATCGGGTGTGCGCTGGCCACCGATGCGCCGGCCTGCGTAGCGGTCAGCAGCACGTTGGACGCCAGCGCGCCGCTGCAGTGAAACACGATGGCGCCCGCCTGCCGTCCTTCGGCCACCAGCGCCGCGCAGGCCGGGCCGATCTGGTCGTCCGCCACGGCCAGCATGGTGACGTCGGCCCGGCGCAAGGCCGCATAGCTGGCGACGGGGGTGCCGGCGCCGATGAAATCCACAGCCGCCTGCGCCGACGCCATCGAGCGCGTCAGCACGTCCTGCACCAGGATTTTTCCGCCATGCGTACCATCCACGCCGGCGAACAGGCGGCCCAGCACGCGGCCTACATGTCCGGCGCCGATGATATTCAGGGTAACGTCCATGGCTGCCTAGAAGCTGGAACCGGGCTGGCGCAGGAATTCCACTTCTTCCGGCGTAGAGGGCCGAGCGAGAATGGCGTTACGGTGGGGAAAGCGGCCAAAGCGGGCGATCACTTCCTGGTGACGCTGCGCATAATCGAGCATGCCGTCAAAACCGGGCTGCGCCTGCGACAGCAGTTGGAACAGCTCGACCGCGCGCGCCTGCATGGCCAGGTCTTCCGCGTGTTCGAACGGCAGGTACGCGAAGGCACGCAGCATCGGCGCCAGCTGCTGGTCAAGACGCTGTTCAGTCATCGACACGGCCAGCGCCAGCGCCAGAGCGTCGCCGGCAAAGGCGCGCGGCGTGCCGCGGTACACATTGCGCGTCAATTGATCGAGCACGATAAGGCGCGCCAGCGCGCCGTGCGGCGTCGCGTCCCACGCGCGCAAGCCGCCCTCGATGGCGGCATCGATCAGCGCGCCGAAACGCGCGCGTATCTGCGCGTCGAAGCCGTCATCCTTGCGGAACCATGCCACGCGCGATTGGCCATAGTCAGGGTTATCCGGCGGCAGGAACCAGAAATCGAGTACATCTTGGGCCTGTGCGTCCATGTCCATCCTTTTCAGCATTCGTATTTCGTATTAATTACGGGCATGCGACAGCTGGAAGCCGGCGATGCCTTCGAAGGCGGCCAGTTCGGCCGACATGGCCGACAGGCTGATGCCCGTGTTCTTGCCATGCGCGATGGCGACAAAGCGCCATTCCTGCATGCCGTCGGTGCTGCCGATGGTCAGCGAGCCGCCGGCGATGTCGTAGCCGCGCTTGGCAGCCATGCGCCGCAGCGCATCTTCGCGCGGAACAAACCCTTGCTTGAAGCGCATGGTGATGGCCACTGCGTGGCGCGACGGTAACCAATTCTCCAATTTTGACAGAAAAATCATCGCCATCGCGCACATGAACGCCAAGCCCATAGCCGACAGATAAAAGCCGATGCCCACCATGATGCCAATCACGGACGAGGCCCAGATAGAAGCAGCCGTCGTCAAGCCGCTGATATTGAAGCCTTCGCGCATGATGACGCCGGCGCCGAGGAAACCCACGCCCGTGACGATACCCTGGATGATACGCGTGGGGTCGCTGCCGATGACGGTGCCATGGCCGCCAAACCAGAACTCCGGATAGCCGCCCAGCACCGTCAGCGCGGCCGAAGCCATGCAGACCAGGCCATACGTGCGCATGCCGGCAGCGCGCCCGTGATATGAGCGCTCATAGCCCACCAGCAAGCCCAGCAGCAACGCGCCTAGCAAATTCAGCAGGATCACGCCATTCGTCGCCAGCTCGGCCGGCGACCAGTAGGCGCGCAGGAAGTCGATCGTCGGCATTTAATTCTGGGGCTTTTTCATCAGCTGCTTTTCAAACGCCACATCGAGCTTGCTGACGCGGCGCGCCTTTTGCGGTCCCAGGCCATTCACGAAGGCGACAAAGGCATCCAGTTCCAGCGGCGGGCACAGGGGAGGCAAACCGGGACCTTCGGTCAGGAAAAACAGTTCATCGCCCGTGCGCGCCATCGTGTAGAGGCGATGGCCGGTGCGTTCCTTGAGCCGCTCGATGGCGGAGGTGGCGCGGGTCGAACGCATCAGATGGCTCCCGTGCGCTGTTCCAGCCACGCCAGCGCAGGCGCATCGGCCAGCGCGGCCAGGTGCGGCGCCAGGCGCGCGCGCACGGTGGCGTGATAGTCGTTGAGCCAGGCAGCCTCGTCGTCGCGCAACAGCGACCGCTCGACGCAGCGGGTGTCGATCGGGCACAGGGTCAGGGTCTCAAAGCGCAGGAATTCACCAAACTGCGTCGTCCCCGCAGGGACCGCTGGTACATTCAGCACCAGGTTCTCGATGCGGATGCCCCACTGGCCGGGACGGTAGATACCCGGTTCGATGGAGGTGATCATGCCTATCTCCATGGCTGTTTGCGGCTCCGGCATGGCGGACTGCGAAATCGATTGCGGGCCTTCATGGACGTTCAGGAAAAAGCCCACGCCGTGGCCCGTACCGTGGCCAAAGTCGATGCCCTCGGCCCACAGCGGTGCGCGGGCGATGGCATCTAACATGGGCGACTTCACGCCGCGCGGGAACTGCGCGCGCGACAGAGCGATCATGCTGCGCAAGACCAGGGTGAAATCGCGCCTGTGCTCGGCCGTGATCGCGCCGACGGGGACCACGCGCGTGATATCCGTGGTGCCGCCCAGGTACTGGCCGCCCGAGTCGATCAGCAGCAAGCCGTCGCCTTCGATGGTCGCCTCGCTGCCCGCGTGGGCATGGTAATGCATGATCGCGCCGTGCGCGTTGAAGCCGGCGATGGTGCCGAAACTGGGACTCACAAAATGCGCACGGCGCGCACGGCATGCCGTCAGGTGTTCGTCGACGCCGATTTCCGTCAAGGGCGCGCGCTGCGGGTCGGCCAGGGTACTGTCGAGCCAGCTGAAAAATTCACACAGGGCGGCGCCATCCTGCTCCATGGCGGCGCGCACGTGCGCCGCTTCGCTATCCGTCTTGCGCGATTTGGCCAGGGTGGTCGGATTGATCGCTTCCACCACCCGCACCGATTCAGGCACGGCCTGGCGCGTGCCGAAGGTCATGCGGCGCGGGTCCAGCAGCAAGGTGGTGCTATCAGGCAGGGCCGCCAGCATGGCGCCGGCACGGTCATACGCAGCCACGTCCACGCCTTGGCTCTCCAGCGTGGCGCGCAGGGCGGCGGGCAGCTTGCCATCGGCGACAAACAGGGTGGCGCGCTCCGGACCCACCAGCGCATGCGCGAGGAAGACGGGGTTGTAGCTCACGTCGGCGCCGCGCAGGTTGAACAGCCAGGCGATATCGTCGAGGGTGGAAATCACATGGTGGCTGGCGCCGTGCACCGCCATGCTGGCGCGCAGGGCCGCCAGTTTTTCAATACGCGACAGGGCCGGATACGCCGCCGCATGTTCCACCACGGGCGCGGCGGGCATGGCAGGACGCTGCGGCCAGACGGCTTGCAGCAGGTCAGTATCGGTGCGCAGGGTTACCTGCGCGCCCAGCGCCTGCTGCAGCAGGCGCGCATTGGCCAGGCCCAGCACGGCGCCATCGACGGCCACCGTCTGCCCCGACTGCATGGTCTCGCCCAGCCAGTCGATATACAACACGCTGGCACCGGAAGGGATTTTTTTCAGGACGATGCCGCTGCCGGCCAGTTCCGTTTCCGCCTGCTCCCAGTAGCGGCCATCGGTCCACACGCCGGCGAAATCCTGCGTCACGACCAGGGTGCCGACCGACCCCGTAAAGCCGGACAGCCACTCCCGGCCCTGCCAGCGCGCCGGCAGGTACTCGGACAAATGCGGGTCGGCCGAGGGCACGATGCAGGCATCGATGTGCTGGGCGCGCATGGCGCTGCGCAGTTGCGCCATGCGCTCAGCGGGGGCAGCGGTGGAATGGACAGGAGTGGCGGCGTGGTCTGGTGTCTGCATGGGAGCGAAAATGGCGCGATGCTGGGAAGCACCTATGATACCGCGATTAGCAGCCGGGCTGCACTCGGTGCAACGCCAGCAGCACCCCGGCGGTAGCAGCGATTTTTTCCAGCAGCGCCTCATCATGCGGCAACCACGGCACGGCACCCAGCTTGTTCCCCTTCGCTACCACCTCGATCGCCACCTCGGCGCCATCCTTCGTGACCCTGCCGGTGGTCAGGTGGATCGCATGCCGGCCCACCATCAGGTGGCGCGCTTCGAGCGCCATTCGGCCGTCCTCGATCTGCTCCGAGAATACCTGTTCCAGCACGGTGCGTCGCATGCCCGTCATCGGTCCCGGTGCCAAGTTGGCCAGGTAAAACAAGCGCTCTTCGCGCTGCACGCTTTGCTCTTCTTCCACCAGCGCCAACGCACTGGCGCTGACCAGCAGATCCACCGCGCGGCACGCTTCCGAATATGCCACCGGCGCCATCGGCATCATCTGCGCGGGCGCCAGCCCGTTTGACGTGCAAGCACCGCCCGCACCTGGATACACACGTCCCTCGATGCGCAGCAATACGCGCCAGGCGCCGAACTGGCGCGACAAGCCTTCAGCGTCGTCCAGCCGCCAGCCTTCGCGGCGGGCCAGTCCCAGCAAGGTACGCAGCGACAACTGGTAACCGGAAAATGGGGCACTGCCGTCGCCGGGCGGTGCATAGATTTCACGATACACCTGGCGCAGCGGCTGGCGCACGCGCCGCTGTGTCACCAGCGCCTGCCAGGCGGCGCGCTGCTCGCCGCTGCCGTGCAAGGGGTGCCACAGGCCGATTTCGCCTTGCTCAGGCAATTCCACTGGCTTCCCCTGCGCATCGATGGCGCCCTTCCCGTCGAGCATAAAGGCCAACCCATCGCCCGTGCGCCAGACCAGCGCGCGCGCCACCGCGTCAATATCGGCATCGTCGCGCAGGACACGCCATTGGTCCAGGCTAAACCACACCTCGCTGGCGTAGCCCGCTTCCAGGCGGCGCGCCAGCGTGGCCTGGCGCCGCTTGCCCATAGGGCCCGGCATGCCGATCCTCCAGGCGATATCGGACCGTTCGGCCAGCATCCGTTCGGCCGGTTTCAGATTGCGTTCCAGCTTCTTGCGGATGCCCGCATGGCGTACCTGCGCCAGCGCCGTGCGCAGGGCCAGCAAGCCTTCCGGCGTGGGGATGGTTTCCACCGCATGACCCAGCGCCATCGCCAACGACTGCGACGGCGCGCTCTTGGCCGCGCCGGGCGCGACGCATACCAAAGGCAGCAAGACGGTGATCACGGGCCTGAACCATTCATCATCGCGATAGGCGGCGACCCGCGCGGCGCGCGCCAGCACCGGAGAGTCTGCCGTGGCAAAGGCGGCATCGGCCGCATACGGCACGCTGCCGTCATGGATGGCGGCGATATGGCGCGCCGCCTGTTCCAGTATCGTGCGCGCAAAATCGACATACGCCGCATCGTCGGCCAGCACTTCGGCGGGGTCCGCCTCGCCGATGCTGTCGCGGTTCCAGTGGCCGCTGTAGCGCGAACCGGCCAGCGCCAGCAGGGACGCTTGCGCCAGTTGCGGAAGTAGTTCCAATTCCTGCAAGGTCAATGGCATTAGATAATGGACGTGACGCTCCTCCATTACCTGCGCAAATTGCGCAGGGGCGTCGCCGCCAGCAAGGCGCGCCAGCAGCCAGACAGCAAAATGCTGCTCGCCCCAGCGCGCAGGTTCGTCAAGGATGCGCTGGGCCAGGCGTGCGCTGCCTTCCGGCACCTCGCCGTGCAAGCAAGCCAGGCAGCCGATTGCATAGTCCCAGTCATGCACGCCGGCCGCGTCCAGCGCATCGAGAAACATGTCGCCTGCCAGCGCCGGTGCCAGGTTCATGCTGGTCGCTTGTGCCGATAGCGCCATCGCCAGTTCGCGCCGCGCAGGATCGTCATGGTCGAAGCGCGCCGCGCGGTGCAACGCACCCCAGACGGCGCCCAGTTCTTCGGGCGTCCAGCCTTTGAAATCGACCGGCGGCCCCGTGAAACGCGCATGCTCGACAAAGCCGCCATCGAGGCGCACGCGCAGGGCTGCGGCGCGAGTGGTCTCAGATGGCATCATCGGCCTCATAGCCGCGCAAGCCTTCCAGGTCCAGCACGCGAATGCCGCCATAATCGAGGCGCAGCAAGCCTTTCTTTTCCAGCACTTGCAAGGCCTGGTTGGCGCGCTGGCGCGAAGAGCCGGACAGCAGGCCGATTTCCTCCTGCGACAGCTGCACCAAGGTATCCACGCCAGGGTACAGGTGCGAATTGAACATCGAGGCCAGGCAGCGCGCCACGCGCGTGTTCAGATCCAGCAGGCGCTCGTTTTCCACCATGCCGATGAACTGTCCCAGGCGCTCATTGAGCTGCATCAGCAAAAAGCGCGTAAATGGCAGGCTCGTTTCCAGCAGCCAGTGAAAGGTGGCGCCGGGCAGGCGCGCCACGCGCGTGTCGCGCAGCGCCATTGTGTCGTATTTGCGGATTTCATTCTTCAGCAATGAACCTTCGCCGAACCAGCTGCCGGGCGGCACGCCGATGAAGGTCATGGCCTTGCCCGCAGCGGAAAAATTATTCATCTTGACCATGCCGCTGATGACGCCTATCCAGTTATCCACCGGCTCGCCCTTGCGGCAGACAAAACCGCCTTTCGGCACAAAGGTTTCAAACACATCCGCCTCGATCCGGGCCATTTGCACGGGATCGAGCAGCTGCGCCCAGTTGGCCGCGCGCACGGCATCCTTCAGACTGATATCAGGGTAGGTCATTGTGCGATGCACCATCGAAAAGTGGGTAAATGTCCCCGAAAAGACAACTCGGCAAACTAACGCAAGCTACTATCATTGCACAAACGCCTTACACATAAAAACACAGAGCGCCATCCAACGAGGTGGCGCCTGAGACAAGCAACAGGGAGACACTGGTGCAAACGACTACCACAGCAACGATGCCGACTTTTCCGCGGCGCTTATTGCAACACGGGACAGTACGATCCGACAAGCCCGCATTCCGCGAAAAACACCTGGGCATCTGGCAAACCTGGACCTGGTTTGAGGTCAACGAGGAGGTGCGCGCGCTGGCCTGCGGCCTGGCTGCCATCGGCTTCCAGCGCGGCATGAACTTGGCCATCATTGGCGACAACCGTCCCCGCCTGTACTGGGCCATGCTGGCCGCGCAAAGCCTGGGCGGTGTGCCCGTGCCACTCTACCAAGATGCGCCGGCCGCCGACATGGCCTATGTGCTGCAGGATGCGGAAATCCGCTACGCCATCGTCGAAGACCAGGAGCAGGTCGACAAACTGCTCGAACTCAAGGCCCTGTATCCGCACATCGCCCACATCGCCTATGACGATGAACGGGGCATGCGCCATTACCGCCAGCCGGAACTGATGTCCTTTGCCGCCCTGCAGGTGCTGGGCAGGGCCTACGACCGCGAACATCCCGGCTTCTTCGACGCTGCGGTGGAAGCGGGACGGGGCAGTGACTCCGCCGTGATCCTGTACACCTCGGGCACCACGGGCAAGCCGAAGGGCGTGTGCCAGAGCCACACGGCGCTACTGGCGGCCGGCGAAGGCGGCGTGGCCTTCGACAAACTCACCGACGACGAAGACATCCTGTCCTACCTGCCCATGGCGTGGGTAGGCGACTGCCTGTTTTCGCTGGCGCAGGCCATGGTGGCCGGCTTCACCGTCAATTGCCCCGAATCGGGCGACACGGTGATGATCGACATGCGCGAAATCGGCCCCACCTGCTACTTCGCCCCGCCGCGCGTGTTCGAAAACATGCTCACCAGCGTGATGATACGCATGGAAGACGCCAGCAGCATCAAGCGCCACATGTTCAGCCATTTCATGGACGTGGCCAAGCGCTGCGGCGCGCAGATTTTGGACGGCAAGCCCGTGTCGCTGGCGGATCGCCTCAGCTACAAGCTGGGCGAGCTGCTGGTCTACGGCCCCCTGAAAAACGTGTTGGGGCTGTCGCGCGTGCGCGTCGCCTATACGGCCGGCGCCGCCATTGGCCCCGACCTGTTCCGCTTCTACCGTTCCATCGGTGTCAACCTCAAGCAGTTGTACGGCTCTACTGAAACCTGCGCCTATGTGTGTCTGCAGCCGGACGGCAATATCAAGTTCGATAGCGTGGGCTTGCCCGCGCCCGGCGTGGAAGTCAAGCTGGCGCAAAATGGTGAAGTGCTGGTGAAGTCGCCGGCCACCATGAGCGGCTACTTCAAGCGTCCCGATGCCACGGCCGAAGTGATCGACGCCGACGGCTACTTTCATACCGGCGACGCGGGCGTGTTCGATAGCGAAGGCCACCTGAAAATCATCGACCGCGCGGCCGATGTCGGCAAGCTTTCGTGCGGCGCCATCTTCGCGCCCAACTACATCGAAAACAAGCTCAAGTTCTTCCCTTTCATCAAGGAAGTGGTGGCCTTCGGCCATGCGCGCGACCAGGTATGCGCCTTCATCAATATCGATATTGAAGCGGTGGGCAACTGGTCGGAGCGGCGCGGCATCGCGTATGCCGGCTACACCGACCTGGCGGCGCGCACCGAAACCTACGGCTTGATCCGCGACTGCATCGAGCAGGTGAATGCGGAACTGGCGACCGATCCGCTGATGGAGCGCACGCAGATCCACCGCTTCCTGGTGCTGCACAAGGAGCTGGACCCGGACGACGACGAGCTGACGCGCACGCGCAAGGTGCGCCGCAAATTCATCGCCGAAAAGTACGCGGTGCTCATTTCCGCCCTGTATGAAGGCAAGGCAACGCAATACATCGAGACCCAGGTGAAATTCGAGGATGGCCGCACCGGTTCGACCAGCGCCGACCTGCAGATCTGGGACAGCAAAACGTATCGGCCCCAAGGCCTGGCCGCATGATGGAGCACAGCACGATGCAAATGAACGAACCCGACGCCCATTTCGGCACGGCCCGCAAGACCGGTCCCGTGATCCTCGACCTGAAAAACATCTCGCTATCGTTCGGCGGCGTGAAAGCGCTGACCGACATCTCGTTTGACGTCAAGCAGCATGAAATCCGCGCCATCATCGGCCCGAACGGCGCCGGCAAAAGCTCGATGTTGAACGTGATCAATGGCGTGTACCGTCCGCAGCAGGGCGAAATCATTTATCGGGGCGAGCACCGACGCGGCATGGACTGCTACCAGGCTGCCAAGTCCGGCATCGCGCGCACCTTCCAGAACATCGCCCTTTTTAAAGGCATGACGGTGTTAGATAACATCATGACAGGACGCAACCTGAAGATGAAGTCGAATTTTCTCTTGCAAGCCCTGTACTGGGGACCGGCGCGGCGCGAGGAAATCGAACACCGCAAGAAGGCCGAAGAGATCATCGACTTCCTGGAAATCCAGGCCATTCGCAAGACGCCTGTGGGGCGCCTGCCCTACGGCTTGCAAAAGCGCGTGGAACTGGGTCGCGCGCTGGTGGCCGAACCGGAAATTTTGCTGCTGGATGAACCGATGGCCGGCATGAACGTCGAAGAAAAGCAGGACATGTGCCGCTTCATCCTCGACGTCAACGACCAGCTGGGCACGACGATCGTGCTGATCGAGCACGACATGGGCGTGGTGATGGATATCTCCGACCGCGTGGTGGTACTCGACTACGGCAAGAAGATCGGCGACGGCACGCCCGACGAGGTGCGCAGCAACCAGGATGTCATCAACGCCTATCTCGGCGTGGCGCACTAGACAAGGAATAGCAATGAATATCAATTTTTTCTTTGAAGTGCTGATCGGCGGCCTGCTGTCGGGCGTCATGTACGCGCTGGTGGCGATCGGTTTTGTCCTGATCTACAAGGCTTCGGGCGTGTTCAATTTTGCGCAGGGAGCGATGGTATTCTTTGCCGCCCTCACCTGCGTCGGCATCATGGACAAGTTCGGCCTGTCGCTATGGCTGGCCATCCCGCTGACGATGCTCACCATGATCGTACTGGGCATGGCGATTGAAAGGGTGGTCTTGCGCCCCCTCGTCAACCAACCTGAAATCACGCTGTTCATGGCCACCATCGGCCTGACCTTTTTCATCGAGGGCCTGGCGCAGCTGATGTGGGGCTCGCAAGTGCACAAGCTGGACCTGCCCATCGAAGACGTGCCGATGCAGTTCCTGATGGACCGCTTCGACATCAACATCTCGCAGTTCGACCTGATGGCGGCCGGCATCTGCGCGCTGCTGGTGATCTGCCTGGCCCTGCTGTTTTCGAAAACCAAGGTGGGCCGCGCCCTGCGCGCCGTCGCCGACGACCACCAGGCGGCGCTGGCGGTCGGCATTCCGCTGCAGCGCATCTGGGCCGTGGTGTGGGGTGTGGCGGGCCTGGTGGCCATGGTGGCCGGCTTGCTGTGGGGCGCGCGCAACGGCGTGCAGTTCGCCCTCACCTTCATCGCCTTGAAAGCACTGCCGGTGCTGATCCTCGGCGGCTTTACCTCGGTACCCGGCGCCATCGTCGGTGGCTTGATCATCGGCGCTTCGGAAAAGCTGGCCGAAGTCTACCTCGGCCCCATGGTGGGCGGCGGCATCGAAGGCTGGTTCCCGTATGTGCTGGCCCTGCTGTTCTTGCTGGTGCGCCCGGAAGGCTTGTTCGGCGAGAAAATCATCCGGCGCATCTGACGCCGCACCGCCGCCGCATGATGCACACCATGCACACCATGCATACGACGCACAACGCTACCGCTCCATCGCAAAGGACACGCCATGATTTACCGTGAAGCAGGACAATTCAAGACCAGCTACCAGGCTGACAACCAGATTTTTCCGATCCGCCAGGACCGCCTGGCGCTGACGGCCACGCTCCTAGTCGCCGTCTTCCTCCTGCCGTATTTTGCCTCGCCGTACATGCTGTCGGCGATCCTGATTCCCTTCCTGATCTTCGCGCTGGCAGCACTCGGCCTGAACATCCTGACCGGCTACGCAGGCCAGCTGTCGCTGGGTACGGCCGCCTTCATGGCCGTGGGCGCGTTTGCCTCGTATAACTTCATGGCCCGCCTGCCTGGCTTGCCGCTGCTGGTGTCGTTCATCCTGGGCGGCCTGTGCGCGGCCATGGTGGGCATCGCCTTCGGCCTGCCCTCCTTGCGCATCCGCGGCTTTTACCTGGCCGCCTCCACGCTGGCGACGCAGTTTTTTGTCGTCTGGTGCCTGACCAAGATCCCGTACCTGACCAACTACAGCTCCTCGGGCGTGATCACGGTGCAGAAAATGACCATCCTCGGCTACCAGTTCGATACGCCACAAAGCAAATACCTGCTGGTGCTGGCGATTGTTGCCGGCATGGCCCTGCTGGCCAAGAACATGATCCGCTCGAACGTGGGCCGCTCGTGGATGGCCGTGCGCGACATGGACATGGCCGCCGAAGTGATCGGTTTCAGACTGATGCGCACCAAGCTGCTGGCCTTCGCCGTCAGCTCGTTCTACTGCGGCGTGGCCGGCGCGCTGTATGCGTATGCCTACCTGGGCACGGTGGAACCGGAAGCGTACAACCTGGACCTGTCCTTCCGCATTCTCTTCATGATCATCATCGGCGGCGTCGGTTCGATCCTGGGTTCCTTCCTCGGTGCGGCCTTCATCGTGCTGCTGCCCGTCTTCCTGAACACCATCGCGCATGGCCTGGCATTGCCGACCAGCGTGGCCTCGAACCTCGAACTGATGGTGTTCGGCGCGCTGATCATCTTCTTCCTGATCGTCGAGCCACACGGCCTGGCCAGGCTGTGGCAGATCGCGAAAGAAAAATTACGCCTCTGGCCTTTCCCGCACTAACGGTTTTACTTCGCAGTCCGATGTCGGTTCACTTGAATACCAAATAAAACAAGAGGAGACACAATGAAACACATCAAATCGCTCATGCTGGCCGCCGCCATCGCCAGTGCCACGCTCACCATTGCCGGCAGCGCGCAGGCGCAAGACAAGGAGCAGTACATCGCCCTGCCGTCCTACCGCGTGGGCCCTTACGCGGCCGGCGGCTCCGGTTTCTACGGCGGCATCATCGACTACTTCAACCTGGTCAACCAGGCCGGCGGCGTCAATGGCGTCAAGATCAGCTGGGAAGAATGCGAAACCGAATACAACCCGTCGCGCGGCGTGGAATGCTATGAACGCCTGAAAACCAAGCAGGGTGGCGCCACCCTGGTCGAAACCCTGTCCACGGGCGTCGCCTACGGCATCCTGGACCGCGTGGCGCAAGACAAGATCCCCATGACGATGATCGGCTACGGCCGCTCGGACGCCGCCAACGGCAAAGTCTTCCCATATGTGTATCCGCTGATCTCCAGCTACTGGAGCCAGGCCGCCGCCATGATCAAATACCTGGGCGACAAGAATGGCGGCATGGACAAGCTGAAAGGGAAAAAAATCGTCCACCTGTACCACGATTCGGCCTTCGGCAAGGAGCCGATGCCCGTGCTGGAAGCGCTGTCGAAACAGTACGGCTTTGAACTGGTGAAAATCCCCGTCGCGCCGCCCGGCAGCGAGCAGCAATCGCAATGGCTGCAAATCCGCCAGGCCAAGCCGGACCACGTGATCCTGTGGGGCTGGGGCGTGATGAACTCTGTTGCCATCAAGACGGCGCAGCGCAACGGCTTCCCGCGCGAAAAAATGCTGGGCGTCTGGTGGGCCGGCTCCGAGGAAGACACGATTCCATCGGGCGACGCAGCCAAGGGTTACACGGCGATGACGTTTAATACGCCGGGCAATTACCCCGTGCTGGACGACATCCGCAAGAAACTCTACACGTCCGGCAAGGGCAATCTGTCCGACCAGTCGCGCATCGGCTCCGTCTACCACATGCGCGGCGTGACGGCCGGCATCCTGTGGGTGGAGGCGATCCGCGTGGCACAGGAAAAATTCGGCAAGGGCAAACCGATTACGGGCGAGCAGATGCGCTGGGGCCTGGAAAACCTGAACGTTGACGATGCGCGCCAGAAGGCCGTCGGCGCGCTGGGCATGTTCCCCACCGTGAAAACCAGCTGCGACGACCATGAAGGCTCGGGCGCCGTGAAAGTGCAGCAATGGGATGGCAAGAAATGGAACGCCATCACGCCGAAATGGATCGTCGGCGACAAGGCCCTGGTGCGCAAGCTGGTCGAGGAATCGTCAGGCAAGTACGCCGAAGAGAAGAAGATCACGCCGGCGTGCATGAAGTAATGCAGTAGGCGAGAGGAACCGGACCGGCCACCGCCGGTCCCGTGTTTAACATTTTTAAAGAAGCAGCCATGACCCACACTGCCACGCAATCCCCGATCCAGGCGGACGCGCCGCCGCCCTATCTGTCGGTGAACAATATCGAAGTCATCTACGACCACGTGATCCTGGTCCTGAAGGGCGTCTCGCTGCAAGTGCCGCAAGGCAAGATCGTGGCGCTATTGGGCGCCAACGGCGCCGGCAAGTCGACCACCTTGAAAACCATCTCGACGCTGCTGCGCGGCGAACGCGGCGACGTCACCAAGGGCGAGGTCCAGTTCAAGGGCGAGCGCGTGGATCAACTGACGCCAAATGAATTGGTCAAACGGGGCCTTTCGCAAGTGATGGAAGGGCGCCACTGTTTCGGCCACCTCACCATCGAGGAAAACCTCTTGACGGGCGCCTACACGCGCAGCCTGTCGCGCGGCGAGCTGAAAGACGCGCTGGAGAAGGTGTATCACTATTTCCCGCGCCTGAAAACGCGGCGCAGCAGCCAGGCCGGCTATACCTCGGGCGGCGAACAGCAGATGTGCGCCATCGGCCGCGCGCTGATGGCCAAGCCCTCGATGATTTTATTGGACGAACCCTCGATGGGCATCGCGCCGCAGATCGTCGAAGAGATCTTCGGCATCGTCAAGGACCTGAACCACAAGGAAAACGTGTCTTTCCTGCTGGCCGAGCAGAACACCAACGTGGCACTGCGCTACGCCGACTTCGGCTACATCCTGGAAAACGGACGGGTCGTGATGGAAGGACAAGCCCAGGAACTGGCCAGCAACGAAGACGTCAAAGAGTTTTATCTGGGCGTCTCCAGCGCCGGGCGCAAGAGCTTCCGCGACATGAAGTTCTACCGCCGCCGCAAGCGCTGGCTGGCCTGACCGGAAGGAAGCATCATGGACCTGGAACGGGCCAAGCAAGTGTGCCGCGGCTTTCCCGGCGCGACAGAAGACATCAAATGGACGAACGTGCTGGCGTTTTCCGTTGGCGGCAAGCTGTTCGCGCTGTGCGGCGCGGAAGCGCACAGCACGCGCGGCATCAGCTTCAAAGTCGATGCGGAACGCTTCCTGGAACTGACGGACCGCCCCGGCTTTCGCCCTGCGCCCTACCTGGCGCGGGCCAAATGGGTGCTGGTCGCTAGCCCCGACGCGCTGGACGACGGGGAAATGGCGGCCCTGCTGCAGCGCTCATACAGCCTGATTTTTGCGGGACTGACGAAAAAAATGCAACGTGACATTGGAGAATCAGCAACATGACCGATACGCTCGACAGTCTGGAAGCACGCGCCCCGGAAGAACGCGAACGCGAATTGATGGCCGGCCTGCCGCAACTGATCGCGCGCGCACAGGCGGCGCCGGGCTGGGCCCGCATTCTCGATGGCGTCAACGCGGCCGACATCACCAGCCGCGCCGCGCTGGCGCAACTGCCCGTCACGCGCAAGTCCGACCTCAAGCAATTGCAGCACGGCGCGCTGCCGTTCGGCGGCTTGAATACGACGCCGAAGAACGCCTTGTCGCGCGTGTTCGTCTCGCCCGGCCCCATCTTCGACCCGGAAGGCCGCGGCCCGGACTGGTGGCGCTTCGCGCGGCCCATGTATGCGGCCGGCGTGCGCGCCGGCGGCTTGCTGCAGAACTGCTTTTCATATCACTTCACGCCGGCCGCCTTCATGGTCGAAGGGGGCGCCGCACGCATCGGCTGCACCGTCATCCCGGCCGGCATCGGCCAAACGGAAATGCAGGTGCAGGCGATGGTCGACCTGAAGCCGGACACGTATATCGGCACGCCGTCATTCCTGAAACTGATCATCGAGAAGGCGCGCGAGATGGGCGCCGATATCAGCAGCGTCACCAAGGCAGTGATGGGTGCGGAAGCCTTGCCCGAATCCTTGCGCAGCTGGTTTGCCGAGAATGGCGTGCCGCACGTGTTCCAGACTTATGCCTCGGCCGATATCGGCAGCATCGCCTATGAAACGGCCAGCAATGGCAAGCTCAATCCGGGCATGGTCGTTGACGAAAACGTGCTGCTCGAAATCGTCCACCCGGGCAGCGGCATTCCCGTCGCACCGGGCGAAGTGGGTGAAGTCGTCGTCACCGTCTTCAATGCCGACTACCCGCTGATCCGCTTTGCCACTGGCGATTTATCGGCCGTGCTGATGGACGCGGCGGATTCGCCGTGCGGGCGCACAAATACGCGCATCCGCGGCTGGATGGGACGCGCCGACCAGACCACCAAGGTGCGCGCCATGTTCGTGCATCCGTCGCAGGTGCATGAAATCGCGCGCCGCCATCCGCAGATCAAAAAGGCGCGGCTGGTGGTATCGGGACGCATGGCCAACGACGAAATGGCTTTGCATTGCGAAGTCGACGATCCGTGCGACGCCAGCGGGGTGGAAGCCATCATCGGCTCGATCCGCGAACTGACCAAGCTGCGCGGCGACGTGGTGCTGGTGGCAGTGGGCAGCCTGGCGCAGGATGGCAAGGTCATTGACGACATGCGCGATTACAAATAAGGCCGATTTGCGGGATAATACCGGCATTGACCATCAGCCCCATTCATCGCCATGCAAGAGTCCATGCAAGAATTTCATCACAACCGTGCCCGTGACCTGATCAAGAACGCGGAACTGCTGTTCGACCAAGATACCGTGCAGGCGTCGATCACGCGCATGGCCGATGTACTCAACACGCGCTTCAATGCAGAGGACTCGAAAGAGTTCCCACTGGTGCTGGGCGTGATGGGCGGCGCCGTCGTATTTACGGGCAACCTGCTGCCGCAACTGAGCTTCCCGCTCGAATTCGACTACATCCATGTGAGCCGCTACGGCGACGACGACAAGGGTGGCGAAGTGGTGTGGAAAGTCATCCCCCGCTCGAACGTGGCGGGCCGCACCGTCATCGTGCTCGACGATATTCTCGACGAGGGCGAAACCCTGGCGCACGTCAAGCAGCGTTTGCTGGATATGGGCGCTTCCGAAGTGATCCTGGCCGTGTTTGCCGACAAAGCCATCGGCAAGAAAAAGCCCGTGCAGGCGGACATCGTCGGCCTGGTGATCCCGAACCGCTTCGTCGTCGGCTTCGGCATGGACGCGTACGGCTACTGGCGCAACCTGCCGGGCCTGTGGGCCATCAAACCCGAGGATTTGAAGCAGGAGTAAGGATGGATCGGATGACGCGGCATGCCGCATCATCCGGCAGCACCAGCGTTACAGCTTCAGGCGCGCGCGCGCCGCATCGTATTCGGCCTTCAGGCGCGCCACCATCTCTTCCACGCTCGGCACGTCATCCATCAGACCTACGCCCTGACCGGCGCCCCAGATGTCGCGCCAGGCCTTGGCGCTGCCGGAGCCAAAATTCATCGAACTCTTGTCCGCTTCGGGCAAGGCTTCCGGATCGAGTCCGGCCGCGACGATCGATTTTTTCAGGTAATTCCCGTGCACGCCCGTAAACAGGTTCGTGTAGACGATGTCCGATGCGGCAGACTCGACGATGGCGTCGCGGTAACCGTCGCTGACGTTCGATTCCTTGGTCGCCAGCCAGCGCGAGCCAATGTAGGCAAAGTCGGCGCCCATGGCTTGCGCGGCCAGCACGGCATCGCCGGTGGCGATGGAGCCCGACAACGCCAGCGGACCGTCAAAGAATTTGCGCACTTCACCCACCAGCGCGAACGGCGACAGGGTGCCAGCGTGACCGCCAGCGCCGCTGGCCACCAAAATCAAGCCGTCGACACCCGCCTCCAGCGCCTTTTTCGCGTGACGGATCGAAATCACGTCATGCAGCACGATGCCGCCATAGCTGTGGATGGCGTCGAGCATTTCCTTGGGCGGCGCGCGCAGCGAGGAAATGATGATGGGAATCCGGTGTTTCACGCATACTTCCACGTCATGCGCCAAGCGGTCGTTCGACTGGTGCACGATCTGGTTAACGGCGATCGGCCCCACTTTTTTGTCGGGATTGGCAGCCTGGAAGGCTGCCAGCTCGGCTTGCAGCTCCGTGAGCCAGGTGTCGAGCAATTCGGCGGGACGCGCGTTCAGGGCCGGGAAAGAACCGACGATGCCGGCCTTGCACTGCGCCGCGACGAGGGCCGGGCCGCTGGCGATGAACATCGGCGAGGCGATAACGGGTAGGGAGAGGTTTTGCAACGCAACAGGCAATGCCATGGCGGACTCGCTGGAAAGTTGATCGGGATGAGGGACACACTGAACAATGATTATAGTGCAGAAAAAGTACGATCGTGCTGAATTTATCGCCTGGCCGTTTCAGCCCTCGTTGAGCAAGTACTCACTCTCGACTCTTGCCGCTGCAGCTCTCACCAGCTGCGACACGGCCCACTCGGCCAGCGCAGCCGCCTCCTGGCGCAGGAAACGCCGGTTAGCCTCTTCGAAGACGGGCATGCCGCGCAGCAGGGCCGGTATCTCGGCGAGGGCGATGCGCTGGCGTTCCAGCAGCAGGAATTTCAGCAGCACTTTCACCGCGTTCTGCGCATTGCGCACGGGGTCGGACGACAGGTAATCAAGACGCGAATAGGCGCGCTGCAGGGCACCAGCAGCGTCCTGGAAGGGGCGTCCATGGCCGGGAATCACCACACGCACGTCCAGGCTGGCGATCAGGTCGAGCGTGGCGCGCGCTTCAAGAAAGCCGGAGCCGCCATCGAGTTCGGGGAAGATCACGCCAAAGCCGTTTTCCCACAGGGCGTCGGCAGAAATAAGGATGCCCTCGTCGGCACAATAAAAGATCAATGAATGGGGATCGTGGCCGGGCGCGCCCAGCGCCTGCCAACGCAGGTCGGCCAGGGAGAATGTGTCGCCGGGGGAAATGGTGGCGTCAAAGCCGAAGCGCGGACATTGCTGGCCCGTAGCCTGGAAACTGAGAGCATCGACATCCCACACTCTCACCTTGTCCGCTTCCGACACGGGAATGGCCGTCTGGCAGCCATATTCGGCTTGCAGCAGCGCGTTGCCGCCGCAATGGTCGGAGTGCAGATGGGTGTTGAACAAGCGGTCCAGGGGCCGGCCGGCCAGGCTATGGCGCAGCAGGGCCAGTGTTTGCGGCGCATGCGTGACATAGCCGCTGTCGATCAGGGCCGCGTCATCCTTGCCCTTGAACAGAATGTTATTCGACGACAGCCAGCCGCGTTCAAACACCTGCATGGAATCGGGGAACAGCGCTGGCGATCGCGGCATGGGCTTCCTCAGTAATCGGGCTCGAAGTCGAGCAAAGCTTCGCGGCCTGGCAATTCGGCCCATACGGCGCGCTTGAAGTCGTCATCGGCCTTGCTCCAGGCAATGATCTCGTCGAGCGTGCGCAAACAGCCTTCGCACAAGCCACTGTTGCGGTTCATCTTGCACAGGCTGACACAAGGCGACGGCACCGGTGACGGCAAGGGGAGCGGAACGGCTGGCGGAGGTGGGGTAGCGACCATCATGGAGCGGCATCGGTAAACGTGAAGGCTTTCATTATGCCGCGAAACCATGCCGGCGAGGCGATAGCGTCCCCATGCAATGTTTCCGTGAATATATTTTCAAGCGAAAGCATGATCAAAAACTTATCTTCTGGAAATTTATTTTGCAGTCCGTTCTCACTCTGCGGGTATCCGTCCTACAACACGATTAGGCCAGATCCTGCTTGACTTGAGATATTTCAGAACTATACTACCATCCATACAGATGGCAAATGGATGCCACGGGGAGTTTTTGGAGACTTATGGCCAAGCAAGACAGCAAGCCCAAAATTGGGGAATCCGAGAAAATCACGATCAACCTCGGTTTGATCGACCTGGGGCAAATCGATCTGCTGGTCCAGGAGGGATTTTATTCCAACCGCACGGATCTGATCCGGACGGCGATACGCAATCAGCTAGGTATCCACGCCGACGTGGTGAAACAAACCGTCGCCCGTAAAAGCCTGGTATTGGGCATGCAGCATTATTCGCGCGCCGACCTGGAGGCGATCCAGGCAGCCGGCCAGCGCCTGCAAATTCAGGTTCTGGGACTGGCCAGCATCGCCAGCGACGTCTCCGTGGAACTGGCACTGGCCACGATCGAGTCGATTTTCGTATTAGGTGCCCTGCACGCCAGCACCGTCGTCAAGACGGCGCTAGCAGGGCGAATTCACTAGCGTATTGGTTCGCGGCGATGACCCGGCCGATGCGCGGCACCGTAAGGATAGTCATGAAACTACCTCTCAACATGTTGGCGCACATGCGCACAGCAACCCGCAATCTGATGGGCCAAGGTCCTGCTGCCGCCACCGAAGCCATCCAACAGGCGCTGGCCGCGGCCGGCCTGGCGCCGCAGGCAGCGTCCGCGCAGCAGCCACCACCGCAGGCCATGCGCGACATTAATCCACCACCGGCGCCACCACCGGCACCGCCATCAGCGCAGGCCCGGGCCGCGCAGCCGCAAGCTGATGCTGCGCCGGAAGCGCCGCCTGTGCCGCCCACGCCCGCGCAGGCGGCGCAGGATTTCGCGCAGGATTTCATGGCGCGCCTGGGCGTGCCTGTCGGCCTGGGGCAGCACAGTTTCGACATGCCCAGCTTCGAAATGCCGAGTTTTCATCCGCCAGGTTTCAACGCGCCGGCCACCACGCCGGCCGAACTCCCCGCTGGCGCACAGTTCATCGACGGCGTTTACCGCAACCATGCGGGCACGCGCTCCTACAAACTGTATATCCCCAGCAGCTATCACGGCCAGGCCATGCCGCTGATCGTGATGCTGCACGGCTGCACGCAAAATCCCGACGATTTCGCGGCCGGCACGCAGATGAATGCGCTGGCCGAAGAAAAGGAATGTTTTGTCGTCTATCCGGCGCAGACGCAGGGTGCCAACAGTTCGCGCTGCTGGAACTGGTTCAATGCCATCGACCAGCAGCGCGACCAGGGCGAACCGTCGCTGATCGCCGGCATCGCGCGGCAAGTCATCGACGACTACCCGGTGAATGAACGCGAAGTGTTCGTCGCCGGCCTGTCGGCGGGCGGCGCCATGGCCGTCATTGTCGGCACCTTGTACCCGGATTTGTTTTCCGCCGTCGGTGTGCATTCGGGCCTGCCGTTCGCCTCGGCAAAGGACTTGCCGTCGGCGCTGGCCGCCATGAAGGGCGGCGCCATGCCCAATGCCCAGCGCCAGGCGCCGGCGGGCGGCGTGCCCATCATCGTTTTCCACGGCGACCGCGACACCACCGTCAACCCGCGCAATGGCGATGAACTGATTGCCCAGGGCGTGCGCAGCCAGGCGGGCGGCAAGGCTGCCAAGGCCGCTTCCATGGATGGCAGCGTACCGAATGGCCACCGCTACACGCGCACCACGCACAGCCAGGCCGATGGCTCGCCGCTGGGCGAACACTGGGTCATCCACGGCGCAGGTCATGCCTGGTCCGGCGGCAGTGGCAGTGGCAGCTACACGGATGGCAAAGGGCCGGACGCCAGCCGAGAGATGCTGCGCTTCTTCAAGACCGTTAGCTGATGTTTTCGGTGTAGGGCGCGATCTGGCGCTGCTTGTCGGCGATCTCGCACACGCCATCGGCATACCGGTTGGAGATGGCGATGAACTGGTCCTGGATCTCCAGGAAGGCGTCGACGATCTCGGCGTCGAAGTGCGAACCGCGCCCCTCGACGATAATCTGCACGGCCTGCGCATGGTGCATGCCCTGCTTGTAGATGCGCCGGCTGATCAGGGCGTCATATACGTCGGCCAGCGCCATCAGGCGCGCCGAAATCGGAATGTCTTCGCCTGCGAGTCCTAGCGGGTAACCGCTGCCATCCCATTTTTCATGGTGGCTGTAGGCGATCTCCTTGGCGTACTTGAGGAAATCGACTTCGATACCCAGCTCGTGTTCGGCCGCCAGGATGGCGTCGCGCCCCAGGGTGGTGTGCGTCTTCATGATGGCCATTTCGTGTGGTTCGAAACGCCCCGGCTTGAGCAGGATATGGTCGGGGATCCCCACCTTGCCGATGTCATGCAGCGGTGCCGTCTTGAACAGCAGTTCGATATTCTTGTCCGTCAAAAAGTCACGGAAACGCGGCAGGCCGCGTACTTTCTCGGCCAGCGCCTTCAGGTAGTGCGAGGTGCGGCGGATATGGTTGCCCGTCTCGCTGTCGCGCGTCTCGGCCAGCGAGGCCATGGCGTGAATGGTGACGTCCTGCAGCGCCGCCACTTCCTGCACGCGGCGCTCCACTTCCGTTTCCAGGTAATGATTCTGGTCGCGCAAAAAATCCTGCATCTGCTTCATCGCCAGCTGCGTCCTGATGCGCGCCAGCACGATGGGCGCCGAAATCGGCTTGGTGATGTAGTCGACGGCGCCCAGGGCCAGGCCCAGCTGCTCGTCGGCCACTTCGCTCATGGCGGTCACAAAAATTACGGGTATGCCAGCCGTGGCGGGATCGGCCTTCAGCGCGCGGCACACATCGTAGCCGCTCATGCCCGGCATCATGATGTCGAGCAGGATCAGGTCGGGCTGGTCGCCGCCGCCGGCGATCTTCAGGGCGCGCTCGCCATTCACGGCGATCTTGGTCCGGTAATCGTCTTCCAGCACCGCGCGCAACAGGTCGATATTATCTGGCGTGTCGTCGACTACCAGAATGGTTGGCTTGCTTGCTGGGGCTCTCATGCCCGTCCTTCGTTCTGCATAGTTATCCTTGTCACAGTGTCAGCTCCAGCGCATCGGCCACCTCGCCCAGCTGCGCCAGCGCACCTTCGAAATCGTATTGTCCCAGCATGCGCTTCAACTGACGCGCGTGTTCCGCCTGCCCGGCCGCGACCAGCACGGGACCGATGCCATCGAGATGCTTGACGGCCTGCGCGTCGTCCTGCTGCAGCAACTGCGACAGTTCGCGCAAGCCCGCCTCCAGGTATGCCCGGTCCACCGGCGCCACCACGGCGTTGCCCGGCTCGGTCACATTGCCGCGCGACTGCATGGCCAGCACGATTTTCGGTACCAGTTCATCGAGTGCCAGGGTGCAGGCGGCCAGCGCCTGCGGCAAGCCATCGTGCGAGCCCAGGCTGAGCAAATGCTCGACCCGCGCGGCGCTGTCGGCCAGGCCGCCGGCGCCGATATTGCCGGCCAGGCCTTTCAGGGTATGCGCTTCGCGGATCGCCGTCTCGAGCTGGTTGTTCTCGATGGCGGCAACGATGCGCTGCATGGCATCGAACTGGGTTTCCACAAAACGATCCAGCAATTTTCGCATCAAAGTGGCATTGCCTCCCACGCGCCGCATGGCTTCCGCCATTTTCAGGCCGGCGATCACCGGCAGCTCCGCTTCCGGCTGCACCACCATCGCCGTCATTTCCTGCGGCGTGGCCGGCGCGATCCAGCGCGCCAGGGTACCGAACAGCTGCGCCACGTCGATCGGCTTGGCGATGAAATCGTTCATGCCGGCGTCCAGGCATTTTTCCTTGTCACCGACCATGGCATTGGCCGTCATGGCGATCACCGGCAAATTCGAATAACGCGGATCCTGGCGCAGCTTGCGGGTGGCCTGGTAACCGTCCATCACAGGCATCTGGCAATCCATCAGCACACCGTCATAGGCGTTTTCCTCGATCTTCGCCAGCGCGATGGCACCATTGCTCGCGATATCGACGCGGATGCCGGCGTCGTTGAGAATATGCTGCGCCACTTCCTGATTCACTTCATTATCTTCCACCAGCAGCAGCCAGGCACCGCGCAGCGCGCGTTCGTCGTCGCGGTAGCTGCTCTGGCGCTGCGTCTTGCGGCTCTGCCCCGTCACGCCGCCAAACACGAACGATATCTGGTCGAGCAGGGTCGAGGCGCTGACCGGCTTGTTCAATACGCCGTCGAGCGGCAAGTCCCGCTGGCGCGCCGCCTCCAGCAGCGCTTCGCGGTGGAAGGCCGTGACCATGATGCAGGCCGGCGTCGCATCGATGCCGGCGGCATCGGCGCGGATGCCGGCCAGAGTATCCAGACCGTTCATGCCCGGCATTTTCCAGTCCATCAGCACCAGGCCGTACGGGCGCCCTTCGGTGCGCGCCTGCGCCACGGCGCCGATGGCCAGCACGCCGCCAAACACGGCGCGCGCCTCGAAACCCAGCGCCGTCAGCATGCTGACGAAGATTTCACGCGCGCTGGGGTTGTCGTCCACCACCAGCACGCGCAGGCCCTGGAACTGCGGCGGTACTGGCAGGCTGTCGCGCGGCACGGCGGCCAGGCCGAAGCGGGCCGTAAAGAAAAAGGTACTGCCCACACCCGCTTCGCTGACCAGGTCAATCTCGCCTTCCATCATTTCCACCAGGCGCTTGCTGATGGTCAGCCCCAGGCCGGTGCCGCCATGGTGACGCGTGGTCGACGTGTCGGCCTGGGTAAATGCCTGGAACAATTTACTGCGCTGGGGCGGCGTCAGGCCGATGCCCGTGTCGCGCACGTCCACGCGCAGCACCGCCGCATGCTCTTCCAGCTGCTGCAGGCGGATGCTGACGACAATCTCGCCCTTGTCCGTAAATTTGATGGCATTGTTGGTCAGGTTGATCAGCACCTGGCCCAGGCGCAGCGGGTCGCCCTGCAATGCGTTCGGCACGTCGGGGCCGATGTCGAACAGCAGTTCGAGCCCCTTGTCCTGCGCCCGCATCACGGACAGGTCGGCGATCTGCGCCAGCACATCCTCGAGGAAAAAGTCGACTTTTTCAAAGGCCATCTTGCCCGCCTCGATCTTCGAGAAATCAAGGATATCGTCGATGATGGCCAGCAGATTCTTCGAAGCCGATTCCACCTTTTCCAGGTAGTTGCGCTGGGTCGACGTGAGCTCGGTCTGCAGCGCCAGGTGGGTCATGCCGATGATGCCGTTCATCGGCGTGCGAATTTCATGGGACATATTGGCCAGGAAGTCCGACTTCATCTTGGTCGCATCTTCGGCCACTTCGACGGCATGGCGCAGATCCTGCTCGACGGCCAGGTTAGTACTCATGTTTTTCAGCGCCTGCAGCAATTCGCCCGTTTCATCGCGCGACGTCACTTCGATGACGGAACTGAAGTCGCCTTTGGCCACGCGCGTGGCGATCGCCACCGCCTCGCCCAGCGGACGCGTGATCGAACGCGCCGACCAGGCAAAGGCCATGCCGGTCAACAGGGCTGCCAGTCCGATGCCGCCCATCAGGATCAGCGACGTATCGATGTCGTTGCGTATCCTGGCCGCGCTGTCGCGTATCAGTTGCTGCTGCAAGTCATCGAGCTGGCCCACATACAGCAGCACTTTTTCCAGCACCGGCAAGGTCTGCGTCTGCATGGCCTGCTCCGCGGCAGCATCCTCGCCGCGCTCGACCAGTTCGAACATCGCCTTGAGCGAAGCATAGTAGTCGGCGCGTGCCAGGTGCATCTGTTCCAGCAGGCGCCGTTCTTCCGGCCGCGCATCGAGACCATCGAGGATGCGCACCTGTTCGTCGATGCCTTGCTTGATCGCTTCCAGGCGCACCTGATTCGCCTGGCGCCATGCCAACTCGTGCTGGTTCGGCAGGCTGCCTATGCGCGTGGCCGCCTCGCGCGCCAGCCCATGGATCTTGCTGGTGGCCTTGGCGGCGACCCAGTCGCGCTGCAGGATATCGTCGGTCTCGGCACGGATGGCATAGATGCGGCTACCCGCCAGGACGATGACGACCAGCATCAGCACGATCAACATGGCATAACCGGCATTGATGCGCACGCCGATGCGGATATCCCTGAAGCGCATGACTTTCCTATCAGAAATTCTTGAAAATCGAAGTCTGAACGTATTCCCCTACGGAATGCAAGGTTTATTGCAAAGGAATTAGACGTCGAAGCGCTTATTTAGGCGCTGTTGGGACTTTTTCAGGCGGAGTCAAGGAGGCGATGTGGGCTTGCAGACAGGCGGGACACCAGCAGCGCCCGGCGCTGCTGCCGGGCACAGGAACGGCCGGCGGCAGGGCCACGCACCAGCAGGGTTCCTTGGCGTCCGGGTCTAGCTGGCCACACTGGAAGGTGGCGCCGCACAGGCTGCACTGGCTCATAGCTGTGTTTGAATTGGCAAGTGTGTGTCATGCTGCGCCGGGATGCGACGCAGATGTAACTGGCAGTAAAAGGGCTGGCTGGGGGACATATCGGGCCAGACTATAGGATCATCAGGGAAAATACAACAAGATCGCCCTATAATGCCTCCAAGATTTTCTTCTTCCCTGTAAAATCTCACCAATCTATTTTCCGGACTCGCCATGAATCAACTAGCTAACTTGAACCTGGACATGAATGACGACTTGACGGCGGTGTCGCCGCAAATCAAGGCGCAGATTCTGGCCGAGGCCCTTCCCTACATTCGCAATTTTCATGGCAAGACCATCGTCATCAAATACGGTGGCAATGCCATGACGGACGAACGCCTGAAGCACGGCTTCGCGCGCGACGTCATCCTGCTCAAGCTGGTTGGCATGAACCCGGTCGTGGTGCACGGCGGCGGACCGCAGATCGACAACGCGCTGAAAAAAATCGGCAAGCAAGGCACCTTCGTGCAAGGCATGCGCATCACCGATGAAGAAACCATGGAAGTGGTGGAGTGGGTGCTGGGCGGCGAAGTCCAGCAGGATATCGTCATGCTGATCAACCATTACGGCGGCCAGGCTGTCGGCCTGACGGGCAAGGATGGCGGCTTGATCCGCGCGCGCAAGATGCAGATGCCGGACCGCGAACATCCGGGCGAATTCCTCGACATCGGCTTTGTGGGCGAGATCGACGCGATCAACCCGGCCGTCGTCAAGGCGCTGCAAGACGATGCCTTCATTCCCATCATCTCGCCGATCGGTTTCGGCCAGGATGGCCAGGCCTACAACATCAACGCCGACGTGGTGGCGGGCAAGATCGCGGAAATCCTGAAAGCGGAAAAGCTGATCATGATGACCAACATCGCCGGCGTCCAGGACAAGCAGGGCAACCTGGTGACCGACCTGTCCGCGCGTGAAATTGACGAGATGTTCGCCGATGGCACGATTTCGGGCGGCATGCTGCCGAAGATATCGTCCGCGCTCGACGCCGCCAAGTCCGGCGTGAACACGGTGCACATCATCGATGGCCGCATCGAACACTCATTATTGCTGGAAGTGTTGACCGAGCAGGCTTTTGGTACTATGATCCGTTCGCACTAAAAATTAATTCGGCGCAATTCACCCAGCGCCGATTTTTTATGCCCTTGTAGCTCAGTGGTAGAGCACTCCCTTGGTAAGGGAGAGGCCACGTGTTCGATCCACGTCAAGGGCACCAACTATATCTCCCCGTATCTGAAAAATGTCCATGGCTGCGTTGCCTCGCCTCGCCGTACATGCGTACTGTCTTCGGCTCGGCGCCTTGCCCTGAACACTTTTCATCTACTCTGCCGCAGCCTGTCGCGCGGCTAAGCCACGGCATTCTTGCTGTCTGCTGTCAGAACTTAATACACCCGCTCGACCTTCAAGCCCTTTTGACGCAACAAGTCCGGCACGCTTTTCGTTCCGACCAGGTGCAGTACGCCGATGGCGGCCAGGCTGTGCTTTTCGCGCGCCAGCAACTTGGCGATGCCGTCGGCCAGGGCCGGGTTGCGGCCGTCGAGCAGCACTTTTTGCACGAACTGCGCGGCGAACGACGGGTCTTGCGCCGCCTTTGCCGCCAGCTTGTCGAAGGCCGCCGCGTCGGCCGTGCGCCAGGCGTTGGCGATCTCGCGCGCTTCCTGGCTTTGTTCCTGATCCTCGATCGATGCCACGCCGTCCTCCAGGAAGCGGCACTGGTCCGCCGGCGACATGGCGCCAAACAGCGCCATCTGGCCTTCCATCGATTCGAGTTCCACTACGGGGATCTTGCGCGCCTTGGCTTGCTGCGACAGATAATTGTCCACCGCCAGGTCGGAGCGGTAGCCGAGGGTGGAAAATTCGCCGATGGCCAGCATGCTGGCCAGCATCCACGGCTTCATCGGCGCCACCGATTCGGCTGGAATGCCGTATTTTTGCAACAACGGTGCCAGGCGCGGTGCCAGGGTCTGGCGGCAATCGGCAGGCACTGTGCTGCCCGGCGCGTCCATGCCGTATTTCAGCACGGCGCCCAGGGCGGCGCGCGGATCGACGTCGGGATCGATCTCCAGCGCCAGCGCCCCGGCGCCTTCCAATGCCTGCGTCACGGTCGGCTCGAGCGGATAAAAATCAGGGGCGCCGACATGGATGGTACCGAACAAATACAAGGTATGGCTGGCGTCCTGCACCTTGAACAGGGCGCCCCGGTTTTGCGCCACGGGCGGCGCGTCGGCAAGGGCAGCCTGCAACGGCAGCAAGAATAATCCGCAAAACATCACTATAATCTGGCGTCGCATGGTTTTCCTGATTGTTGAATTTTTCATCTTCTCTCGCTAGCAAAGACTCTTGTGCCTGTGTCCCATCTTAACCGCTCGTCGCCGGTCTGGCTGTTTGACCTCGACAACACGCTGCACAATGCCTCGCACGCCATCTTCCCCACCATCACGGCCAATATGAACACGTATATTGCCCGCGTACTAGGCGACGGTGTGACGCCGGCCGACGACGCCATCGTCAATGCGGCCCGCGCGGCCTACTGGCGCCGCTATGGCGCCACCTTGCTTGGCATGGTCAAGCACCATCAGGTGCAGGCAGCACATTTTTTGCACGAGACGCATACCTTCGACGATTTGCGCGCCATGATACGCGCCGAGCGGGGGCTGGGGGCTTTACTCAAACGCCTGCCTGGCCGTAAAATTTTACTCACCAACGCGCCGCTGCGCTATTCGAGCGACGTGATGCGCCACCTGGGCCTGCGCCAGCACTTTGCGCAACATATCGCCATCGAGGCGATGCATGTGCACCGCCAGCTGCGACCCAAGCCATCGACCCTGATGCTGCGCAAACTGATGCGCAAGCACCAGATCCACCCTGGCCGCTGCATCCTGGTAGAAGACACCCTGGCCAACCTGAAGGGTGCGAAAAAACTGGGCCTGCGCACGGCCTGGATCACGCAATACCTGAAAATGGCCGATCCGATCGGCGTGGCAAAGCTGCCCAGAGCGTTAAATCGCCCCGCTTACGTCGATGTCAAAGTAAAATCTGTCCGGCATTTGGCACGCCGCCTTCACCGTCTGCGCTGAAGGGGACTCTTGGGCTTCCGGTTGACGCCGGAAGCCGCACCGCTAGCGGCGGTGACGGACCTCCCCATCAAGGCAGCATTTTTTTTAACGACAAGAGAAAATATGGCAAGCACACCGCCGGGCCAACGCAGGCTACAAATTCTTCAGGCCCTCGCCGCAATGCTGGAGCAGCCGAAAGGCGAAAAGATCACCACTGCCGCACTGGCCGCCAGACTGGCCGTCTCGGAAGCGGCCTTGTACCGCCATTTCGCCAGCAAGGCGCAAATGTTCGAAGGATTGATCGAGTTCATCGAGTCGAGCGTCTTCGGCCTGATCAACCAGATCGCAGAAAAGCACAGCGACGGCATGACGCAGACGCGCGACATCGTCGGCATGCTGCTCAATTTCGCCATCAGCAATCCGGGCATGACGCGCGTGCTGATCGGCGATGCGCTGGTGAATGAGGACGAGCGCCTGCAAGTGCGCATGAACCAGTTCTACGACCGCGTCGAACTGGCGCTCAAGCAAGCCTTGCGCGTGGCCGCCGCCGAAGGCCATGGCAAGGAAAGCGAAGTGGCGGCGCGCGCCACCTTGATCGTCAGCTTCGTCATCGGGCGCTGGCACCGCTACGCCAAGAGCGGCTTCAAGATCAATCCATCCCAGGAAGCGGCGCTGCAAATCGCCATGCTGCTGGGGTAAGTCAACGCCGTGGCTGTCCCCATGCACACCGACTGTTTCGCCCTGCTCGACGATGCCAGCACCCCGGGCGCCGGTTCGCGCCTGTACACGGGCCTGACAGCGGTTTTGCAGTGCACCGAGGGCGGCGGGTGGCCGGCCCTGCTCGAAGGGCTGCAAGCGGCTTTAAAACGCGGCCAGTACGCCGTCTGCGTGTGCAGCTACGAGCTGGGCGCGCATTTGCTGGCCATGCCGCCGCGCGCGGCCGGTATCGACGCGCCGCCGCTGGCGCAAGTGCTCGTCTTCGACCATTGCACGCAGCTGTCGCACGACGACGTGGCGCAGTGGCTGGCCGAACGCGTCCACGCGGACGCTGGGCCGGCCGGCGTGGCCGACATCCGCGCGAATGTCGAGCAGGCGCAATTTACGCAGGCGCTGCACCGCATCCACGACTACATCGTGGCCGGCGACACCTATCAAGTCAACTATACCTATCGTTTGCGCTTCGATGCCTTTGGCTCGCCCCCGGCCCTGTATGCGCGGCTGCGCGCGCGCCAACCCGTGCCCTACGGCGCGCTGGTGATGCTGCCCGATGGCGGCGCCCTGCTGTCGCTGTCGCCGGAGCTGTTCGTACGCCATGCGCAAGGCGAGTTGACGGCACGTCCCATGAAAGGCACGGCGCCGGCCGCCCCGCCTGAGCAAATAGCAGAAAACGCGCACCGCGCCGCCGCCCTGGCCAATGATCCGAAAAACCGCGCGGAAAATCTGATGATCGTCGACCTGCTGCGCAACGACATCGGCCGCATCGCCGCCACGGGCTCCGTCAAGGTGCCGACCCTGTTCCAGGTGACGCGCTACAGCAGCGTGCTGCAAATGACCTCCACCGTGCAAGCGCGCCTGCGCGGCGACGCCAGCCTGGCCGACATCTTCCAGGCATTGTATCCGTGTGGTTCGATCACGGGCGCGCCAAAACGCCGCACCATGGAAATCATCGCCGAACTGGAAGGGGCGCCGCGCGGCATCTATACGGGCGCCATCGGCTGGTTCGATCCGCCTGCCGCCGGCGCTGTCCACGCGGTGGGCGACTTCTGCATGTCCGTGCCGATCCGCACGCTGGCCCTGCAAGCGGCTGGCCCCGGCGGCATCCGGCGCGGCGAAATGGGCGTGGGCGCCGGCATCGTGCTCGATAGCGATCCGCAGGAGGAATTTGCGGAATGCCAGCTCAAGGCCCGCTTCCTGACGGGTCTGACCAACGACTTCGAACTGTTCGAAACCCTGCACGCCAGCCGCGACTATGGCTGCCGCCAGCAAGAGCGCCATCTGGCGCGCCTGGCCGCCTCCAGCGCCTACTTCGGTTTTGCCTGGGATGCAGACGCTGCCCGCGCCGCGCTACAGGCAGCCTGCGCGGCACGCCCCGACGATACCCCCTTCCGCCTGCGCCTGGCGCTGCGCCAGGATGGCCAGTTCACAGTGCAAAGCGGTGCGCTCACCACCTTGCCGGACACGGTAAAAATCCTGCTGGCGCCCGACGCCAGCATGGCCGACGACCTCTTCCTGCGCCACAAGAGCAGCGTGCGTGCGCGCTACGACGCGGCCTGGCGCGCGGCCGAGGCGCAAGGCGGTTTCGACATGCTGTTCTTTAACGAGCGGGGTGAGCTGACGGAAGGCGGGCGCAGCAATGTCTTCGTCCAGCTCGATGGCTGCTGGCACACGCCTCCCCTGTCCTGCGGCTTGCTGCCCGGCGTGCAGCGCGCGACCATGCTGGCCGATCCCGCCTGGAATGCGCAGGAAACCATCATCACGCGCGCCATGCTGGCGCAGGCCGAGGCGATTGTCGTGTGCAATGCACTGCGCGGCGCGATGCCGGCCAAGCTCATCCTGTAAATCCGGTAGCACCTGAAACCGTTCAGGGCAAGGCGCATTGCCGAAGGCAGTGCGAACGCACTACGAGGCACTGCAACGCCGCCATGGACTGTTTCAGGGGTTACAGGTCGATGCGCATTTCGTAACCGCCGTATATCATCCGCTTGCCATCGAACGGCAATTTTCCCGGGTCCATCATCTCGGCCAGGCGCGGGTCTTTCATGACCTTGTCGTTGATTTCATCACGCCTGGCGCGCGATTCGAACACGATCCAGGAAAACACCACCACTTCGCCATCCTGCAAGTCCACCGCCTGCGGGAACGAGGTCAGCTTGCCCGGCTTGACATCGTCGCCCACGCATTCGCGAAATTCCTGCGCACCATATTCGCGCCAGACGGCGCCGCAGGCGCGCGACATGGCCAGGTAAGCATCGAGCTTGGCTTTCGGCACGGACACCACAAATCCATCGACATACGCCATGATGTTCTCCTTTGTTGTGACAAACGCGCACAACCAGCTTAGGACAATGATGGCAAGACGACAAGCGCGGCATTAAAAAAAGCAGGCGCGCAAGCCTGCTCGGGTATCGGCAACTTACATCGCCAGCGCTTTTTCCACCGCGCCCACCAGTTTCTTGTCGTCCGGCGTCACCTTGCTGGGGAAGCTGTCGACGACCTTGCCATGGCGGTCGATCAGGTATTTATGGAAATTCCAGGCCGGCGTCTTGCCCGTCTGCTTGATCAAATCAACGTACAGCGGATTCGGCGTGGGGCCGGAGACCACCGATTTGGCAAACATGGGGAACTTCACGCCATAGGTGTTGTAGCAAAAATCGGCGATTTCCTTGCTGTTGCCGGGCTCCTGCTTGCCGAAATCGTTCGACGGGAAACCCAGCACCACCAGGCCCTTGCTGCCGTACTTGGCGTACAGCGCCTCAAGCCCTTCGTATTGATTAGTAAAACCACAATAACTGGCCGTATTCACCACCAGCACGACCTTGCCCGCGTACTGGCACAGGTTTTGCGGCGCTTCATCCTGCAAGCGGTTGAAGGTCTGCTTGAGGATGGCGGGACAGGCGGCCGCTGCGGCACTCGTGGCAGCAGCGGTTTCGGCAGCCTGGGCTGGCATGGCCAGGCTGGCGCCGGCGGCAAGGGTGGTCAGCGCAAACAGCTGGGCAAGGGTCTTGGACATGAAGGGCACCGTGGTTGAAAAGGAAAAAAACCATTCTATGCCAAACGCCGCGCGCGCGTATAAGACGTACAACAACAGCGATTGCTTGAGCGACATCAATGACAGTGCAGTACTTGCCCAGCGCACAGTTTTTTTACCTATGCTCGGCCTTCCTGCCCTTGCCCTGTGGAGTTACCATGTCCTTCCCGCACCTGACCGCATTACCCACCGCCCTGCTGGCCGCCAGCCTGCTCGTCCTGGCGCCAGGCGGCGCGCACGCCGCCACGGCTGCCAAAGCCGTCAAGCCCGCCGCGACCAAGGATGCCCCCGCCCTGCCCGCCTACCAGGCCGACCTGAGCCAGACCACCGTATCGGGCCTGTCTTCGGGCGGCTTCATGGCGGCGCAATTTGCCGTCGCCTACTCGGCCACTGTCGCCGGCGCCGGCATCATCGCCGGTGGCCCGTATTTCTGCTCGGGTCAGCCGGGCCGCTTCCCCTATATTCCCTACTTGACGAATGCCCTGACCACCTGCATGAATCCGGGCAGCGCGCAAGTGGCGCCGCCCGTGGCCAGCGAATTGCTGCGCGCGGCAAACGATTTTGCGCGCACCCGTCTCATCGACGACACGGCCAACCTGAAACGCCAGCGCGTATATCTGTTCAGCGGAACGAAAGACCAGACCGTGACGCGGCCAGTGGTGGAGCAGGTGGAAAAATTCTATCAACTGGCGGGCACGCCGGCGGCGCAAATCCGCTTCGTCGATACGGTCGGCGCGGGCCATGCCATCATCACAGACAACAATCAGGACAAACCCTGCGCCGTGACGGAATCGCCGTTCATCAATGACTGCGACTTCGTGCAGGCGCGCGACATCCTGCAGCACCTGTACCCGGACCTGCAGCCCTCGTCGACCACCCTGACGGGCAAGCTGATCGCCTTCAACCAGCGCAGCTTCATCCAGAGCACGTATTCCAGCATGAACAATACGGGCTACGCCTACATCCCGAAAGCCTGCGACAGCGAGAGCTGCCGCGTGCACGTGGTCTTCCACGGCTGCCTGCAAACGACGCAAGCCATCGGCAACCGCTTCTACACCACCACCGGCTACAATCAGGTGGCGGACGCCAACAAGATCATCGTGCTGTATCCGCAGGCCGAACCGAGCCCCGTCTACCCTTACAACCCGAAAGGCTGCTGGGATTTCTGGGGCTACACCAGCATCAATCCGATCGATCCGGATTTTTACCGCAAGAGCGGCACACAGATGCAAGCGGTCAAGGGCATGCTGGACAGGTTGGCTGCGCGCCGCGGCTCACGCTAGGCGGCCTTAGATACCGCCCATGCAGATGTACTTAATGACGAGATAGTCTTCGATACCGTAGGTCGACCCTTCACGGCCCAGGCCCGATTGCTTGACGCCGCCGAAGGGGGCGATCTCGTTCGAGATCAGGCCCGTGTTGACGCCAACCATGCCCGTTTCCAGGCCTTCCGCCACACGCCAGATGCGGCCGATGTCGCGCGAATAGAAGTAGGCGGCCAGGCCGAATTCCGTGTTATTGGCCAGGGCGATCACTTCATCGTCCGTCTTGAAGCGGAACAGCGGCGCCAGCGGGCCGAAGGTTTCCTCGGTGGCCACGCGCATGTCGTTCGTCACGTCGGCGATGATGGTCGGCTCGAAGAAGCCGTTGCCCAGCGCATGGCGCTTGCCACCGGCCAGCAGCCGGCCGCCCTTGGCTAAGGCATCGGCCACGTGCTCTTCCACCTTGGCGACGGCCTTGGCGTCGATCAGCGGTCCTTGCGTAACGCCCGCCTCGATGCCATTGCCCACCTTCAGCTTGGCCACGGCGGCCACCAGCTTGTCGGCGAAGGCGTCATATACGCTGTCCTGCACGTACAGGCGGTTGGCGCAGACGCAGGTCTGGCCCGCATTGCGGTATTTCGAGGCAATGGCGCCTTCCACTGCCGCGTCCAGATCGGCGTCGTCAAAGACGATGAACGGCGCGTTGCCGCCCAGTTCCAGCGAAAGTTTCTTGATCGTCGGCGCGCATTGCTCGGCCAGCAAACGGCCCACCTGGGTCGAGCCCGTAAACGTCAGCTTGCGCACGATGGGATTCGACGTCATTTCGCCGCCAATGTCTTTCGGCGCGCCCGTGACGATGCTGAACACGCCCGCAGGCACGCCCGCGCGCTCGGCCAGCACGGCCAGCGCCAGCGCGGAAAACGGTGTTGCTTCGGCCGGTTTCAAGACCATCGGGCAGCCGGCTGCCAGGGCCGGGCCGACTTTGCGGGTGATCATGGCGGCGGGGAAATTCCACGGCGTGATGGCGGCGCATACGCCGATCGGCTCCTTGGTGATGACCAGGCGGCGGTCCGGCCACGGCGATTGCAGGGTATCGCCCGCGACGCGCTTGCCTTCTTCCGCAAACCATTCGATGAACGAGGCGCCGAACTGCACTTCGCCCTTCGCTTCCGGCAAGGGCTTGCCCTGCTCGGTGGTCATGATCAGCGCCAGGTCGTCGGCGTTTTCCAGAATCAGGTCATGCCAGCGGCGCAGCACGGCCGCGCGTTCCTTGGCCGTCTTCTTGCGCCAGGCAGGCCAGGCGGCATTGGCCGCCTCGATGGCGCGGCGCGTCTCGGCTGCGCCCATCAGGGGCACCGTGCCGATATGCTCGCCGGTGGCCGGATTGCTCACATTAATCGTCTGGCCACCATCGGCATCGACCCAGGCTCCATTCACGTAAGCCTGGTGACGCAACAAGGTAGGATCTTTCAACTGCAGCATATGGATCTCCGGTCTGGTTTGAATTATCGACGAGGGATACTATGCCACAGCGCGGCCGATTCCGCAGGCGCAGCGCTGAACTGCCCTCGCCTCTACTCGACCTTGAAAGACGACAGTTTCGGGTCCGGCGCCGGGTATTCCAACTTCATGCCCTGCAGGGTTTCCAGCAGCAGGGACGCCACCACCAGGTTGCGCTGGGTCTTGGAATTGGATGGCACCACATACCACGGCGCGTGATCGGCATCGGTCTCGCGGATCGCCGTTTCATAGGCGCGCTGGTAGCCATCCCACTTCCTGCGCTGGGCGATATCGTTGGGGTCGAACTTCCACTGGCGGTCGGGATCGTCGAGCCGCTCCTGCAGCCGTCCGCGTTGCTCGTCCTTCGAGATATGCAGGAAGACTTTCAGGATGACGGTGCCCGTTTCGCTCAGCATGCGCTCGAAATCACGGATCTGCGCGTAGCGGCGCTGGCATTCGGCCTTGTCGATCATGTCCTGCACGCGCGTGATCAGCACATCCTCGTAATGGCTGCGGTTGAAGATGGCGATCTCGCCCTTCACGGGCACATGCTGGTGCACGCGCCACAGGTAATCGTGCGCCAGTTCGATATCGGTGGGACCCTTGAACGCCACGGCGCGGATGCCCATCGGGTTGATATTGCTGAAGATGGCCTTGACCGTGCCATCCTTGCCCGAGGTATCCATGCCCTGCAGGACCAGCAGCACTTTTTTCTTGTGCTGCGCATACAGCATGCTCTGGCACTCGGCGATCTGCGCCGTCAGCGCCACGGTTTCCTCGCGGTCCAGGGCCTTGCACTGGGCTGCCGTCAGCTTCTTGTTCGCCGCCTTGGTGGCAGCGCCCAGCAGGCGCTTGCCGGCGAAATCCTCGTTCAGGTCGAAACCCTGGCCGGCGCGAAATTGCGTGCGCGCCTTCATGCTGTCACCGCCAGCTTGCGATGCTCGATTTTTGTGCAATGATCCATCACCACGTCCAGGCCAGCCGCCCGTGCCAGCTGCACCGCCGCCTCGTTGACGATATCCAGCTGCAGCCATAAACAGCCCGCCTTGACGGCGATGGCTTCCTCGGCGATGGGCAGGATATCCTCGGACTTGCGGAAGCAGTCGACGATATCGATGCGCGCCGGCGCGACCGCCGCCGCAGCCTGCGTCAGGGTGGCGTAAGCGCGCTGTCCCAGCACTTCCTTACCGGCGAGGGCCGGATTGACGGGCAGCACGCGGTAGCCATGCTGCAGCAGGTATGCAGCCACTTCGTGGCTGGCGCGTTCGGGTTTGTCGGACATGCCGACGATGGCGATGATACGGCTGTCTTGCAGGATGCGGGCGATGTTGGGCATATTCGGGTCGTGGTCAGGCGTGCGACATTGCCCGCCTAGCGTAGCAGAATTATCCAGGACAGGGAGCTATCCAGAAGACCTAGAAGTGCGCACCAGCGCCATCTTCGCCACAAACTCGCGTGCACGCGCCGTCACGGCCGCATAGTCGCCCGTGGCACCCGGTCCACTCAGGCTGCTGCCGATGCCCACGGCCACGGCGCCGCTGGCGAACCATTCGCCCAGATTTTCTACCGTGACCCCGCCTGTCGGCATCAGCGGCGCTTGCGGCAAGGGCGCGCGCAGGGCCTTGATGTAGGCGGGACCGAACATCTCGGCGGGGAAGACCTTGACGATGTCGGCGCCCGCCTGCAGCGCGGTGACGATTTCCGTCGGCGTCATCGCGCCCGGCATGGCCAGCACCTGGTAGCGCTGGCACAGCGCGATGGTTTCCACGTTCACGCCGGGCGAGATGATGAACTGCGCGCCGGCCAGGATGGCGGCGCGCGCCGTCTCGGTATCGAGCACCGTGCCCGCACCCAGCAGCACGTCGTCTCCATGGCGTTCGCGCAGGGTGCGCAGCACGCCCAGGGTATCGGGCGTGGTGAAGGCCACTTCCAGCGCCGTGATGCCACCGGCGATGCACGCCTCGGCGATCTGCACGGCAGCCTGCGCCGAATCTGCACGCACGATGCCGACCATGCCCCGTGTGAGGATGCCCTCAAAAACCGTGTGCTTTTGCATATGCTCTCTCCTGTCAGGCCGGCAGGGCGCCAAAGCGCACTTCCGGCAAGCCGCGCAAGCCAGGCTGGCGCGCATGAAATAATCCCCCGGCCAGCGGTTCGCCCGCCAGCTGCGCCGGCGTCAAACTCTCCTGAGCGGTGGTGACGAACAATTCGTCGTAGTGCGGCCCGCCCAGGCTCACGCAACTGGGCTGCGACACGGGCAAGGTGATCGCGCGCTCGACGCTGCCGTCCGGCGCGAAGCGCAAGACCCTGCCCCCGCCCCATTGCGCACTCCACAGGTGGTCGTCCGCATCGATGGTGGCGCCGTCGGCGGCGCCCGGCCCCGGATCGAGCACGGCAAACACGCGCACCCGGCTGGCGTCGCCGCCCAGGTAATCGTCCCAGCGGTAGATCGCCCTCTTCATCGAGTCGCAAAAATACATGGCCGTGCCATCAACGCTGAAGCAGATGCTGTTCGAGATGGCGATCTGCGGCAGCGGCAGACGCTCCAGAGTCAAGTCCAGGTTGAGGCGGTAGAAACTGGCGATGGCAGCGCGGCACGGGCGTTCATCGAGCGTGCCAAATACAAAGCGTCCCTGGCGGTCGCAACGGCCATCGTTCAGGCGCGTCATGGGCAAGTCCCCCTCCACCGTGTGCAAGGGCGTGACGGCCCCGCTGCGCGCGTCAAACCAGGCCAGGCGCGAAGCCAGGCCCAGCAGCAGCACCTCATCGCTGTCCGTCAGCGCGAAGCAGGCCAGGCGCTCGGGCATGTCCCACGTCTGGCGCTCGCCCGTGGCCAGCACCAGCGCATGCAGCTGGCAGCCTTCGATATTCGTCCAGAAAACGCGGCCGCTGCGTTCGCACCAGCGCACTCCCTCGCCCAGGAAGTTTTGCGCATCGACCAGCAATTGGGCCTGTGTCCCCATCATTTTTCCTTGTTTTTCAGTGTGATTCGCGCGGCACGGCGGATCCCCGGCAGCCGACGAGGAAATCCAGGTCCGCGCCTTCGTCGGCTTGCGTCACGTGCTTGATATACATCGACTGATAGCCGCCTTTCATGGCCGGCTCGGGGGCGCGCCACTCTTCGCGCCGGCGCGCCAGCTCGGCATCGTCGACGTCCAGGTGCAAACGCCGTCCCGCCACATCGAGTTCGATCATGTCGCCATCGCGCACCAGCGCCAACGGCCCGCCCACGGCAGCTTCCGGCGCCACGTGCAGCACCACCGTGCCATAGGCCGTGCCGCTCATGCGTGCATCCGAGATGCGCACCATGTCGCGCACGCCCTGCTCCAGCAGTTTTTTCGGCAATCCCATATTGCCCACTTCAGCCATGCCCGGATAGCCCTGCGGGCCGCAATTTTGCAGCACCATCACGCAACTGGCGTCGATATCGAGTGCGGGATCGTCGATGCGCTTTTTATAATGCTCGATGCTGTTGAAGACGACGGCGCGGCCACGATGCTGCATCAGTTCCGGCGAGGCGGCAGATGGCTTGATGACGGCGCCGCGCGGGGCCAGGTTGCCCTGCAAGACGGCGATGCCGCCCTCGTCCTTGAATGGCTGCGCCAGCGGCGTGATCACCTCGGGATTGAAATTTTCCGCTTCGGCCACGTTGACAGCCATGCTGGCGCCCGTGACAGTGAGCACCTCGCCATGCAGTTTGCCCAGCAAGTCGCGGATGATCACGGGCAGGCCGCCCGCATAGTAAAAATCTTCCATCAGATACTGGCCCGACGGCATCAGGTTGAGCAGGCAGGGAATGTCGCGGCCCAGGCGGTCCCAGTCGGCCAGGCGCATGTCCACGCCGATGCGCCCGGCAATCGCCAGCAGGTGGATCACGGCATTCGTCGAGCCGCCGATGGCGCCATTGACCATGATGGCGTTTTCAAACGCTGCGCGCGTGAGGATCTGCGACAGTTTCAGGTCTTCATGCACCATGTCGACGATGCGCCGGCCCGTCAGCTGCGCCTGCAGCTTGCGGCGCGCGTCGACGGCGGGAATGGCCGCGTTGCCGGGCAGGGTCACGCCGAGCGCCTCGACCATGCTGGCCATGGTGGACGCCGTGCCCATGGTCATGCAGTGGCCCGCGGAGCGCGACATGCACGATTCGGCCTGCTTGAATTCGTTTGAGGTCATGCGCCCGGCGCGCACGTCCTCGGAAAACTTCCACACGTCGGTGCCCGAACCGATCGGTTTGCCGCGATAGTTGCCGTTCAACATGGGGCCGCCCGACAGCACGATGGTGGGTAAGTCCACGCTGGCCGCACCCATTAGCAGGGCCGGTGTGGTCTTGTCACAGCCCGTCAACAGCACCACGCCGTCGATCGGGTTGGCGCGGATCGATTCTTCCACATCCATGCTGGCCAGGTTACGGAACAGCATGGCCGTCGGACGCAGATTCGTCTCGCCCAGCGACATGACGGGAAATTCGACGGGAAAGCCGCCCGCTTCGAGCACGCCGCGCTTGACCATCTCGGCCAGGTCGCGGAAATGGCCATTGCAGGGCGTCAGCTCGGACCAGGTATTGCAGATGCCGATGACGGGACGGCCATCGAAGGCGTCGCCGGGATAGCCCTGGTTCTTCATCCAGCTGCGGTGAATAAAACTGTCCTTGTCGTCGCCGCCAAACCACGCTTGCGAACGCAAGGGACGCTTGTTCTTGTTGTCACTCATACTGTCTCCTGCGGGGAAATCAAGCCGCGCGCGGCGGCGATCAGCAGCGCACCGTAACCAGCCAGATTGGCTTGCTGCTGGTCGTCGACGATGATGCGCTTGCCATAAAAAAATCCGTGTTCTTCGATCAGCAGACCGAGCGCCTGGCGCAGCATGGGCTTGCCGGTAATGACGAGCGGGGTCTCGGGCCGCATCTGGATGGCGGTGCTGTTGCGCAGCGCCAGAAAGTCGCCGCTGAGGACAGCGCCCATCAGAAAATTGGCCCGTTCATTGCATTCGACCGCGCTGAACTGGCCCAGGGTGCGCACGCTGAAGCAGGCACGCGCCAGCCCCGTTTTTTGCGCCGCGGCCGCGCCGGCCAGCAGCATTTTCGGCACAAGGGTCTGCGCAAAACCGCCATCGACCGATTGCTTGATCAGGGTGTGCTGCGTGATCGCCTGTAGCAGCTCGCCCGCGATGGTGGTGCTGCAGCCGAGGATGCGGCGCTGCTCATCCACGCTGATCAATTTGGTATGCGAACCGGGCATGATCAAGGTCGCCGCGCCGCGCAATTCCAGGCGCTCCAACAACGCGACGACTTCCGTCTCTTCGCCGCGCATCATGTCCATCGCTTCGACGTTATGCAGGCCGACGGCGCCATGCTGATTGCGCACGCCGGGAATCAGCCACAGGGGCTGCGCCAGCACGTCGGGCAAGTCCACCGCCTGCATGCCTTGCGCCAGCTGGGCCAGGCCGGCAGGCGCCGGCAAGTGCGGCACTTCCTGCACCCCCATGGGCGAGGTGATCATGCCCGAGGCCAGCGCCAGGTCCATCTCGGAGGGCGCGATGCCCGCGCTGGCCAGCACGCTGGCGATGGTGTCGCGCAGCGCCTGTTTCAGCGCGCCGTTATGGCCATCGATGGCGGTATTGCGCACGCCCGTTTCCAGCTGCGCCTGGGCGATGACCGCGCCTGCGCGCCACAGCAAGGTACGCGTATTGGTGGTGCCGGCATCGATGGTGAGTATGTTCATGGGCAGGTTAGCAGCGTCGGTAAGGGCAAAAATAGATGAGGAAAAACTACCCCATGGTAGAACTGCCCCGCATATCTGACCAATCACTTATTTGACATCATTGATACCGGTTCGGATATGTCAAACGCATCGATATCCTGCACGCCCAGACGGTAGGCAAGCTTGAAGCGCATCACCTGTCCCGGCGGCATTTCCACACCCAGCGCCAGCAGGGAAAAACAGCGCGTATCGGAATACAGACGGCAACTGTCCTGGGTACTGGAAAAACGCAATACCCGGCCCGACGCGGGGTCGGCAACCCGCGCCGCCTCGCGCAGCTGGCCGCTGCCCGTCCAGTAAAAGTCATGCCGGAATCCCGGCAAGTTCGCCAACGCGGGCCAGGCCAGGCGCGAAGCGAGCGGCGCCGGCTGGCGGAAGTCAAACGCGCTGCCCGCCACATCGAGCGGCGCCTCGCCCGTGCGGCCACCCGGCCAATAGCGATCGGCATCCAGGCGCAGCACATGGTCGCCCACGGCGGCCCCTCTGCCCTGCAGATTGAAGCGGGGCGCGGCAAGCGCAAAACGGGAAACCGTCTCGGCCGTGGCGAGGCAGTCGAGGTGCAGGCTGCCATCCTCGTCGAGCCGGTAAGCCAAGCGCACCGACAGGCCGTCTTGTTCCAGGCGCAAGCGCAGGTGGCCATCGTCCGGCGGCGCACACTGCCAGCCAGTGGCCGAAAGCGCCGCAGGGGGCGCCGCGCCCAGCACATCGGCCAAGCGGCCATAGCGATCTGGCGCCCACCAGGCCCGCACACTGGCATCGTGCGCGTCGATGGCCACGCGCATGCCGCGCCCGTTGCGCAGGGTGTGCATCATGGCGCCTGTCCGGGGGCGGGCGGTGGCTGGCTGCGCTGCTGGAATTCGCGCGGCGTGCAACCGAGTTCGCGCTTGAAGACGGCATGCATGTACTGCACCGTGGTAAAGCCGCAACGCACGGCCACCTCGGCCACCTGCCCCGGCCCGCGCGCCAGCAGGGTCTTGGCCGCATCGAGCTTGAAATGCAGGATTTCATCGTGCACGCTGCGCCCCAGCTCGTGGCGGAAGTGCGCTTCGAGCGAGGAGCGCGACACGCCCACGTAATCGGCCACCTGCTCCGTCTTGATGCCCTGGCAGGCGTACTGGCGAATGAAATGGCGCGCCTGCATCACCTGCGGGTGCTGGAACGGCTGGTGACGCGTGGACGCAAGCACATTCAAGCCGGCCGGCGGCACCAGGATGCGCGTGCCGGACAGGCGTGCGCCATTCAGCATCTGGTGCAGCAGGTGCGCCGCCGTGCGGCCCATTTCCTCGGTGCCCTGGATCACGGAACTGAGCGGAATGCGCGTGAGCATGCGCGCCAGCGGATCGTTGTCGATGCCGATCAGGGCCACTTGCTCCGGCACGGCGATGCCCGCATGCATGCAGGCTTGCAGCAACTGGCGCGCGCGCGCATCGCTCACGGCGATGATGCCGACGGGTTTTTCCAGGCTATTGAGCCAGGCGATCTGCTGCTCCACTGCCTCGTCCCACGAGGGCGCGCTGGTGGCGACGCCCCGGTACACATCGGCGCGCATGTGGTCGCGCTCCATCAAGGCGCAAAACGCCGTTTCGCGCTCCTGCGCCCAGCGGTTGACATCGGCCTCAGGCAGGCTGAAACAAGCAAAGCGCGTCAAGCCCGCTTCCACCAGGTGCTCATAGGCCAGCTTGACGATCTTGAAATTATCGGTCGCCACATACGGGATGCCGGCAGGGTAATCCTCGGGGCGCGCATACGAGCCGCCCACGGCGACCACAGGCAGGCGGCTGTGCGCCAGCGCCGCGCAGACGGCGGGATCGTCGAAATCGGCAATGATGCCGTCACCCTGCCAGCGTTCGATGCCGGGCAGGCGGCAGCGAAAATCCTCTTCCAGGAACAGGTCCCACGACACGCGCGTGGTGTTCAGGTAAGCGGCAATGCCCGCGATGATGTCACGGTCGTAGATTTTATTCCCGTTAAACAACAGCGCGATCCGGTGCGCGGTCGGCATCTTCATGGTGTCTCCTCCCGTGCCAGATCGTTTCACGGCTATCTGCGCCCTGCTCGCGTGCTGACATCGACCCACACGGCGAGGGTGAGGATACTGCCTTTCACGATCATCTGCCAGTAGGTGTCCACGTCCAGCATGGACATGCCGTTATCCAGGCTGGCCATGACCAGCGCGCCAATCAGCGCGCCATACACCGTGCCCGAGCCGCCGCGCATCGAGGTGCCGCCGATGAAGCAGGCGGCGATGGCATCGAGTTCGCTGAAGGTGCCGGCCGAGGGTGAACCGGCCGCCAGGCGGCCCGTGTTGATCAGGCCAGCCAGCGCGCACATCAAACCCATGATGCCGAAGATCCACAGCTTGACGGCTTTCACGTTAATGCCGGACAGACGCGTCGCTTCCATATTGCTGCCCACGGCGTAGATGCGGCGGCCGAACACGGTCTGGCTGGTGATGTAGCTGAACAGTCCCAGCAAGGCCAGCAGCAAAAGCACGGGCAGCGGGATGCCTTCATAGCCGTTCAGGGTTTGCACGAAGGCATACAACACGGCGCCGATGACGGCCAGGCGCAAGCCGTCGGCCCAGGGCGCCGTTTGCGGCAAGCCATGCTGCGCGCGGCTGGCGCGCGCGCGCCACGTCAAAAAGGCCGCCAGCAGGAACAGGCCGATGCCCAGCGCGATACCGGGCGAGGCGGGCAGGTAGCCCTGTCCCAGGTAAACCAGCGGCTCGGACACGGGCGCGATCGTGATGCCACCCGTGATGCCCAGCAGGATGCCGCGATACGCCAGCATGCCGCCCAGGCCGACGATAAAGGAAGGGATGCCCCGGTACGCCGTCAGGTAGCCATTCAAGAGACCGATCACCAAGCCGCAGCCGAGTACCGCCGCCAGGTTCAGCGCCAGCGGCCAGTGCTGCGTCACATCCAGCACGGCGGCAATGCCGCCCAACAGTCCCAGCAGGGAGCCGATCGACAGGTCGATCTCACCGGCGATAATCACCAGCACCATGCCGCAGGCGAGGATGCCGGTGACGGACATCTGGCGCAGCAGGTTTGACAGGTTGCGCGGCGTGAGGAAACTGCCCTGCGTCTTCCACGAAAAAAAGGCCCAGATCAGCGCCACGGCGATCAGCAGGGCCAGCATCTTGTATTGGGTGAACAGCTGTTTGATACTGTGCGGTTTCATGCTGCGGGTTCCTTGTAGGCGGTAGGGGCGGCGGGCGCCGGGTGCTGGGCCAGCGCCGCCGCCAGCACGGTTTCCTGGCTCAGGCCATCGTTGATAAAGTCGCCGCGCAGACGGCCTTCGCCCATCACCAGCACGCGGTCGGACACGCCCAGCACCTCGGCCAGTTCCGACGAGACCATGATGATGGCCACGCCCCGGTCGGCCAGCGCCAGCATCAATTTATAGATTTCATATTTGGCGCCCACGTCCACGCCGCGCGTGGGCTCGTCGAGGATCAGCACGCGCGGGCGCGTCAGCAGCATCTTGGCCAGCACGGCCTTTTGCTGGTTGCCGCCCGACAGGCTCGTGATGGGCAGCGACGGGCTGGCAGCCTTCAGTTCCAGCTGGGCGATCTCGCCGCGCACGGCCGTCAGTTCCGCCTCGCCGTCGATGCGCGTGGCGCGCGCAAATTCCTCCAGCACGGCCAGGGTGATGTTCTGCCCCACGTCGAGGTCGGGCACGATGCCGTGATGCTTGCGGTCTTCCGGCACCATGGCCAGGCCCATGGCAATCGCCTTTTGCGGCGAGCCGGTATCGATGCGGCGGCCATCGAGCCACACCTCGGCCTGGCACGGCCCCTGGTAGGCGCCGAACAGGGCCGAGACGAGCTCCGTGCGCCCCGCCCCCACCAGGCCGGCGATGCCGAGGATCTCGCCTTTGCGCAGGGTGAATGACACATCGTCGACGCGCTTGCGCTGCGGGTTATCGGCATCGATGCATGTGACATGGCGCGCCTCGAACAGCACCTCGCCGATGGCGTCTTTTTTCGTACGGTGCGGATACAGCTGGTTCATTTCGCGCCCCACCATCTGCGCGATGATGCGTTCCACGTTCATCTGCGCCATCGGCGTGGTGGCGATATGCTTGCCATCGCGGATGACGACGATGGTGTCGCAGATGGCCGCCACTTCATCGAGCTTGTGCGAAATATAGATGCAGGTGACGCCCTTGGCTTTCAGGGCGCGCAGGATATCGAGCAGCACGGCGATTTCCGAGGCCGTCAGCGACGACGATGGCTCGTCGAGGATCAGCAAGCGCGCATTCTTATTGAGCGCCTTGGCGATTTCCACCAGCTGCTGGTGGCCGCCGCCATAGTTCATGACCGGCAGCGCCACGTTCAGTTCGGGAATTTTCAGTTCGCGCAGCAGCTCGTCGGCGCGCTTGTACATGGCCGCGTAATGCATGCGCCCGCCGGGCAGGGTGAGCTCGCGGCCCATGAAGATATTTTCGGCCACGGACAGCTGCGGCACCAGCATCAGTTCCTGATGGATGATGATGATGCCCGCGTCTTCCGTGTCGCGGATCGATTGCGCGCGCAGGGGTTGGCCAACCCATCGAATTTCGCCATCCCAGGTGCCGTGCGGGTAGACGCCGGACAGCACCTTCATCAGGGTCGACTTGCCGGCGCCATTCTCGCCGCACAAGCCGATGCACTCGCCGGCCCGCACCTGCAGGTCGATGCCGTCAAGCGCGCGGACACCGCCTACGCGGACGTCGCCAAACTGTTTGACGATGCCTTTCATTTCAAGCAGATAGTCGGACATGCTCACTCTCGTTGCGGATACGAAGAAGAATGTCGGCTTAGCGCACAGTGCGCAAGCCGACATCAGCCGGGCGATTAATTACCCAATTGCGCCTTGGTATAGAAGCCGTCGTCGACGAGCATGTTTACATTCGCCTTGGTCAGCGGTGTAGGTTTCAGCAGCACCGTGCTGACTTTTTTCAGGCCGTTGTCATAGCTCGAGTTGTAGGCCGGCTTTTCATTGCGCGCCAGCTGGATGGCCAGCTTGGCCGCCTCCGAAGCGATGGTTTTCAGCGGTTTGTAGACCGTCATCGATTGCGTGCCGGCGATGACGCGTTTCACCGCCGCCAGGTCGGCGTCCTGGCCAGAGACCGGCACCTTGCCAGCCAGCTTTTGCGCGGCCAGGGCCTGGATGGCGCCGCCGGCTGTGCCATCGTTCGAGGCGACGATGGCGTCGATCTTGTTGCTATTGGCCGTCAGCGCGTTTTCCACGATGGACAGCGCTTCGGTGGCGCTCCAGTCCTTCACCCACTGCTGGCCGACGATCTTGATGTCGCCCTTGTCGATGAACGGTTTCAGTACCTTCATCTGGCCTTCGCGCAGCATCTTGGCATTGTTGTCAGTCGGCGAGCCACCCAGCAGGTAGTAATTGCCCTTCGGCTGCAGCTTGGTCACGCCTTCGGCCTGCATCTCGCCCACTTTTTCGTTATCGAACGAAATATACGCGTCGATATCGGCGTTCAGGATCAGGCGGTCATACGACAGCACCTTGATGCCGGCCTTTTTCGCTTCCTTGACGGTGTTGTTGAGGACCGTGGCGTTGAACGGCACGATCACCAGCACGTCCACGCCGCGCGAGATCAGGTTTTCGATCTGCGAAATCTGGCGCTGTTCACTGGCGTCGGCCGATTGCACGAACACCTTGGCGCCCTGTTTCTCGGCGGCGGCGATGAAGAAATCGCGGTCGCGCGTCCAGCGTTCCACGCGCAAATCGTCGATGGAAAAGCCGATCTTCGGGTTTTTCGCATCGGCCAGGGCGGCGCTGCTGGTGAATGCCAGCATGGCGGTCATGATGGCTGCACTGATGATCTTGTTCATTAGGTGTCTCCTTGTGGATTTTATTAACAACGTTTTTTAACTACGGGTGTTGCGGCTTCCTACATCAATGGTTATGCCGTGGCAGGGTCTGTCCCACGGCGCGGTATTTCAGTGCCAGCTCCATGCAGGCGCCCGTTTCCAGCTGGCCCACGCTGGCGCGGTAAATCTCCTGCCACGGCGTGGCGCTGTCGTTGACGGGCGGCGGCAGTTCTTGCGCGCGGCGCGCCAGCTCAAAGGCATCGACCAGCATGTCGCAGCGGCCCGCGTTCAAGTCCACGCGGATGATGTCGCCCGTGCGCAGCAGCGCCAAGCCGCCACCGACGGCGCTTTCCGGCGAGGCGTTCAGGATCGAGGGACTGTCCGAGGTGCCCGACTGGCGCCCGTCGCCCAGGGTCGGCAAATTCAGGATGCCCGCCTTGAGCAAGGCATCGGGCGGCTGCATGTTGACCACTTCGGCCGAGCCGGGCCAGCCGACAGGGCCGGCGCCGCGCATGACCAGCATGCAGCTGTCGTCGATGGCCAATGCCGGGTCGTTGATGCGCGCGTGATAGTCAAACGAGCCGTCAAAAACGATGGCGCGCGCCTCGAACACGCCTACACTGCCAGGCGTGCTCAGGTAACGCTCGCGGAAAGCGGGCGAGATCACGCTGGTCTTCATGATGGCGAAGTCGAACAGGTTGCCCTGCAAGGCCATGAAACCGGCCTTCTCCTTAAGCGGCGAGGCAAACGGGCGGATCATCTCGCGGTCCGCGCTTTCGTGGCCGGCCAGGTTCGCCGCCATGCTCTGGCCCGTGACGGTGGGGCGCTGCGCATGCAACAAACCCGCCTTGAGCAGTTCCCACATCACGGCCGGCACGCCGCCGGCGCGGTGGAAGCGCTCGCCCAGATACTTCCCGGCCGGCTGCATGTTCAAGAGCAGCGGCACGTCGTAGCCGTGCTCCATCCAGTCGCTCGAGTGCAATTCCACTCCCGCATGGCGCGCCATGGCCATCAGGTGCGGCTGGGCATTGGTAGAGCCGCCGATGGCTGCATTGACGATAATCGCGTCCAAAAACGCGTCGCGTGTGAGGATGCTCGAAGGACGCACGTCCTCGAACGCCATGCCGACGATGCGCCGCCCCGTTGCGTAGGCAATCTGGCCCCGTTCGCGGTACGGCGCGGGGATGGCCGAGCAGCCCGTCAGGGACATGCCCAGCGCCTCGGCCAGTGCATTCATGGTCGATGCCGTGCCCATGGTGTTGCAGTGGCCGGCCGACGGCGCCGACGCGGCAGCGATTTGCAGGAATTTGTCGTTGTCGATCAAGCCGGCGGACAGCTGGCGGCGGCCCTTCCAGATGGCCGCGCCCGAACCCACCAGTTCGCCGTCCATCCAGCCATCGAGCATGGGGCCGCCCGACAGCACGATGGCGGGGATATCCACCGTGGCGGCAGCCATCAGCTGCGCCGGCGTGGTCTTGTCGCAGCCCGTGGTCAGCACCACGGCGTCGATCGGGTAACCATGCAGGATTTCCACCAGGCCCAGATACGCCAGGTTGCGGTCCAGCGCGGCCGTGGGACGGCGGCAGTTTTCAAAGATCGGGTGCAAGGGGAATTCCATCGGGATGCCGCCCGCGTCGCGGATGCCATCGCGCACGCGCTGCGCCAATTCCACGTGGATGCGGTTGCAGGGACTGATATCGCTGCCGCTTTGCGCAATGCCGATGATGGGACGGCCCGAACGCAGCTCCTCGGCCGTAATGCCGTAGTTCATGAAGCGCTCCAGGTACAGCGCCGTCATGTCGATGTGGTCGGGATTGTCGAACCAGTCCTGCGAGCGGAAGCGCCGCGCCTGGCGATTGCTTGGGGTGCTCATGCGCCGTACCAGCCTGCGTCGACGTAGTATTCGCGGCCGGCGCACTTGGCCGCGTTATCGGACGCGAGGAACAGCGCCAGCGCCGCCACGTCTTCCGGTTCCACGCGCGTCTGCAGGCATTGGCCCTGCAGGATCAGGGTTTCCGCTTCCGGCGTATGCCACAGTTTTTCCTGGCGCGGCGTGCGCACGGCGCCGGGAATGATGCAGTTGACGCGGATGCCGTCGACGCCCAGGTCGCGCGCCAGGCCACGGGTCAAGCCCTCGATGCCGGCTTTCGCCGTCATGTAGATCGACAGGTTCGCCTGCGCCAAGTGCCAGGAAATCGACCCCAGGTTGAGAATCACGCCGCTGCCCTTGGCGCGCATGGCAGGCGCCACTGCCTGGGCGCAGAAATACTGGTGCCGCAGGTTGACAGCGATACGCTCGTCCCAGTAGGCCGGTGTGACGTCCTGCAACTGGTGGCGGTCGTCGTTGGCCGCGTTGTTGACGAGGATATCCGTGGCGCCCACGCTGTGCTCAATCTCAGCGAAGTTGGCGGCCAGAGCACCCAGGTCCGTCAGGTCGCAATAGCGGAAGCGTGGAGGATGCGGCAGGCTGGCCAGTTTTTCTTCCAGTGCGCGCGAAGGCCCGCTGGCGATGTCGAGAAAGGTGACCTGGGCGCCCTGGCGTGCGAACGCCTCGACGATGGCTACGCCGATGCCGGTTCCGCCGCCCGTGATGACGACGCGCTTGTTGGCAAGGCTGGGATAGATTGCGTGCTGCATGGTGTCTCTCTTTTCAAAATAATCGGATCAAAGCAAACCGCGTTGGGCCAGGTTCTGGTACAGCGCGCGCACGCCAAACGTCCAAGGAGGAATCACATCGCAGCGCTGCACTTCGTTGACCAGCGCGCCCAGCGCGGCGCTGGCGATGGTGACCCGGTCGCCCAGGTGGTGCGTAAAGCCCCCGCCCTGCGCACTGCGGTCCTTCACGGGCGAGAACATGGTGCCCAGGAACAGCATGAAACCGTCCGGATACTGGTGGTACTGGCCTGCCGTCTGGCGCACCAGGTCGAGCGGGTCGCGGCTGATCTCGCGCATGAAACTGGCACCTTCGAGCACAAAGCCGTCGTCCGCGCCTTCGATCAGCAGCGACACTTCCGCCTGGCGCACGGTATCGAGCGTAAATCCCTCGTCAAACAGGCGGATGAAGGGGCCGATGGCGCAGGAGCCGTTGTTGTCCTTGGCCTTGCCCAGCAAGAGGGCGCTGCGCCCTTCGATATCGCGCAGGTTGACGTCGTTGCCCAGGGAAGCCCCCAGCACCTCGCCGCGGCTGTTGACGGCCAGGACGATTTCCGGCTCGGGGTTGTTCCAGGCGGACGATGGCAGCAAGCCCACCTGCGCGCCGCATCCCACCGACGACATCGGCTGCGCCTTGGTAAACACTTCCGCATCGGGGCCGATGCCCACTTCCATGTATTGCGACCAGGCGCCGCGCTGCTGCAGCTGCTGTTTCAGGCGCTGCGCCGCCTCCGAGCCGGGTTTCAACGCAGACAAGTCGCTGCCCAGGGTCATTTGCAGCGCGGCGCGCAAGCTCGCGGCGCGTGCCGCGTCGCCGCCCGCCTGTTCCTCGATCACCCGTTCCAGCAGGCTGACGGCGAAGGTCACGCCGCATGCCTTGACGGCCTGCAGGTCGCACGGCGCCAGCAGCAGCGGCTCGCCGACCGGCGCGGCCAGCGCCTGCTCCAGCAGCGCCTGCACGGGGCCGAGCGCCATACCAGGCGCATGGCGGGCGATATCGAGCGCATCGCTGCGCTCGAACAGCTCGGCCACCGTCGCCACTGTCTGCGTGATGTCGACCACCTCGCCGCAGCGCACGGCGATGACGCACGGGCCGTCACGCCAGATGCGGCCGATGAGGAGGGCCTGCGCCAGGTCGGCGGGCAACAGGGAAGCGGGGGAAATCGGCTGCATGGCAAGCTTTCAAAAGGGTATGGCGGGATGGCTGGTCTTCAAGTTCGGACCGATTCTGCGCGCCGACCTGTGTCGTCGCAATTACGAAAATCACCAAATTGGATGATGATTATTGGTATTGCAGCGCACCAAAAGAAGCCGCCGCCGAGCTCCCGTTACCGCCCTGTCTACACGGCGGTAACGGGCCGCATGGCGCATTGCATCAATCTGCTTATCGATACCGTTTTGGATATCGCCGATGCGAAAAAAGTGATTGGTGGGGGATGGATGGACAAACTAGTATCAGCCGTGGCCTGCAATCGGCCATCGGCACGGAGCCCGCCCACTGGGACGACGGCCCTGGCACATTCAACTATCGAAGACGGTGGAGACCTGAAATGAAAACAACAATGAAAATGCTGACCGCGAGCCTGGCGCTGGCCATCTGCGGCATGGCAGTAATGCCCGTGGCAAGCGCCGCCGACAAGGGCGCCATCGGCATCTCGATGCCGACCAAGTCGTCCATGCGCTGGATCGCCGACGGCGACAACATGGTCAAGGTATTCAAGGAGCGCGGCTACAAGACGGACTTGCAGTTTGCCGACGACGATATCCCGAACCAGCTGGCGCAGGTGGAAAACATGATCACCAAGGGCGCCAAGGTGCTGGTGATCGCTGCCATCGACGGCACCACCTTGTCGAACGTGCTGCAAAAGGCGGCCGACAAGGGCATCAAGGTCATCTCGTATGACCGTCTGATCCGCGGCACGAAAAACATCGATTACTACGCCACCTTCGACAACTTCCAGGTCGGCGTGCTGCAGGCGGGCTATATCGAATCGGCGCTGAAACTCAAGGAAGGCAAGGGTCCGTTCAATATCGAACTGTTCGGCGGATCGGCCGACGACAACAACGCGCACTTCTTCTACAACGGCGCGCTGTCGGTGCTGAAACCGTACATCGACAGCGGCAAGCTGGTAGTGCGCTCGAAGCAGATGGGCATGGAAAAGGTCGCCACCCTGCGCTGGGACGGCGCCGTGGCGCAGGCGCGCATGGACAACCTGCTCAGTGCCTACTACGGCAATGCGCGTGTCGACGCGGTGCTGTCGCCGTATGACGGCTTGAGCATCGGCATCCTGTCGTCGCTCAAGGGCGTCGGCTACGGCACGCCGAAACAGCCCTTCCCCATCGTGACGGGCCAGGACGCGGAAATCCCGTCGGTGAAATCGATCATCCGCGGCGAACAGGCATCGACCGTGTTCAAGGACACGCGCGAACTGGCCAAGGTGACGGCGAACATGGTCGACGCGATGATGAGCGGCAAGACACCGACCGTCAACGATACCAAGACCTATAACAACGGCGTGAAAGTCGTGCCGTCCTACCTGTTGAAACCGGTCACCGTCGACAAGGCGAACTGGAAGCAGGTGCTCGTCACCGGCAGCGGCTACTACACGGAAGCGCAAGTGAAATAAGCATCGACAGTACTGAAGGCCCGGCGATGCCGGGCCTTACGCTTCATGCACTATCCAGAACAAGAATGCCGCACGACCGATGCCGACCAGCGCGGCCGTGCCAGAGAGGTTATATGACGAACACTATCCTGGAAATGCGCGGGATACGCAAAACATTCCCGGGCGTCGTTGCGCTCGACAATGTCAACCTGCGGGTACGCAGCGGCGAGATCCACGCCATCGTCGGCGAAAACGGCGCCGGCAAATCGACCCTGATGAAAGTGCTGAGCGGCGTCTACGGCCATGGCAGTTATACGGGCGACATCGATTACCTGGGCCAGACGCGGCACTTCCGCGGCATCAAGGACAGCGAAGAAATCGGCATCATCATCATCCACCAGGAACTGGCGCTGGTGCCGCTGCTGTCGATCGCCGAGAACATCTTTCTCGGCAACGAGCCGGCCAGCATGGGCGTCATCGACTGGGAATACGCGCAAACGAAGACGCGCGAACTGCTGCACAAAGTCGGCCTGAAAGAGTCCCCGGACACCCTGATCACCAACCTGGGCGTGGGCAAGCAGCAGCTGATCGAAATCGCCAAGGCGCTGTGCAAGGACGTCAAGCTGCTGATTCTCGACGAACCGACGGCCAGCCTCAACGAAAGCGACAGCGCGGCCCTGCTCGACCTGCTGCTGGACCTGAAACGCCAGGGCATCGCATCGATCCTGATTTCGCACAAGCTCAATGAAATCTCGCGCGTCGCCGACGCCATCACGGTGCTACGCGACGGCAACACGGTCGACAGTTTCGACTGCCGCATCGAAGCCGTCAGCGAAGACCGCATCATCGAAAAAATGGTCGGGCGCGAGATGGCGGACCGCTATCCGCCGCGCACGCCAACCATCGGCGAGACCATTTTCGAAGTGCGCGACTGGAAGGTATTCCATCCTGAGCATGCCGACCGCCCCGTCATCAAGGGTATCAACATGCACGCAAAAAAAGGCGAGATCATCGGCATCGCCGGCTTGATGGGCTCCGGGCGCACGGAACTGGCGATGAGCATTTTCGGGCGCGCCTACGGCCAGCGCATCAGCGGCACCGTACTCAAGAATGGCAAGGAAATCGACATCAGCACCATCGGCAAGGCAATCGCCCACGGCCTCGCGTATGTCACGGAAGACCGCAAGGGCCTGGGCCTGATCCTTGAAGAGGACATCAAGAAAAATACCAGCCTGGCCAACCTGGACGCGATCTCGAAGCACATGGTGATCGACGAGCAGCGCGAATTCGGCGTGGCCGAGGAGTTCCGCCGCAAGCTCAAGACACGCTGCTCCAGCGTCGCGCAGAAGGTGGTCAACCTGTCCGGCGGTAACCAGCAGAAAGTAGTGCTGGCGAAGTGGCTGTTTTCGCGCCCCGACATCCTGATCCTCGATGAACCGAGCCGCGGCATCGACGTGGGCGCCAAGTATGAAATCTACAGCATCATCAGCGACCTGGCCGCCGAAGGCAAATGCATCATCATGATTTCCTCGGAAATGCCGGAGTTACTGGGCATGTGCGACCGGATCTATGTCATGAACGAAGGCCGCTTCGCGGCAGAACTTAGCGCAGCAGAAGCATCGCAAGAGCGAATCATGCGCGCGATCGTCACACACGGAGAAAACAATGGACAATAAACTGACAGCGGGCGCACCAGCAACGCCAGCGGCAGCGCCGGAAACGAAAAGCTACGCCGGCTTTTTGAAAAACAATATGCGCGACTACGGCATGCTGCTCTCCCTGATCGTCATCATGGGATTTTTCCAGTACATGACCGATGGCACCCTGATGCAGCCGCTCAACCTGACCAACCTGGTGCTGCAGAACAGCTACATCGTCATCATGGCGCTGGGCATGCTGATGGTCATCGTAGCCGGCCATATCGATTTATCCGTCGGCTCGGTGGTCGGCTTCGTCGGCGCGCTGGCGGCCGTCCTGATCGTCAACTACCACATGAATTTTGTCGCCGCCAGCATCATCTGCCTGATCGCCGGCGCCGTCATCGGCGGCGCGCAAGGCTACTTTGTCGCCTTCTTTAAAATCCCGTCCTTCATCGTCACCCTGGCCGGCATGCTGGTGTTCAAGGGCCTGACCCTGGCGCTGCTGGCAGGCCAGTCGGTCGGCCCCTTCCCGGAAGGCTTCCAGATGCTCAGCTCAGGCTTCCTGCCCGACCCGTTCGGCGGCGAAAACCTGCGCGGCCTGTCACTGCTGCTGGGCGTGATCGCCGCCGCGGCGCTGATCATCACCTCGCTGCGCAGCCGCGCCAAGCAACTGAAGCACGGCATGGAAAACGAGCCGCGTGCCTTCTTCCTGCTGAAAAACGCGATCTTCGCCGCCGTGATGGTGTACTTCAGCTACCTGCTGTCGTCATACCGCGGCTTCCCGAACGTGCTGGCCGTGATGTCGATCCTGATCGTCGCCTACACCTTTGTCACCAACCGCACCGTGCTGGGCCGTCGCGTCTACGCAGTCGGCGGCAATGAAAAAGCGGCGCGCCTGTCCGGCATCAAAACGGAACGCGTCAGCTTCTACACCTTCGTCAACATGGGCATGCTGGCCGCACTGGCCGGCCTGATCTTCGCGGCGCGCCTGAACACGGCCACGCCGAAGGCTGGCACGGGTTTCGAGCTGGACGTGATCGCCGCCTGCTTCATCGGCGGCGCCTCGGCCTCGGGCGGCGTGGGCAAGGTGATGGGAGCAGTGATCGGCGCCTTCATCATGGGCGTCATGAACAACGGTATGTCCATCATGGGCATCGGCATCGACTACCAGCAAGTGATCAAGGGCCTGGTGCTGCTGGCCGCCGTCTTCATCGACGTGATCAACAAGAACAAGTAGACCGGTTCGAGCCTTAGGGGGCTCTGGCCGGCGCTCGCGCCGGCCTTTTTTATTTTTATTCTCATGTGATGGCCAGACGCGCCGCCCGATCCCCCCACCACGCCGCTTCTTCAAATACGGAAAAGCCGGACAAATCGGCATGCGCGAACAGAATGGCGCCGTCGTGTTCGCGCAGCGCCTTCAACCCCGTATTGCTGCGAAAACCGGGCAGCGGCGCGGCCATGGCGTGGCCGCGCACGGTGATGTCGACCCGCTCGACGCAGCTTGCAAAGTCGCGTCCATACGCCGTTTTCAAGTCGATGCTGGCCAGCGCCAGCAGCTCCTCAGGCGTGGCCGTATCGAGCCACTTGCGGGCTGCCTGCGGCGTGCGGTCGGACAGCGCCACGTAGGCGCTGAAGACGGTTTTCTCGGGCGGGCGGACGCGGATGTCCTGGTGCGTGGAAACGACATAGCCGAGGCCCGGCTCCTGGTACACCACGTTGTCCCAGCACAGGGGCGCATGCGGCAGTTCATCGGGAAAGCGCTTGAGCAGGAAGTTGGCCACCATCCACGGCGCATACGCGGGCGTATCGCGTTTCGCGTCAAAGCCATAGTCGGCGATATTCTTCACCACGCGCGCCGCCACATACAGCGGCATGGCGCAGATGGCCTTGCGCGAGCGCACCAGGTAAGTGCGCGGCTGGCCATCGACCAGTTCCAGGCACAGCGCTTCCACGCCATTTGCCGTGGTGGTGAGCGAGACCACCGTGCCGGAATGGCGCTGCACTTTTGACGCCTGCTCCATGGCCGTGGCCACGGGCTGCATGCCGCCCGGCCAGGTCAGCCAGGCGCCATTGCCCGCATTCGCTGCCTGTCCCCAGCGGCTGCAGTAGTAATGCAAGCCGGCCCAAGCTGAAACCTGGTCGTAGCGCGTGCCGTAATCGTCGCGGCAGCAGTAATTCAGGTACCAGTGCAGGGTGGGCGAGGTATAGCCTTCGCGCTCCATCCACTGCTTCAAGGTGATGGCGTCGAGCGCCTGCCAAACCGGGTCTTGCGACGATTCCACGGTAGGGAAGACAAACACGCGCTTGCCATCGTTGCCATGCGCCTGGCGCAGCCGCCGCACCTCGGCAAAGAAGCGCTCATGCTGCGCCAGTTCCTCGGGCGGCACGCCTTCGGTGGGAATGAAGCCATCCTGCCACTGGCCTTTGAACAGCAGGCGTTCCTCGGGCGCATGCAGGATGTAGCGCTCGTCGTAAGTCGGCTTTTCCGCCTGTGGATCGCGCTGGATAATCCCCAGGTCGAACAGGATTTCGCGCACATGCGTCGATTCGGGCGAAGGCAGCGGCAGGTAATGACCACCGGTCGGGTAAGCCAGCTCGCCGAAATGGCCGCCGGCCGCGTTGCCATACGGCTGGGGACCGTCGATCATCAGGAAATCCTGATGCCCCAGCTTGTTCAGGCGCCATGCCGCCGTCAGGCCGGCGATGCCGGAGCCGAGGATGGCCACGTCGGTACTCAAAGTGCGTGAAGGCGCCGGCAGCGCCTTGCGCTCGCGCAGCAGATTGCGCAAATAATGCCCCTCGCTGCGGCCCGGGTACAGCACTTTGGGTGTGATTTCCTGCCAATGCAGATACGCGGCGATGCTGCCAATGCCAGCGGCTGCCGCCGCAGTGCCGCCGGCAGCCCACAGCATGAAGGAACGGCGCTGCATCAGCGGATCACCCGGTTCCAGTCCTGCTCGAATTCATGCACGAGCGACTGGGTGTTGAGGCGATTCGGCGCCATCGGCAACGGCTGCATGTCGGGCGGGAAGATAAACATCTCGCGTGTGGTGTCCGCATTCAGGTAGCGCATGGGCAGGCGATAGCTGGTGGGCGGTTTGTAGTCGAGCTGGGGCGAAGCCAGAATAAAACCCCATTCGCCGAACGAGGGCACATAGGCGTGGTAAGGCCAGGTGCGCATGCCCACTTCGCGCAGGGTCGAATTGATGGTCCAGTAGGCATGCGGGGCAAAGAAGGGCGACGTCGATTGCACTACCATCAAGCCCTTGGCGGCCAGGTGCTTTTTCACCAGGTCGTAGAAGGGCACGGAATACAGTTTTCCGAGCGCGAAGCTGGACGGATCGGGAAAGTCGACGATGGCCGCATCGAACATGTCGCCGTTATTGCGCAACCAGACGGCGGCATCGGCATTGACGACGGTAACGCGCTTATCCGAGAACGCGCTGTTATTTAATTTTGCCAGTTCCGGGCGCGTGGTAAACGCGGCCGTCATGGCGGGGTCAAGGTCGACCACGGTGACGTGTTCAATCTGTGGATAACGCAGGATTTCGCGCAGCGCCAGGCCATCGCCGCCGCCCAGCACCAGCACGCGGCGCGCCCACGGCAAGGCTTCCAGCACGGGGTGCACCAGCGCCTCGTGGTAACGGTACTCGTCACGCGAAGAAAACTGCAGGTTGCCGTTGATGTACAAACGCGTATCGTCCTTCCAGCGCGTGATCACCAGGCGCTGGTAGGGCGTGGTGGTGGAATACACGATCTGGTCGCCGAACAGGCCGTGTTCGCCCCAGGCCACCATGCGGTCCGACATGGCAAAGCCGGCGATCAGCACCAGCATCACGGCGCAGGCGCGCAGGAAGCGCCCTGTGAGGTTCTTCAGCTCCGCGCGGAACACCCAGATTGTCCACAGGCCCACCCCCACGTTGAGCATGCCGAACAAGAAGCCCGTGCGCACCAGTCCCAGATACGGCGATAGCACCAGCGGGAACAGCAACGAGACGGCCAGCGCGCCCAGGTAATCGAAGGTCAGCACGCGGCTGACCAGTTCAGAAAATTCCGTCTGGCGCGAGTTCAGGGCGCGCATCACCAGCGGCACTTCCATGCCGACCAGTGCGCCGATCAGGAACACCATCACATACAATAAGGTGCGAAATGGCGCGGCCATCCATGAAAACGTCATGAACAGGATGGCGGCCGACAGGCCGCCGATCAGGCCCACCGCCAGTTCGATGTCGACGAAGCGCGAGAGCACGTCGTCGTCCTGTACATACTTTGAAAAGTGGGCACCCACACCCATCGCAAACAGGTAGCAGCCGATGATGGTGGAAAACTGCAGAATGGAGTCGCCGAGCAGGTAGCTGGACATGGCGCCGGCGATCAGCTCATACGCGAGGCCGCAGGAGGCGACCACGAAGACGGACAAGATCAGAATTTTTTTGTTCATTGGACTTTTTTTGTTCTAATATGCGTTGACGTTATCAAATACTCACTGCGAGGAAAGCCGTGCCCGCCATCCTAAACTATCTGATCCATCTTTTACTGGCCGCCGGGCTGCTGATTGTATTTTTTATCACCTATACGCGCGTCACGCCGTATAACGAAGTGCTGCTGATCCGCCAGGGCAACCAGGCGGCGGCCCTGTCGCTGGGCGGCTCCCTGCTGGGCTTTTCCGCCACCATCGCCTCCTCGCTGATGCATACGGCCGACTACCAGCAATTCTTCGCCTGGGCCTTCGGCGCCATGGTGGTGCAACTGCTGGCGTACGTAGTCACCACGCGCCTGCTGCGCATGTCGAAGGACCAGATCGAATCGAACAACAGCGCCTTCGGCGGCCTGCTGGCCGCCATTTCCCTGTCAATCGGCGCCATCAACGCCGCCTGCATTTCCTGACACCGCTTTACCTTTTTCAAGGATATCCATCATGAGCCTCGGCAGCTTTATCAAGAAGCAGTTTATCGACGTACTGCAGTGGAACGAAGAGACGGAAGGCGTGCTGGCCTGGCGTTTTCCCATGCAGGATTTCGAAATCCAGAATGGCGCCATCCTGAATGTGCGCGAATCGCAAGTGGCCGTTTTCGTCAATGAAGGCAAGATCGCCGATGTCTTCGGCCCCGGCACGCACAAGCTGACGACGCAAACTTTACCGTTGCTGACCAACTTGAAAAACTGGGACAAGCTGTTCGATTCGCCGTTCAAGTCGGACGTGTATTACTTCAGCACCCGCGTGCAGACGGGCCGCAAGTGGGGCACGCCGCAGCCAATCACCATCCGCGACAAGGATTTCGACATGATACGCGTGCGCGCCTTCGGCATGTACTCGTACCGCATCGCCGACGCCCGCACCTTCTTTACCGAAATCAGCGGCACGCGCGAAGTCTATACGCGCGACGAGGTGGAAGATCAATTGCGCGGCATTTTGATGTCGAGCATGGCCAGCTCGCTGGGCGGCGCGAATGTCCCCTTCCTCGACATGGCGGCCAACCAGGCGCTGATGGCACAGGAAGTCAAGGATGGCCTGGCGCAAGCGTTTGCCCGCTACGGTGTGGGCCTCGATGAATTCAACGTGGCCAGCATCAGCCTGCCCGAGGAATTGCAGGCGGCACTCGACGAGCGCATTTCCGCCGGCATGAAGGGTGGCCTGGGCGCCGACAAGATGAGCGGCTATACGAAATTCCAGGTCGCCAACGCGATCCCGCTGGCGGCGCAGAACGAAGGCGGCATGGCCGGCATCGGCGCGGGCCTCGGCGCCGGGCTGTCGATCGGCCAGGTGATGGCGCAAAGCATGGCGCAGGGTACGGGCAATGCGCTGCAGCAGCCCGCCCCGGCACCAGGTCCGGCGGCACCGCCCGCGCCTGCGGAAGAACCGATCGAGGCGCGTCTGGAAAAGCTCAAAGGCTTGCTCGACAAGGGTCTCATTTCGCCGGCCGACTACGACGGCGCCAAGGCTGAACTGCTGAAAAAACTGATCGGCTAAGCGCGACTGCATGCAAACTGTTTCCTGTCCCAGCTGCGGCGCGGAAGTCCACTTCCGCTCGCACGCTTCCGTGCTCGCCGTATGCGAGTACTGCCATAGCACCATCCTGAAGGATGCCGACTCCGTCAGGGACGTGGGCAAGATGTCAGCCGTCCTGGAAGACTATTCGCCGATCCAGATCGGCACGGCCGGCGTGCACGATGGCATCCACTTCACCGTCGTCGGACGCATCCAGCAGCGCTACAGCGCCGGCACGTGGAACGAGTGGTATGTGCTGTTCGACGATGCCAGCACGGCGTGGCTGGGCGACTCGTCCGGCCTGTACACCCTGACGCGCGAGCGCGCGACGCAAGATGCCTTGCCCGTCTTTGGCGAGCTGGCGCCAGGTAAACGCTACACGATCTGCGGCGAGCCATACACGGCGGCCGAGATCCGCAATGCCGAATGCATCGCCGGCCAGGGTGAATTGCCGTTCAAGGTGGGCGCCGGCTGGCGCATCCAGGTGGCGGACTTCCGCAACTACGCCAGCTTTATCACGCTCGATTACACGGATGGCCCGCAACCCATCGTCTACCAGGGCGTCGCCGTCACCCTCGATGGCTTGCAGTGCCAGCTGCTGCGCGATGACGATGCCATTGCCAAAAGCGCCGGCAAGTACCGCGGCAAGCTCGATGCGCTCGACTGCCCCTCCTGCGGCAGCGGCATCCAGTATGTGCCCGGCGCGGCGGCGCAGCTGGTGTGCCCCGCCTGCCACGCGCAGCTCGACGCCAGCGGCCCGGAAGCGCAGGTGCTGGCCATCGGCAAGCAGGTGCACGACAACGCCGACATCACGCTGGAGCTGGGTGCCAGCGCAAAGATCAGCAATGTCGATTTCACGGTCATCGGCATGATGCGCCGCGCCGACGACGAAGGTAGCGAATGGAACGAATACCTGCTGTACAACGCGCGCGCCGGCTTCTTCTGGCTGGTGGAGACGGACGATGGCTGGTCGCGCTCGGACGTGCTGCCGAACTGGCCCAACTGGGCCTCGCTGGAGGCCGATACCTGCACACTCGATGGCGCCACCTACCGCAAACTGTATGACTACGGCTCGCAGGTGGTGTATGCAGCAGGCGCCTTCAACTGGAAGGTAGCCGTCGGCGACAGCACGCGCGTCCATGAATTCGAGCAGGGACAGACCAAGCTGGCGGCGGAAATCACCGGCGAGGAAATGACCTGGTCGCGCTCTGTACCCGTCGCTTATGACCAGATGGCCGCCTGGTTCGGCGCCGCCTTCCATGGTGGCGCCAAGGTGCAGAATATCCAGCTGAGCCACCGCGGCATCGCCAAGGTCTTCATCATCATCGTGCTGGTCTTGAATGCGATACCGATGTTCGTCTCGTTCTCCAGCACCTTGATGTGGAGTTTGCTGGGCTGCCTGGCGCTGTTCCTGCCGGCCGCTTTTCTCGACAAGAATGCAAAGAATCCCCCATGAGTAAATACGTGATCTATGCCTTGATGGTGACGTTTTCCGTCACGGCCGCCAACTGGGTGCGCATGTTCAAGGTGGCCGGCAGCGGCAGCGGCGGCAGCAGCTGGAGTTCGCGCACGGGCAGCGGCGGCGGCAGCTATGGCGGCGGTTCCAGCGGCGGGAGCCACAAGTAAGCATGACGTCTACACCGCACCTGCCCCTGGGCACCCATTTGCTGGCCGACCTGTCGGGCATCGTGCCGGAACGCCTGCGCGACTGCACCGCGCTCGAGCGCCTGCTGCGCGACGCGGCCGTCACGGCCGGCGCGCAGGTACTGCATAGCCATTTCCACAGCTTTGGCGCGGGCCAGGGCGTCACTGGCGTGGTGCTGCTGGCCGAATCGCATATTTCTATCCACACCTGGCCGGAATGCAGCTTTGCCGCCATCGATATCTTCATGTGCGGCGCGGCCCGGCCGCAACTGGCGCTCGACATCATCAAGGATGCGCTGCAGGCGACGCACTGCCAGCTGCAATCCGTGCGCCGCGCGCCGCCGGGGTAAGCTCGCTGGTGGATCGCGTGGGGATCGCTTACACTGTCGGCTCATCCTCCAACCGTGACTCCCATGCGCCGTTCCGCCTTCCTTGCCCTGCCCCTGCTGCTGCTGGTTTCCGCCTGCGATGACTACACGGCACCGAGCCTGTACCAGGCCACCACGCCCGAGTGCAAGACGTGGACGGAGGGCTCGCGTTTCGAACTACCGCGCGGTATCAGCGTGTATGCCACGCCACCTGTCACCCTGAAGGAAGGCGGCACGGAGCTGGCGCTGATTTTCACCTTGCCCGTCGGTACGCAAGCCAGTTTCACGCGCCTGTCGTTCCTGCTGGAAGAGCCGAAAAAGCCGCCCTTCGCGGAAGCGAAGATACTCACCATTTACCAGCGCGGCATGAACCAGAAGGCAGAGATAGTCGACGTCATCGAAAAGCTGCCCATCATGTTTGCCGCCGTCGGCAACAGCAAGGAAACCCAGTGGCGGCTGCGCTTGCAACTGCCGCGCCAACTGCCGCAGCGCTTTGATCTGTCGATGCCCGACATGCTCGTCGCCGGCAAGCGCTACCCGGTACGCACGTTTACCTACCGCTATTTCCCCGAACGCAGCGCCTACGGCATGTGCAGCTGAGCCACGCCGTCCATTGACGGCGGCGCACGCCACTGGCACACTAACGTTTTCCATCACACAACAGGAGTAGACAACATGCGTCATTCAGATACTGCCGTGCTGTCGGCTGCCTGATCACTGTCTTTCCCGGCTAAGACCCTTAGCCGGCTATTCTTTATACGCGTGATCGCGTAGCCGACTTCCCTTCTTTCGTGCCAGTCATAGCGACTGGCGGTGCCTGCACGCGCAGGCTTCACGTCCGCACGCGGACGACAAAATGTGGAATCACGCTACCATGATCGCATTCGATTTTGCGCAACTACGCCTTATCGGGCTGCAGCAGGCCATCGCCGGCGCAGCCACCCAACTCGACTTATCTTCCCCCGCCGCGCAGCTGCTGCGCGTGAGCGCCGTACACCGCGACGGCATCCTCGTGCACGATGGCCACCAGGAACACCCGGCGCAGATCCTACCGCGCCTGCTGCACCAACTGCTGCAGCAGAACAGCGTCCTGACGGTCGGCGACTGGGTCGGCGCCGAACATGATCTTCACGGCACGCTGTGGATAACTACACGCTTATCCCCAGGCACGCAGATCGCGCGGCGCAGCAATGACGGCCGGCGGCAAGTGCTCGCCAGTAATGTCGATACAGCCCTGCTGGTGATGGGACTGGACGCGGACTTCAACCCGCGCCGCCTGGAGCGCTATCTGGCCATCGTGCTGGCGGCCCAGGTCATCCCCGTGGTGGTGCTGAGCAAGGCCGACGTGGCTGACGACGTGGCCGGCAAGCTGGCGCAGCTGAAACAACGCCTGCCGCAGCACGTGCCGCTGTTTGCCATCGATACGCGCCATGCGTATGACGTGGCCATCCTGGAACCCTGGCTGGGCGCAGGCCAGACCCTGGTCTTGCTCGGGTCATCGGGCGCCGGCAAGTCCAGCCTGACCAATACCCTGTGCGCGGCAGGACAGGCAACCAATGGTGTGCGCCACGGCGACGGTCGTGGCCGGCATACAACGACGGCGCGTTCCCTGCACCTGTGCTCCAGCGGCGCCTGCATCATCGATACGCCGGGCTTGCGCAGCTGGCGGGCCGATGCCGATGCGGACACCCTGGCGGCCACGTTTGACGACATTGCGGCGCTCGCATCGACGTGCCAATTCCGCGATTGCCGGCATGCCAGCGAACCAGGTTGCCAGGTGCGCGGCGCCGTCGATGCGGACCGCTTGCGCAATTATCACAAGCTGCTGCGCGACGCGCGACGCATTGAGGAAACGCCGCTCGAGCGCATCGCGGCGCGCGCCAAGTGGAAGACGATATTGAAGGCGGGACTGGAAAGGGGGAAAGACAAGCGCCGCTAATTTTTGCTGAAAAAAAAGGCAGCCCGCAGGCTGCCTTTTGTATTACTGCGTGCGAGCAAATTAATGCTTGCGCAGCTTCTGGATCGCTGCCAACTGCGCAATCGCGCTGGCCAGCTCGGCTTGCGCTTGCGCGTAGTCGATGCCCGAATCCTTGTTGTGGATATTTTCTTCCGCCAACTTCTTCGCTTCCAGCGCTTTCGCTTCATCCAGGTCGTGACCGCGGATCGCGGTATCGGCCAGGACGGTCACGGTGTCCGGTTGCACTTCCAGCAGGCCGCCAGCAACGAAGACGAATTCTTCTTCAGCCTGGCCGACTACCTTGATGCGGACCGCGCCCGGACGGATGCGGGTAATCAAAGGCGTGTGGCGTGGGTAGATACCCAGCTCGCCCTGTTCACCCGGCAACGCGACGAATTCTGCTTCGCCTGAAAAAATCAGTTCTTCAGCGGAAACCACGTCAACGTGAATTGTGTGTGCCATGTGTGTCCTATCGGGTTGAAGAACCCCGCCGTGTGACGGGCGGGGTTAGGCCCAGACTTAACTTAGTTAAGTTTCTTGGCTTTTTCGATTGCTTCTTCGATCGTGCCGACCATGTAGAACGCTTGTTCCGGCAGGTGATCGAGTTCGCCCGAAGCGATCATTTTGAAGCCCTTGATCGTGTCTTTGAGCGAAACGTATTTACCAGGCGCGCCGGTAAAGACTTCAGCGACGTGGAAAGGCTGCGACAGGAAACGCTGCATCTTACGTGCACGGGCAACCAGCAGTTTGTCTTCCGGTGCCAGCTCGTCCATACCCAGAATCGCGATAATGTCGCGCAATTCCTTGTAGCGTTGCAGGGTCGTTTGCACGGCACGCGCGGTGTCATAGTGCTCTTGACCAACGATCAATGGATCGAGCTGACGCGAGGTCGAATCGAGTGGGTCCACGGCTGGATAGATACCCAGGGAAGCGATGTCACGCGACAGCGCAACGGTCGAATCCAAGTGAGCAAACGTGGTAGCAGGCGATGGATCGGTGTAATCATCGGCAGGAACGTAGACGGCCTGGATCGAGGTGATCGAACCGGTCTTGGTCGACGTGATACGCTCTTGCAGACGGCCCATTTCTTCAGCCAAGGTCGGTTGGTAACCCACGGCCGACGGCATACGGCCCAGCAGTGCCGATACTTCGGTACCGGCCAGCGTAAAGCGGTAGATGTTGTCGACGAAGAACAGAACGTCCTTGCCTTCATCACGGAACGATTCAGCGATCGTCAGGCCGGTCAGCGCAACGCGCAGACGGTTACCTGGCGGTTCATTCATCTGACCGTAGACCATCGCTACTTTGGAGTTCTCTGGATTTTCCAGATCGACCACTTTCGCGTCAGCCATCTCGTGGTAGAAGTCGTTACCTTCACGCGTACGCTCACCAACACCGGCGAACACGGACACGCCGCTGTGCGCTTTGGCGATGTTGTTAATCAGTTCCATCATGTTGACGGTCTTGCCTACGCCAGCGCCGCCGAACAGACCCACTTTACCGCCTTTTGCAAACGGGCAAACCAGGTCGATCACCTTGATGCCGGTTTCCAGCAGTTCTTGCGATGGCGACAGTTCGTCGTATGCAGGAGCGGTACGATGGATCGACGCGACTTGCTCGTGCGACACTGGGCCGCATTCGTCAATCGGGTTGCCCAGCACGTCCATGATGCGACCCAGGGTTGCTTTACCGACTGGCACCATGATAGGTTTGCCGGTGTTCTGGATCATCATGCCGCGACGCAAGCCATCGGACGTGCCGAGTGCAATGGTACGGACAATACCGTCGCCCAACTGCTGTTGTACTTCCAGGGTCAGTTCCGAGCCTGCCATCTTCAAGGCATCAAATACCTTAGGCATCGCGTTGCGGGGAAACTCAACGTCCACCACAGCGCCGATACACTGAACGATTTTGCCATCAGCCATGTTCGTTCCTTCAATATAGTTAAATTCGTTTAAACCGCAGCCGCACCGGCGACGATTTCGGAGAGTTCTTTGGTAATCGCAGCTTGGCGGGTCTTGTTGTAGATCAGCTTCAGTTCGCCGATCACACTACCCGCGTTGTCGCTTGCAGCTTTCATCGCGACCATCCGTGCCGATTGCTCGGACGCCAGATTCTCCGCGACTGCCTGGTACACCAGCGCTTCTACATAGCGCTCCAGCAATTCGTCGATCACGCTTTGCGCATCCGGCTCGTAGATGTAATCCCACGTGTGGGCGCCCTTGTCGGCGACCATCTTGTCGGCCGTCAGGGGCAGCAATTGCTCCACGACTGGTTCCTGTTTCATCGTGTTGATGAATTTGGTGTAGCACAGGTACACTGCATCGATCTTGCCTGCCTGGAACTCTTCGAGCATGACCTTGACGGGTCCGATCAATTTGTCCAGGTGGGGCGTATCACCGGTTTGAATGGCGTGCGCGATGATCTTGACGCCGATGCGATTCAAAAAACCCAAACCCTTGTTACCGATGGCAACTGCTTCAATCCGGTTGCCAGCTGCTTCCAGCTCGCGCGACTTCGACATCACCTGGCGCAGGATGTTGGTATTCATGCCGCCGCACAGACCCTTGTCGGTCGTGACAACGATGAAACCCACTGCCTTCGCTTGCGTGCCCTGGGCAGCTGCCAGGAACGGGTGCGTATATTCCGGATTGGCGGTCGCCAGATTGGCGGCGATATTACGAATCTTGTCACTGTAGGGACGGGCGGCCCGCATCCGGTCTTGCGCCTTGCGCATTTTGGACGCGGCGACCATTTCCATCGCCTTGGTGATCTTCTTCGTATTCTCTACGCTCTTGATCTTGCCTCGTATCTCTTTGCTTGATGCCATGAGTCCTTACTCCTTCTGCGCGTAGGGCGGCGCCTCACTCGAGGTGGGCGCCGCCTGGCCGCTTAATATGCGCCGGATTTCTTGAAATCAGCAATGGCCGCCGACAGAGTTGCTTCGCTGTCTTTGTCGAGTTGCTTGGTTTCTTCGATCTTGGCCAGCAGAGCAGCTTGCTTGGTCTTCATGTAAGCGTGGACACCAGCTTCGAACGACAGCACTTGCTTGACTGGCACGTCGTCCATGAAGCCTTTGTTCACCGAGAACAGCGATACGGCCATCAGCGAGATCGACAGTGGCGAGTACTGGGCTTGCTTGAGCAATTCCGTGACGCGCGCACCACGGTCCAGCTGCTTGCGGGTCGACTCATCCAGGTCGGATGCGAACTGCGCAAACGCGGCCAATTCACGGTACTGCGCCAAGTCGGTACGGATACCGCCGGACAGGTTTTTGATGACCTTGGTCTGGGCGGCACCACCGACGCGCGATACGGAAATACCGGCGTTAATGGCAGGACGGATACCAGCGTTGAACAGCGAGGTTTCCAGGAAGATCTGACCGTCGGTAATCGAAATCACGTTGGTTGGAACGAATGCGGACACGTCGCCAGCTTGCGTTTCAATGATCGGCAGAGCCGTCAGGGAACCGGTCTTGCCTTTGACGGCGCCGTCGGTGAACTTCTCGACGTAGGCGGCGTTCACGCGTGCTGCGCGTTCCAGCAGGCGGCTGTGCAGGTAGAACACGTCGCCTGGGTAGGCTTCGCGGCCTGGCGGACGGCGCAGCAGCAGCGAGATTTGACGGTATGCAACAGCTTGTTTGGACAGATCATCGTAGACGATCAGTGCATCTTCACCGCGGTCACGGAAGTATTCGCCCATGGCGCAACCGGAGTACGGCGAGATGTATTGCATGGCGGCCGATTCCGAAGCGGAAGCGGCGACAACGATGGTGTATTCCATCGCGCCGTGCTGTTCCAGCGAGCGCACGATGTTCTTGATCGACGAGGCTTTTTGGCCAATCGCGACGTAGATACATTTCATGCCTTGGCCTTTTTGATTGATGATCGCATCAATCGCCACAGCCGACTTGCCGGTTTGACGGTCGCCAATGATCAGTTCGCGCTGGCCGCGGCCAACTGGAACCATCGCATCGATCGACTTCAAGCCGGTTTGCATTGGTTGCGAAACGGACTCACGGGCGATCACGCCCGGAGCGATTTTTTCAATCGCGGCCGTCAGTTTTGTGTCGATGGCGCCTTTGCCGTCGATTGGCTGACCCAGTGCGTTGACAACGCGGCCGAGCAGCTCAGGACCAATTGGCACTTCCAGAATGCGGCCGGTGCATTTCACCGTGTCGCCTTCGGAGATGTGCTCGTAGGCACCCAGAATCACGGAACCGACGGAGTCGCGTTCCAGATTCATTGCCAGGCCAAACGTGTTGCCTGGGAATTCCAGCATCTCGCCTTGCATCACGTCCGACAAACCGTGGATGCGGCAGATACCGTCGGCGACGGAAATAACCGTGCCTTGATTACGCACTTCAGCGCCGCCATCAAGACCTTGGATCCGGCTCTTGATCAACTCGCTGATTTCAGATGGGTTGAGTTGCATACTAACTCCTAAAAGTGTTTCTCTCAGCTTGCGCGAGGGGTAAGGGTCTGTCTTAGCTGGCCTGCCGAAGCGCGTGTCTTACGACACCAATGCAGCGTGCAGTTGCTGCAGCTTGGCGCGCACCGAGGTATCGAGCACTTGGTCGCCAACAACCACGCGCACGCCGCCGAGCAGCGATGGATCCACTGTGACGGCAGGGTTGAGCTTACGACTGAATTTCTTTTCCAGCGTTGCGACCAGCTCGGCCGTTTGGCCTTCGCTCAGATCGAAAGCGCTCGTGATCTCGGCGTCAGCCGCACCTTCCAGACCGTTTTTCAAGGTATGGAATTGCGCGCCGATTTCCGGCAGCAGGCTGATGCGGCCATTTTCGATCAACAACGTGACGAAGTTTTTCACTTCTTCATTGAGCGGCGATTTCAACAACGACAGGATGGTGGCGGCGACGTCGCTTTCCGAAACTTTCGGATTGCGCGCGTACGCCTGTACCTCGGGGTGGCTACCGATCTGTGCCAGTTCGGACACCAGCTCGGACCACGCCGCGAGGTTGCTTGACTCCTTACCAGCTTGGGCTACGCGGAACAAAGCTTCCGCGTAGGGACGGGCGACGGTTGCGAGTTCTGCCATGATTACAGCTCGACAGCAAGACGCTGCAACATTTCGGCGTGAGCCGTAGCGTTGACTTCACGCTTCAAGATCTGCTCGGCACCCTTGACAGCCAGGTCAGCCACCTGAGCGCGCAATTGTTCGCGTGCTTTCGACAGTTGCTGTTCGGCGTCCGACTGGGCTTGCGCAATAATACGCGCAGCTTCAGCTTGTGCATTTTGCTTGATCTCTTCAGCAACCAGCTGCGCGCGCTTTTCAGCGTCCGCAACGCGTTGCGACGCTTCTTCACGTGCACTGTTCAATGCCTCTTGCGCACGCTTTTCAGCGACAGCCATCGAAGCTTGACCTTGATCGGCCGCAGCCAATCCATCCGCGATTCGTTTGGCACGCTCATCCAGCGCATTGTTCAGCGCTGGAAATACGAACTTCATCGAGAACCAGACCAACACCGCGAAGGTGATCATCTGGCCGATGAGCGACATATTGATGTCCATACCTTTGCTCCTAACTAAAAGTTTCTCCTAGGATTGGAGCGAATTACTGAGCAACAGCCATCAAAGGAGCCAGGAACGGGTTAGCGAACGTGTACAGCAGAGCGATACCAACACCGATCATCGAGATGGCATCCAGCAGACCAGCGATAACGAACAGTTTGGTTTGCAGTTGTGGCATCAGTTCTGGTTGACGTGCCGATGCTTCCAGGAATTTGCCACCCAAGATAGCGAAGCCCAGAGCAGTGCCGATTGCGGCCAGGCCGATGATGATTGCTGCTGCCAGAACGGTCATGCTTTGTACTTGTGCGATCAGAGCTTGCATAAAATTCTCCTAAATTTAAAAACGAAAGATACTAAAAAAACAAAATATAAAGTTGCTGATTAATGTTTCTCAACCGCGAGGCTCAGATACACAACCGTCAACGCCATAAACACAAAAGCTTGCAAAGTTACAATCAAGATATGGAAAATTGCCCATGGACCACCCAACGCCCACTGTGCCCACCAAGGCAACAACGCGATCAAGATGAAAATCAGTTCGCCGGCATACATATTGCCGAACAGTCGCAGCGACAGGGAGATCAGTTTTGCAACCAGCTCAACCATTTGCAACAAGAAATTGATGGGTGCCAGCAAGATCGTACCGATGATGCCGCTTGCATGGAACGGCGCCGTGAACAGCTCCTTGATCCAGCCGCCCAGGCCCTTGGCCTTGACCGAGAAAGCGATAATGCACAAAACAACCGAGAACGACATGGCGAAGGTGTGATTCACGTCGGCCGTTGCTACAACGCGCAGCTTATGCACGCCAAACCAGCTCAAAATCATCGGCAACAGATCAACCGGCAAGAAGTCCATCGCATTGAGCAGCCAGACCCAGACAAAAATCGTGATGGCCAGCGGTGCGATGATCTTGCTTTTCGCGTGAAAGGCCCCATTAATAGTTTCATTGACCATTTCCATGATCATTTCGACGAAATTTTGCAGTTTGCCAGGCACGCCGGCAGTGGCACGACGCGAAGCCATGTAAAAAACAGCCAGGAAAACAAAGCCCAGAATGGCGGAAATCCAGAAGGTGTCCAGGTTATAGGCGCCATCCGCACTTTTCAAGTGGGTCAGATGGTGACTGATGTACTCTGTGGCGTTGGCCGGGGCAGCATGGCCCGCTTCAATAGCGTGTTCTGTGGTCATATGAATTTAGATTTGTCGTTTCAGAGCACCGCCCCGAAACCAATGATTAAACAGCGAGCAATGAAAACCAGTATGCTAAGGTTGCCACCGCGAAACCCAAGATCAGCCATAACCAGGCGGCCGACTGAAACAACACCAGTGCCAAGATAAACAGCACCGCTGTGATAAATATTTTCACCACTTCTGCGCGCAAATGCGCCCGGAATGCCTTATTGGCGTCGCTAGTACCGCGAACCACCAGCATGGCATACACCAGGCTACCGATGACTGCGATAGCACCGCCGTATGCGGCGGACCAGCCTCTGACACTGCCACCGAAAAACAGGGTGACGGTAGCAAAGCTGATAGCGATTGCTAACTGCAATGCAACTACTTTGTAGACGGGTTTGGCAATACTTTGTTGTGAATCACTCAATTGCCAGGTTCCCAGAAAAATCTACACACGCAAAGACACGGGATTATAGTTGGCTTTGATCTATAGAGTCAAACGTTGCTGCACCGCAGCAGGGCGATTGCTGCGTGAAACTGACGCTTTACCGACTATTCGCCGCCATTTGCACCACTATATGGCAAAGTCGCTTGTCTGGCCGCTTCCAGCCGTGTTATCAAGGAATCACGTGGTGCATCTGGAAAGCATGGCCGGATTGTCCACACCCACACTCCCCATGTCTTTGCAGCTTGCTATTTAACCACGCAAGCGGGTCAACAATCCATCGAGCACGTCAAGATCGGCAAAATCGATCACCAATTGGCCACGGCCTTTGTTGCCCATTTTGAACACCACGGGCGTGGCCAGCGCATCGGACAACTCTTCTTCCAGGCGGGCGATGTCGCCGGACTTTTCCTTTTGCCGCGGCTCGACGGGGTTGGCCGCTTCTTCGACCGTGCGCGTGACCAGCTTTTCCGTTTCGCGCACCGACAGGCGCTTGGCCACCACCTGGTGGGCCAGGGTGATCTGGCTGGCCGCGTCGACCGCCAGCAGCGCCCGCGCATGGCCCATGTCAATATCACCGGCCATCAGCATGGTTTGCACGGGAGCGGCCAGGTTCATCAAACGCAACAGGTTCGACACGGCGCTGCGCGAGCGTCCCAGCGCAGTGGCCGCTTGCTCATGCGTAAAGTTGAAGTCGGCGATCAGGCGGTGGATGCCCTGCGCCTCTTCCAGGGGATTGAGGTCTTCGCGCTGGATGTTCTCGATCAGCGCCATGGCCGCGGCGGCCAGGTCGTCCACATCGCGCACCAGCACCGGCACTTCCGTCAGCCCCGCCAGCTGCGAGGCGCGGAAGCGGCGTTCACCTGCGATGATTTCATATTTGATCAAGCCACTCAGGGTGTCTTGCCCGATCGGGCGCACCAGGATGGGCTGCATCAGCCCTTGCGCCTTGATCGAGGCGGCCAGTTCATTCAGAGCCCCCTCGTCCATGCGCGTGCGCGGCTGGTATTTGCCGGCTTGCATTTGTGACACGGGCAAGTTCGACGGTTGATGCGTGTCCGGACTGGCGAAGTCGCCGCCGCCGCCCAACAGGGCGTCGAGTCCGCGACCCAGTCCTTTTAATTTTTTCGTAGCCATGCTGTCCTAATCGTGTTTTCAGAGTAAGCACTCACATCATTCTTTGCGAGTCGCTCGCCCTTTGTTTACATATGCTTGATGCGTTCGACCATTTCGGCGCCGAAGGCGATGTACGCCTGGGCACCTTTCGAGCTGGGGTCGAAAGTCACGCCGGGCACGCCGTACGATGGCGCTTCGGCCAGGCGCACATTGCGCGGGATGATGGTATTGAAGACCTTGTCGCCAAAATGCTGTTCCAACTGGGCCGACACCTGTTGCGATAATGTCATGCGCGGATCGAACATCACGCGCAGCAGGCCGATAATCTTCAAATCCGGGTTCAGGTTGGCGTGCACCTTCTTGATGGTGTTGACCAGGTCGGATAAGCCTTCCAGCGCGTAGTACTCGCACTGCATCGGGATGATCACGCCATGCGCGGCGCACAGGCCGTTCAAGGTCAGCATCGATAATGCTGGCGGGCAATCAACGAGGATGAAGTCATATTCGCTGTCGACTTCGGCCAGCGCATCCTTCAGGCGGCGTTCGCGGTTGTCCAGGTCGACCATTTCCACTTCGGCGCCGGCCAGTTCGCGGTTAGACGGCAAGACATCGAAACGCCCCGCTTCCGAACGCTGGCGTGCCGTCTTGACATCGGACTCGCCCAGCATGACTTCATAGGTGGACGCCTTCAAGCCGGCCTTGTTGATGCCGGCGCCCATGGTCGCATTGCCTTGCGGGTCGAGGTCGACCAGCAGCACGCGCTGGTTCAACTTGGCCAGGCCGGCGGAGAGGTTGACGCTTGTTGTGGTTTTACCAACACCACCCTTTTGATTTGCTACACAAAAAATTTTGGCCATGTATCTTCTAGTTGTAAAGAGATGCAAACTTCATCGTGCGCCCCGGCATCTTGCCGAAACGATTTATACTGTTTATTTCATTTATACGATATAAACCATTTATACGGTTTATATTATTTATACCGTATAAACCATTTATATCATTTAATTTTTTGGTGTTTAAACTCTTGCTATAAAGACCAGATGGCGCTCTGCATTTAGCCCTGGCACCTCAATTGCGCGTAGCGCTGTAACTTGCCATTCCGCTGGAAGTCGCTCGCGCTCGTCTGGTGGCGCTATGCCTTTCAAGGCGATGAACTGACCGCCCTCTTCCAGCACGTGGCCCGACCAGTTGACGAAGTCGGACAGGTCGGCAAAAGCGCGCGAAGTGATCACGTCGAATTTCTGCTGCACCTCCAGCTGTTCCACCCGTTTCGTGTACACGGTGACGTTGCTCAAACCCAGTTCGGCCTTCACTTGCGTCAAAAAAGCCGTCTTCTTATGCACCGTGTCGATCATCGACACCTTCACATCGGGCCGCGCGATGGCCAGCACCATGCCCGGCAAGCCGCCACCGGCGCCCACGTCGAGCACGTTTTTGGCGTCCGCGAACGCGGGCACGGCCGCCAGCGAATCGAGCACGTGCAAAGTCAGCATCTGCAGGGGGTCGCGCACCGACGTCAGGTTGTACACGCTATTCCATTTGGCCAGCAAGGCCAGGTAATCGAGCAATTTTTCCGTCTGATCCGCGCTCAGGTCGAGCCCCAGCGCGGCGATGCCTTCATTCAAAATGGGGGCCAGTGCGGCCCGGTCAAACTGCTTCATTCAACAACCTCGTCCTTTAAAGTGGTGGTCTGCGCGGCACCAAAACCGCGCTTTTTCAAATGCACCAGCAGCAGCGAAATCGCCGCTGGCGTCACGCCGGAAATGCGCGATGCCTGGCCCAGGGTTTCCGGGCGCTGCTTGTCGAGTTTTTGCCGCACTTCGACAGACAACGCGCCGATATCAAGGTAATTAAAACCGGCCGGCAAGGCTAGGTTTTCATAGTGTTCGTGGCGCTCGATTTCCTTGCTTTGACGCTCGATGTAACCCGCATACTTGAGCTGGATTTCCACCTGCTCGCGCACGGCGGAGTCCTCCACGCCGGGGCCGGCCAGGGCCTGGCCTTCCATGCCCGTCATGCTCATCAGCGTGTCGTAGGCCACGTTCGGGCGGCACAGCAAGTCCGCCAGCGAGTACTCGCGCTCGATGGCCTGGCCGACGATGCGTTCCGATTCGGCTGCCGCCAGGATGCGCGGATTGACCCAGGTGGAACGCAGGCGCTGCAGTTCCAGCGCCACCGCTTCGCGCTTGGTCTCGAACGCTTGCCATTGGGCGTCGCCCACGCAACCCAGGGTGCGGCCGATTTCGGTCAGGCGCATGTCGGCATTATCTTCGCGCAGGCTCAAGCGGTACTCGGCGCGGCTGGTGAACATGCGGTACGGTTCCTGCACGCCCTGGGTGATCAGATCGTCGACCAGCACGCCCAGATACGCTTCGGAGCGGCCCGGTACCCAGGCTTCCTTGTCCTGCGTCAGCAAGGCCGCATTCAGGCCCGCCAGCATGCCTTGCGCGGCTGCTTCCTCGTAGCCGGTGGTGCCGTTGATCTGGCCGGCGAAGAACAGGCCTGCCACGGCCTTCGTTTCCAGCGAGGCTTTCAAGCCGCGCGGGTCGAAATAGTCGTATTCGATGGCGTAACCGGGACGCAGAATGTGCGCGTTTTCCATGCCCTTCATCGATTGCACGAGGGCGATTTGCACATCGAACGGCAGGCTGGTGGAGATGCCGTTCGGATAGAACTCATGCGTCGTCAAGCCTTCCGGCTCGAGGAAGATCTGGTGCGATTCCTTGCCTGCGAAACGGTGGATCTTGTCTTCGATGGACGGGCAATAACGGGGGCCCACGCCCTCGATGACGCCCGTGTACATGGGGCTGCGGTCCAGGCCGGCGCGGATGATGTCGTGCGTCTGGCTATTCGTATGCGTGACCCAGCACGGCACCTGGCGCGGGTGCATGGCCGTGTTGCCCATCACCGAGAACACGGGCACGGGATCAAGGTCGCCCGGCTGTTCTTGCATCACGGAAAAGTCGATCGAGCGGCCATCGATGCGCGGCGGCGTGCCCGTTTTCAAGCGGCCCTGCGGCAGCTTCAATTCTTTTAAACGGGCGGACAGCGAGATGGCAGGCGGGTCGCCGGCGCGGCCGGCCGAGTAGCTGTTCAGGCCCACGTGGATCTTGCCGTCGAGGAAAGTCCCGGCCGTGAGTACGACAGCGCGCGCCAGAAACTTCAGGCCGATCTGCGTCACGGCGCCGACGACGCGGTCGCCTTCGACGATCAGATCATCGACCGCTTGCTGGAACAGCCATAAATTCGGCTGGTTTTCCAGGCGCGTACGGATGGCGGCTTTATAGAGAATGCGGTCGGCCTGGGCGCGCGTGGCGCGGACTGCCGGGCCTTTCGAAGAGTTCAGGATGCGGAACTGAATGCCGGACTCGTCGGTGGCGATCGCCATCGCGCCGCCCATGGCATCGACCTCCTTGACCAGATGGCCCTTGCCGATGCCACCGATGGAGGGATTGCACGACATCTGGCCCAGTGTCTCAATATTATGCGTGAGCAATAGCGTCTTCTGCCCCATACGGGCGGAAGCGAGGGCCGCCTCGGTACCGGCGTGACCACCACCGACAACGATGACGTCGAATTCTGTAGGAAATAACATGATAAATAGGTAACAGTGCAAGTAAAAATGCGGGAAGAGAGCTCCGATTATAGAGTCTTTTTGCGAGCGCAACCTTCCACGGGCCAATTTTTGCTTAATTTTTACTCAGCAGTGGCAAGGAAGTGGTGATTTCTGTTTCACGTGGAACACTCCATGGGCTCGCGACGAGGCTGCGCTGGCCGCCAATGTTTGCTACAATTGCCGCGTCGTCAGCAACACCGTGGTCACGCCAGTGGCCATCGGGACGATCATTCAGGAGGACGGCCTCCCCCATCATGGGCACACACCGGGACGGCCCGCTCTGTATAAGGAGCCGCCATGGCCTGGATATTTTTACTGATTGCTGGCATGCTTGAAGTCGTATGGGCATACTCGATGAAACTCTCCGAGGGTTTCACCAAACTCACTCCCTCCGTGATTACCGTGGTCATGATGATCGCCAGCTTCGGCTTGCTGTCGCTTGCCATGCGCACCCTGCCCCTAGGCACGGCCTACACGATCTGGACCGGCATCGGTGCCGTCGGCGCCTTCATCGTCGGTATCGTCGCCCTCGGTGAACAACTGAATGCCATGCGCGTGTGCGCCGCCGTCCTCATCGTGTGCGGCATCGTGCTGATGAAACTGTCGTCCAGCCACTGAGAGGAATCCCCATGCTCCTCGAAAACTATTTTCCCGTCCTGCTGTTCATTCTGATCGGTATCCTGGTCGGCATCGTACCCATGCTGCTGGGGCGCGCGCTCGGTCCGCACAAACCCGATGCGCAAAAGCTGTCGCCGTACGAATGCGGCTTCGAGGCGTTCGGCGACGCGCGCATGAAGTTCGACATCCGCTTCTACCTGGTCGCCATCCTCTTCATCCTGTTCGATATCGAGGTGACCTTCCTGATGCCGTGGGCGGCCAACGTGAACGAACTGGGCTTACCCGGCTTCTGGGCCGTCATGGGCTTCTTGAGCCTGCTGACCATCGGCCTGGCCTATGAATGGAAACGCGGCGCGCTGGAGTGGGAGTAGTCCCGGCTTCTGGTTCCACGTGAAACACGCGCGGGGCTGGAAAGCGGAGTAAGCTTGGGCTTCTGTCCTTACCGTCAGGAGTCTGCATGTCCGCCTTCCAGTTCCGCACCGTGCCGCATCTGATCGTTCAACCGGGCGCCGCCGCCCAGCTGGGCGCGCACATCGCCCATCACTTTCCCGCCGTACGCCGCGCCCTGCTCGTCACCGACGCGGGATTTCTGCGTACAGGACTCGCAGATGATCCGCTGCACAGCTTGCGAACGGCGGGGATAGAAGCGCATGTCTTTTCCGACGTGCAAGCCGATCCGCCCGAAGCCATCGTACTTGCCGGCGTGGCCCAGGCCCAGATGTTTCACGTGGAACTGATTATCGGCCTCGGTGGCGGTAGCTCGCTGGATGTGGCCAAGCTGATCGCCGTGCTGGCGCCGGGCCACCAGGAACTGGCGCAACTGTATGGCATCGGCAATGTCCACGGCCAGCGCCTGCCTCTGGTGCAATTGCCGACCACGGCCGGCACCGGTTCGGAAGTCACGCATATCGCCATCGTCACCACAGGCGCCACCAGCAAGATGGGCGTGGTGGCGCCGCAACTGTATGCGGACCTGGCCATCCTCGACGCCAACCTGACCCTGGGCTTACCTCCTGCCGTGACGGCCGCCACCGGCATCGACGCCATGGTGCATGCGATCGAAGCGTACACCAGCCGCCTGCTGAAGAATCCATTGTCCGACATGCTGGCCACCCAAGCGCTGTCGCTGCTCTCCCGCAACCTGATCACCGCCTGCCGCGATGGCAGCAATTTGCCGGCGCGGCAAGCAATGTTGCTGGGCGCCATGCTGGCCGGCCAGGCGTTTGCCAATGCACCCGTGGCCGCCGTGCACGCGCTCGCCTATCCCATCGGTGGCCTGTTCCACGTGCCACATGGCCTGTCGAATGCGCTGGTGCTGCCGCACGTGCTGCGTTTCAATCTGTCCCACGCGGCGCCGCTGTATGCACAACTGGCGGCCGTCGTGCAGCCCGGCATCACGGGCAGCGAGGAAGCGCGGGCCGAGGCCCTGATCGACGCCATGCAGGCGCTGGCGCGCGCCACCGGCATCGCGTGCACCCTGCGCGAGGTGGGTATCGCGGCCAGCGACCTGGACCGGCTGGCCGATGAAGCCATGCTGCAGACGCGCTTGCTGGGCAACAATCCGCGCGTCGTCACACGCGAGGATGCCCGCGCCATCTATGCAACCGCGCTATAAGCGCTCAAAAAAAAGGCACGTATTCGACGTGGCTCTCGCGCGACATGCAAGCTGATGCTAGTTGGGCACATCCACAACCGTCCCCGTGACACTGATCGCATTGCCCGCCGCTGGCGTTGCCGCTATCGCCGGCACGTTGAGATTCGTGATCAAGGTCGACGCATCGGCGCGCGTCACCGTGCGCACCACCTGCGATGGCGGCAGGGCCTGCTTGGCAGACAAATGCGCATACATCGCGTCGAGTGCCCGGTTCAGATACACATGCAAGGGCACGATCAGGGTCGGCAAGGCGCTGCTGAAGGAATCGAAGTGGTTGGCGTTGGTCACCTCGATATAGCGCAACTTGCTGTTGGCCCCCTCCACCGCAGCGTTCAGCCCCAGGTAAGCGCGCGAAGCGTGATTGACGGGAATCAGGGTATCGCTGCGGCCGTGCACGATAATGGCCGGCTTGCCATTCAATTTACCGTTGGCCGCCACCTCGGCCATGCCCGCACGCACGCGCACGCTTTGTGTGGCCAGACTGCCCTGCAAGCTGGCGCCACTGACGGCATCCTTGCCCGTCGCCAGGCTGCGCAGGCACAGGAAGCCATCGAGCGACTGGTCCGCCAAGCTGTTTGACGGCGACACGCCGGCCGTGTAGACCCTGGCGCCACCCACGCTGTTCTCATACACGACACTGCCGAGGATGCCGCTTTGCGCGGCAAAACTGACCGCCTTTTGCGCCGTGGTAAACGGGATAGGATTGCCGCTGCCGTCCGTCTGCGCAAACGTGAAACCGCATACCTTGTCCATCACGGAAAACTTGCCGTAGGCATAGGCATACGTGACGGCCACCAGGATGTTCGTGCCCGCGTGCGCGGCCTGCAGCGGATCGGCATCGACCAGCCAGCCATACGCCCGCAAGCGCTGCTTCGCGTCCGCCTGCTGCGCCGTCAGGTCGGCGCCATTCAACAAGCCCTTGGCCACCAGCGCCGTGCAGCGTCCCGCAATGCCCGCCACGGAAGCGATGCACGGCTGATACAGCGCCGCATAGGTGGCGTAGTCGAACAGGGCGCGCCCCGGATTGGCCACCACTACCCCGCCCTGGCGCACGCTGTAGGCACCCGACGCTGCCGGCTGGACCTGCGGCTCGCTGGCGGCCACGCCGCTGATCAAGCCCTTGCTATCCTGTTCCGCCGCCAGCAAGGCCGAGCCGGCCCCGTTGGAAATGCTCGAGGCTATCGTGATGGTGTTCTTCGGCGTCAGGCGCACGATGCGCGAACTGCCATCGCGGGCCAGCACGCCATAGCGTTCGTTCAAGACGAAATAGGCCATCTCGACCGCCTGCAACGTGACCTTGCCCCAATCCTTTTCCGGGTTCTGCTGCGAGTGCGCATGCTTGAAGGCGATACGGTTCGGGTTGGCAGCGGCCCAGGCCAGCCGGTCAGCATCGCTCAAGTCCGGCGCGAAGAGCGCGTTCTTGCCGGCGGCCACTCTTCCCGCCCGTAGTCCGTTCTGCAGGTTGACGCTGTCATCTTCAAACACATACAAGCCCGTGCCGGAGCCCTTGTCGGCATACGCCACGGCGCAGCCCTTCTTCAAGCCCCACTCACCGGAGCTGCCGATAGCGCCGTAGATGCCGCGCGAACCGCTGGACGTGCCCGTGATGATGCAGGCATGCTCGGGGTCGAAACTGGCCGGCACCTGCACCATCAAGGTGACATTCTTCTTGCCAGTGCCATCGTCGGCATAGGCGATATACTCACTGCCGGCGACCAAGCCCTCGCCCGTGCCCACGTTACCGCCGGCATCGACATTCGGTCCGTACAAAGTGCCGTAGCCGCTGTTGGCGGCAATGTCGAGCACGGCGCGGTAGTTGGCGTAGATGGCATTGCGGCGCAGTTCGAGCGGCGTCGGCTGTTCGGCATTCGCATACGCGGGCGCCGCGCCCGCCAACCCGGTCTTGCCCAGGCCGGCCGTGAGCAAATCATTCGTCTTGCCATCGTAGTCGGCGCGCGTGATGGTACCCAGGTAGCCGGGCATCTGATTCAGTTCTTCCGGCGCATGGTTGCTGCCGCAGGCTGCCAACGCCAGCAAGGTGCACAGGCTCATGCCAGTAGTGCCCGCGCGCGTGATCGTCATTTGCATGGTGGTTCTCTCCGTTGAGGTAACAGTGGACGCACAATGAAAAACGCCGGACGAATCGTCCGGCGTTGCTTGAAAATCAGACAGCGGCTTTGGCTGGCCTGCCGCCGAAGCGCGCGATGGCTTCACCGACAATGCCGCGCCGGAACAGCAGCACGCAGATGACGAAAATCACACCAGTGACCATACCCACCGATTCGCCCAGGGTGCCGAACCACTCGATGCCCGTGTGCGTGGCCAGGTAGGTGCCGACATCGCCCAGCTTGTTTTCCAGCGCGATGATCAGCACGGCGCCAAGGATGGGACCGGACAACGTGCCCATGCCGCCCACCAAGGTCATCAGCACGACCAGACCTGACATGCCCCAGTACACATCGGTCAGGGTTTCAAAGCCCAGCACCAGGGTCTTGGTGGCACCGGCCAGGGCGGCCAGCGAAGCGGACAGCACGATGGCCATCAGCTTGTACTTGTTGACGTCGTAGCCCAGCGAGATGGCGCGCGGTTCGTTTTCCTTGATCGCCTTGAGTACTTGGCCGAACGGCGAGTGGATAGTGCGCACGATCAGGGCAAAGCCGGCGATGAAGATGGCCAGCACGAAGTAATACAGTACGGTGTCATTGCCCAGGTCTATCATACCCAGCAAGGTTCCACGTGGAACACCCTGCAAGCCATCCTCGCCGCCCGTGAACGGTAGGCGCAAGGCCAGGAAGTACACCATCTGCGCCAGCGCCAGGGTGATCATCGTAAAGTAAATGCCCTGGCGGCGGATCGCCAGGCCACCGATCACCAGGCCCAGCAAGGCGCCGGTGGCGACGCCGGCCAGCAGACCCAATTCCGTTGGCCAGCCCCAGGTGCGCAGCGCATAGCCGGTGACATAGCCGGCGCCGCCGAAGAAGGCTGCATGGCCGAACGACAGCAAGCCGGTGTAGCCGATCAGCAAGTTAAAGGCGCAGGCAAACAGGGCAAAGCACAGCAACTTCATCAGGAAGACGGGATAGCCGTAAAACGGGGCCGCCAACGCCAGCAGCAAGGCAATGGCGTAGCCTACATTCTTATTCATCGTGGTAGCTCCAATACATGACTGATGAGGATTACTTTTCTTTTCCGAACAGGCCGGCGGGACGCAGCAACAGCACGATGACCATCACCACGAAGACCACGGTGGCCGAGCCTTCCGGGTAAAACACGCGGGTCAGGCCCTCGATCACGCCCAGGCCCAGGCCTGTCAGGATGGAACCCATGATGGAACCCATTCCGCCGATCACCACGACGGCAAACACGACGATGATCAGGTTCGAGCCCATCAGCGGCGAAACCTGGATGATCGGTGCCGCCAGCACGCCGGTAAAACCGGCCAGTGCCACGCCGAAGCCGAACGTCAGGGTGACCATCAGCGGTACGTTGATGCCGAACGCTTCCACCAGTTTCGGGTTTTCCGTGCCCGCCCGCAGGTAAGCCCCTAATTTGGTTTTTTCGATGACGAACCAGGTGGCCAGGCATACGGAGAGCGAGGCGATCACCACCCAGGCGCGGTAGTTCGGCAAGATCATGAAACCCAGGTCCGTCGCGCCGGCCAGCGCTTCAGGCACGGCATACGGCTGGCCCGAGACGCCATAGAAGGAGCGAAACACGCCTTCCATGATCAGGGTGATGCCAAAGGTCAGCAACAAGCCATACAGATGGTCAAGCTTGTACAACCAGCGCAACATGGTCTTTTCGATCAGGATGCCGACCAGGCCGACGAGGATCGGGGCGATGACCAGCATGGCCCAGTAATTGATGTCGAAATAGCTGAGACCCATCCAGGCCAGGAAGGCGCCCATCATGTACATGGCGCCGTGCGAGAAATTAATGACATTGAGCAAGCCGAAGATGACGGCCAGACCGAGGGACAACATGGCATAGAACGAGCCGTTGACGAGACCCAGCAGCAGCTGGCTCATCATCGCTTGTATTGGAACGCCGAAAATTTCCATGGCATCACAGTATAAAAAGCACCGCCGGAGGACGGTGTGGTATCAAGGGAAACACGCCACCGCAGACTGGCGCGGCGGCGCAAGGCGAACCCTGCGAGCGAAGAGCATGCAGGACAGACCACCCGCGCACAGGCGGGCGATCCGCTGGAGGTATGGCTACAGCGTTACTTCCACAACGAACACTTCGATTCGGCCTTGGTCACATACGCTTGCGCACCGGGCACGGTGGCGACCACCTTGTAGTAATCCCATGGGTATTTCGACTCGGATGGCTTCTTGACTTCCATCAAATACATATCGTGCACCATGCGGCCATCGGGGCGCACTTCGCCATTCTGCGTAAACATGTCGTTGATCTTGGTCTTTTTCAGGTAGGCCATGACTTTCTCGGTGTCATCCGTTCCCAACGCCTTGACGGCTTTCAGGTAGGTCGCCGCAGCCGAATAGTCGGCCGCCTGCAGCATCGACGGCTCTTTCTTCATCTTGGCAAAATAGCGTTTCGACCAGGCGCGCGTGTCCGCATTCAAGTCCCAGTACCAGCCATCCGTCAGGTACATGCCTTGCGTCAGGTTCAAGCCCAAGGAATGGATGTCATTGATGAAGATCAGCAAGCCGGCCAGTTTCATCGATTTCGTCAAACCGAACTCGTTGGCCGCCTTGATGCTGTTGATGGCATCGCCGCCGGCATTCGCCAAACCCAGGATTTGCGGCTTGGCTGCTTGCGCCTGCAGCAGGAAGGATGAGAAATCCGAAGCGCCCAGCGGATGCTTGACGCTGCCCAGCACCTTGCCGCCGGCCGCTTTGACGACCTCGGCCGTGTCTTTTTCCAGCGAATGTCCAAACGCGTAATCGGCCGTCATGAAATACCAGCTCTTGCCGCCCTGCTTGACAATGGTGCCGCCCGTACCGCGCGCTAGCGCCACCGTGTCGTAGGCGTAATGCACGGTGTAGGGCGTGCATTCTTCATTTGTCAGGCGCGAAGAACCGGCGCCGATGGCGATGAAAATCTTCTTCTTTTCCGCCGCGACCTTGGCCATGGCCAGGCTGGCGCCGGAATTGGTGCCGCCAATCAGCATGTCGACGCCCTGCTGGTCGAACCATTCGCGCGCCTTCGAAGCGGCAATGTCAGCCTTGTTTTGATGGTCGGCAGAAATGAATTCCACCTTTTTGCCGGCCAGTACCACGCCGGCATCGGCGATCGCCATCTTGATGGCTTCCGCGCCGCCGAGGCCGTCGACGTCGGAATACACGCCCGACATGTCGGAAATAAAACCGATCTTGATGGTGTCGCCCGATACCTGGGCGTGCGCGGTAGCGGAAAAGCCCAGTGCAGACAAGGTACACAGAGTGGCGGTGGCAATGGCGATAGCGTTACGTTTCATAGTGTCTCCGTTGGGATTATTGTTTGCTATTCAGTCGATTGCTGGACGATGACGCGTACTACATGATGACTAGACGCCAAGCAGCTCGGTCAATACCGGCATCTTGGCCTCCAATTCGGATGCAGCAAAAGTCTCGACGATCTGACCGTGCTCCATCACATAAAACCGGTCCGCCAGCGGTGCGGCAAACCGGAAATTCTGTTCCACCATGACGATGGTGTAGCCCTTCGCTTTCAGGGTGGTAATCATGCGCGCCAGGCCTTGCACGATGACGGGCGCCAGGCCTTCGGATATTTCATCGAGCAGCAGCAGGCGCGCGCCAGTGCGCAGGATGCGCGCCACGGCCAGCATCTGCTGTTCCCCGCCCGACAGGCGCGTGCCCTGGCTGTGGCGACGTTCCTGCAAATTCGGGAACATGGCGTAGATTTCCTCCACCGACATGCCCTTCTCGCCGCTGGCCAGGGTCGGCGGCAGCATCAGGTTTTCCTCGGTCGACAGCGATGAAAAAATGCCGCGCTCTTCGGGACAATAGCCGATGCCCAGGTGGGCGATTTTGTGCGTGGCCAAACCTATCGCTTCGATGCCATTGACTTTAATGGAACCCGTGCGTGCGCCCGTCAAACCCATGATGGCGCGCAAGGTGGTCGTGCGGCCGGCGCCGTTGCGGCCCAGCAACGTCACCACTTCGCCCTGCTCCACTTTCAGATTCACGTCGTGCAGGATGTGCGATTCGCCATACCAGGTGTGCAATTGCGTAATTTCCAGCGCCGGCGCCTTGTTCGATTGCGTCGTCATCAATGCGCCCCTTCGAGTTCGGCGTGGGTAGTGCCCATGTACGCTTCCATCACGTGCGGATTGCGCGACACTTCCGCATAACTGCCTTCAGCCAGCATGGCGCCGCGCTGCAGGACAGAAATCTTGTCGCAGATGCCCGAGACCACGCTCATATTGTGTTCCACCATCAAAATCGTGCGGCCGGCCGAGACTTTTTTGATCAACTCGGTGACGCGGTGCACGTCTTCGTGGCCCATGCCCTGCGTCGGTTCATCAAGCAGCATCATTTCCGGTTCCATCGCCAGGGTGGTGGCAATTTCCAGCGCCCGCTTGCGCCCGTAGGGCATGTCAACCGTGATGGTGTCGGCAAACTCCGTCAGGTCGACTTCGGCCAGCAAGGCCATGGCGCGGTCATTGAGCTGATTCAGGGAACGTTCGCTTTGCCAGAAATGAAACGAGGTACCCAGCTGCCGCTGCAAGCCGATGCGCACATTTTGCAGCACGGACAAATGCGGGAAGACGGCGGAAATCTGGAAGGAACGGATCACGCCCATGCGCGCGATCTGCGCCGGCTTGGCGGCCGTGATATCTTTCCCATTGAACAGGATCTGTCCGGAAGTGGGGACCAGGAATTTGGTGAGCAAGTTGAAACACGTGGTCTTGCCGGCGCCGTTCGGACCGATCAAGGCGTGGATATGGCCCCGCTCTACCTGCAGGTTCACCTCGCTCACTGCGGTGAAACCCTTGAATTCCTTGGTCAAATTTCTTGTTTCCAAGATTACGTTTGACATCGTGTCTCCTAGTTGTACTTTTTGTACTACTTAGTCATTTTTATAATACACAACTTAAATTTAACGCACAATACAGTATAACTACGGGGATTTTTCGCCAGCCCGAATGGCGCAAACCCGCGCTTTTACACGGTCATTTCCAGGCCGCGTGTATCATTTGCGCCGCTTTTTCCGCGATCATCACCGTCGGCGAGTTCGTATTACCAGAAGTAATGTACGGCATGATGGAGGCATCGACAACGCGCAAGCCGGCCACACCGATCACGCGCAGCGCGCTGTCGACGACGCTCGATGCCTCGCTGGCCAGGCCCATGCGACAGGTGCCCACCGGGTGAAAGATGGTGGTGCCGATCTGGCTGGCCGCCTGCGCCAGTTCTTCCTGGCTCTGGAATTGCACCCCGGGCTTATATTCCTGCGGCGCAAACTGTTTCAAGGCCGGTGCGGCAGCGATGGCACGCGTCAGGCGCAAGGCGTCGGCCGCAACGGCGCGGTCTTCCTCCGTACTGAGATAGTTAGGAACGATGTTCGGCGCCACATAGGTGTCGGCCAACGCGATGTGCACATGGCCGCGCGAGGTAGGGCGCAAATTGCACACGCTGGCCGTAAACGCAGGAAACGCATGCAGCGGTGCGCCAAATTTATCCAGCGACAGCGGCTGCACGTGGTATTGCAGGTTCGGCGTGGCTTGCTGCGGATTGGACTTGGCAAACGCGCCCAGCTGCGATGGGGCCATCGACATGGGCCCGCTCTGGAACAGCGCATATTGCAAGCCGATCTGCATCTTGCCGACGATATTGCTGGCCATCACGTTCAGGGTTTTCACGCCCTGTACTTTAAAGACCATGCGCAGCTGCAGGTGGTCTTGCAGGTTGCCACCCACGCCAGAAGAGTCCAACACGGGAACAATCCCATGCTGCTGCAGTAAGGCGGCCGGGCCGATACCGGACAATTGCAGCAATTGCGGCGAACCGATGGCGCCCGCCGTCAGTAAAGTTTCCCGTTTGGCCGTCGCCTGCCACTGCGTGCCGCCGCCCGTAAATACGATGCCCGTGCAGCGCGGTCCCGACTCCGTCGTTTCCAGCAACAGACGTTCCACGTGGCAACCCGTCATGATGGTCAGATTCGGGCGGCGCGCAGCCGGTTTCAAGAACGCCTTCGAGGTATTCCAGCGAATGCCGCGGCGCTGGTTGACGTCGAAATACGCGCTGCCGCTATTGTCGCCGCCATTGAAATCGCTGGTTTTCGGGATGCCGACCTGCTGCGCGGCGTCGCGGAACGCATTCAAAATATCCCACGACAAGCGCTGTTTTTCCACGCGCCATTCACCGCCCACGCCATGATTTTCCGAGGCGCCGCCGTAGTAATCCTCGCTTTGTTTGAATAGCGGCAAGACTTTGTCCCAGCGCCAGGATGCGTCGTCCGTCAGGTCGGCCCAGTGGTCGTAATCGCCGGCCTGGCCCCGCATATAAATCATGCCGTTGATGGAAGAGCTACCGCCCAGGACTTTTCCGCGCGGATACATCAGGCTGCGCCCGCCCAGTCCCGCGTCCGCCTGCGTGGAATACAGCCAGTCCGTGCGGGGATTGCCGATGCAATGCAGATAGCCGACGGGGATATGGATCCACACGTAATCGTCTTTGCCGCCCGCTTCCACGAGCAAAACGTTGGCGTCCTTGTCGCGTGTGAGCCGGTTGGCCAGCACGCAACCTGCCGTGCCGCCGCCCACGATGATGTAGTCGTATTCGCCTGCCGATTCCAATGAAGCTCCTTTCGGTATGCCATCAAGCTGTCGCGCGGCGTGTCTCCCCACCGCGTTCCGCTACCAGAGTCTGTCTTTTTTCATGCATGCATGGCTGTTGAGCCGCCTTGAGATTACCACCAGTGCCGGGCCAGGGCGACATTAATCGTGACAAGCGATACGGGCTAGCGTCACGACAAGGTAAAACACAGCGAAAAACAGGAGCTGCAGGCTGTGGATAAGCGTATGGATATCCACAGGGACGATATGTGCGTAAACGAAAAATTTTTTCGACGGCTTTTTTTTGTCCAGAAACCATCCCGGGCAGATACAACGCTTACTCAGCGCTTATCCGTACGCCAAGCGATTGTTTACATGGATAAATCAGGACTTATCCACAGAAGATGCCCCTGTTAACTACTATTACTATTCTTGTATACGAACTTATTAAGGTAAACCCGATGACGCGCGTTTTGCCTGCCCTTCACCATCGAGAAGGTTCGCAAACCTCACTTCAAAAAAAAGCCGACAAACTGCTGACAAAAAAAAATGGAGCCAACAACTGAGCGACGAAAACCGGCACGGCCGGCATCACGCACACAACACTGCCAAACCGTTGTGCAAAATGGAAACGTTAACAAACCTGATCAGGCACTGGGCCAGCAAGCGGTTCTATGTCGAAAAGAAGGGAAATTTGAATCGATTGTGGATAAGTCACTTGATATCCACAGGATGACTTGTGAGTAAACACGAAGTTGTGCGCAGGCCCGCATTTTATACAATTTTGCTCCTCGCGTGATACAACGATTATGCACGCTTTATTTTGCGCGTAAACGGTTGATCCTGTTGAAAAAAAGTGACTTATCCACAGAAAAAACCGTGTTTACTATTACTACTATTTTTATATATAGATCCATTGTAAACCGATAAAAAAAGCGGAAGTCCGGGGATATTTCTAAAAAGCAAGCAAGAAGCGTCAAAAAAAAAACCAACGGCGACAGCCAGATCCACTGCCAAACCGTCTTCAAAGAATCACCTGGATGCCAGCGTTCCTGAAAGAACACCGCTCGGGGTCACTCAAGGTTGATTCACAGACAAGCATCAGTGCAGACGAAGCACGTCAAACATGCCACAACAGCAAGAAAAACCATGATTTTTGCTTGCAGGTGTGGATAAGTGCCTGCATATCCACAGGATGAGATGTGGGAAAAGTCGATCTTTGTCCACAACTCAATTTTTATCCCAAACAAGTCCTGTCTCGATACAATGCTTGTGCGCCTACTTTTTTACGCGCTAAGTCGATGATTTTTCGATGGTATACCGACTTATCCACAAAAAATTGGGCGTTTACTATTACTACTATTTTTATGTATACATCTTTATTTAAAACACAGAGACAAACGCGCACAGTGGAAAAGTCACCGAAACGGCTGTGTTCACCATATAAACCGTTCTGCAATCCCCGAAACCGGTAAGAACAGCATGAATTCACATAAAAAAATGCGTTTAGGCATCATCAGTGCCTTGCACGAAGAACAGCAGGGGCTGGTAGAAGCCATGCAAGGCCCCCAGAAGCGTTTGCACGGCATGCGCGACTACACCCTGGGAACCCTATGGAATATCGACGCTGTGTGCGTCCTGTCGCGTCTGGGCAAGGTTGCCGCTGCCATGACAGCTTCCATCCTTGTGGAAAAGTACGGAGTTACCCACATCGTTTTCACCGGCGTGGCCGGCAGTGGGGATAACAACGTGAAAGTGGGCGATATCGTGGTGGCGGAAGCATTGCTGCAGCACGATATGGATGCCCGACCTTTGTTTCCCCGCTTCGAAGTGCCGCTGACGGGCTTGCAGCGCTTCGCCACGGATCTGGAGTTGAGTGCGCAACTGGCCGGTGCGGCAGAAGATTTCCTGCGCGATGAGCTTGCCAAGGTATTACAAGACAAGGATATTCAAGAGTTTGCGCTGCAACAGGCGCAAGTCCACCGCGGCCTGATCGCCAGCGGCGACCAGTTCATCAGCAGCGCCGCGCATGTGAACCAGCTGAAAGCGGATATCCCCGACTTGCTGGCCGTCGAAATGGAAGGCGCCGCCGTGGCGCAAGTGTGTTTTGAACTGGGCGTGCCGTTTACTGTCATGCGCACCATTTCCGACAACGCCAACGAGGAGGCGGCCGTCGACTTCATGCGTTTTGTGCAAACCGTCGCCTCGCCGTATGCGTTGACGGTGATTCAGCAGCTATGCCAGCGTTTGGCTGGCTGATCCTTGAACTGACGGTGCATATAAAAAGGGCAGAACCAGCGGTTCTGCCCTTTTTGCCTTGATTATCTGCTTAAATTTTAGACACTCAGCATCATCAAGCTGGCATTTCCACCGGCTGCCGTCGTATTAACGCACAGCGCCCGCTCAGCGACCAGGCGCCACAGGGGGATGACATCCTCCTGCGTGGTGGCGATGGTGCCCACCAAGGCCCCTTCCCGGGCCGCCAGCAGAGGTTTGAGCTGGCCATCAAGGCTAGGTTCGAGCATGGCGATCTGGAAATCATGCTTGACCGACTCCAGGCTGCTGACAACCTGGATGCGGTCTTTCAGCGCTGCCGGCAAGTCGCCGGGGATGAGATCCGGCGCTTGCGCCAGCACCAGGGCCTGGTTTCCGGTGGCCAGCACGGCCGCTAGCTGATTCATCAGCGCGCCGGAAGTGGCTGCCGCGCACAGAATTGTGCCGCGTGCGGCAAAGCTCAGGGTATTGCGCTCGCCGGTCGGGCCTGGCAAAACGGTAGTGCTGCCCAGCAAGGTCGTGCGCGCGTATTCCTGCGCCAGCTGTTCGACCTTGCCGTGGCCATGCATCTTGGCCCATACGGTCAGCGCATCGAGCGCGGGCGGCGCCTGGCGCTGGTGCTGTGCGCCAGCCGGTGCATTGCGCTGCAGGCGTTTCAAGTACAGGGGGCCGCCAGCTTTCGGTCCCGTGCCCGATTTGCCTTCGCCGCCGAACGGCTGCACGCCGACGACGGCGCCGACGATGTTGCGGTTCACATAGATATTGCCCACGTGCGCGCGCTTGGTGATGAAATCGATGGTTTCATCGATGCGCGTATGGATGCCCAGGGTCAAGCCATAACCGCTGTCGTTGATCGATTGCACCAGTTGCGGCAGTTCGGACCGCTTGTAGCGGATCACGTGCAGCACGGGACCGAAGACTTCCTGCGTCAATTGCGCCAGCGACTTGATTTCCAGCACGGTCGGCGCGACAAACGTGCCTTTAACTGTGGGCAAATCGAGCGAATAATGGTCGATGGCCATGGTTTTCATCTTGTTGATGTGCGCCAGCAAGTTACCTTGCGCTTCCGCATCGATGACGGGACCGATATCGGTTGCCAGGCGGTCAGGATTGCCAACGCGCAACTCCTGCATCGCGCCTTTCAGCATGTGGATGGTCTTGTCGGCGATTTCCGTTTGCAGGAACAGCACGCGCAAGGCCGAGCAGCGCTGGCCGGCGCTATCAAAAGCGGACGACATCACGTCCTGCACCACTTGTTCCGGCAAGGCAGACGAATCGACGATCAGGGCATTCTGGCCACCCGTTTCGGCGATCAGGGGAATATCGATGCCATCGGCCACGGCCCGCGCAGCCAGGTTGCGGTTGATCAATTGCGCCACTTCCGTCGAGCCCGTGAAAATCACGCCTTTCACGCGCGCGTCATTGCACAGGCCGGCGCCAACGATTTCACCGCTGCCAGGCAAAAATTGCAGCGCACCGCGCGGCACGCCCGCCGCATGCAGCAATTGCACGGCGCGGTGGGCGATCAGTGGCGTTTGCTCGGCCGGCTTGGCCAGCACCACGTTGCCTGCCGCCAGAGCGGCGGCCAGTTGGCCCGTGAAGATGGCCAGCGGGAAGTTCCACGGGCTGATGCAGGTGACGGGACCGAGCGCCAGGGTGTTCGGCGCGTGTTCCACCTGCGCCGCGTAATAGCGCAGGAAGTCGACGGCTTCGCGGATTTCCGCGATCGCGTTTGGCAGCGACTTGCCCGCTTCGCGCACGGCAAGGGCCATCAGCTCGATGTGATGTTCTTCAAACAGGTCGGCCGCACGTTGCAAGGCTTGCGCGCGCATTGACGGTTGCTTGGTTTGCCAGTCCATGGCGTAGGCGCTGGCGCTGGCCAGGGCCGTTTCCACGTCGGCCGGACCGGCTTCCATGACTTTCCCCACGACATCGTCGTGCTGGGCCGGATTGTGCAACATATGCGTGGGGCCATTCAGGCTGACGGCGCCATCGATCAGCGGCGCTGCCTGCCATTGCTGCTGCTGTGCCAGGCCGGTGGCCAGGGTGCGCAAGGTGTCTTCATTCGACAGGTCCAGGCCGGCCGAGTTCTTGCGCTCGCTGCCAAACAGGTCCAGCGGCAGCGGAATCGACGGGTGCGGCAAGCCGCCCTGCAGGCGCGCCTGCTCCAGCGGATCGCGGATCAGGCTATCGATGGCCACGCTTTCGTCGACGATCTGGTTGACGAAGGAGGAGTTGGCGCCGTTTTCCAGCAGGCGGCGCACCAGGTAGGCCAGCAGGGTTTCATGCGAGCCGACGGGCGCGTAGATGCGGCACGGCTTGTCCAGGTTATCGGCGCCGACGACCTGGTCATACAGGGTTTCGCCCATGCCGTGCAGGCACTGGAACTCGTAGTCGGTAATGCCATCGCGCTTCGCCCAGGTATAGATGGTCGACAGGGTTTGCGCGTTGTGCGTGGCAAATTGTGGATAGATCAGGCTGCTGGCAGCCAGCAGTTTTTGCGCACACACGAGGTAGGAAACGTCCGTGTAGACCTTGCGCGTGTAGACGGGATAGCCTTCCTGGCCATCGACTTGCGCGCGTTTGACTTCCGCATCCCAATACGCGCCCTTGACCAGACGCACCATGAACTTGCGACCGCTGCGACGCGCCAGGTCGATCAGGAAATCGATGGCGAAAGGGCAGCGCTTTTGATACGCCTGCACCACATAGCCGATGCCGTCGAAGCCGGCCAGGTCTGTATCGAACGCCAGAGCTTCCATCAAGTCGAGCGACAATTCCAGGCGGTCCGTCTCTTCCGCATCGATATTGAAGCCGATGTTGTACTGTTTTGCCAACAACAGCAGCGCTTTGACTTTTGGCAGCAATTCTTCCATGACGCGGGCGCGCTGGGCGCGGCTGTAGCGCGCGTGCAGGGCCGACAGCTTCACGGAAATGCCGGGGCCGTTGCGGATGCCGCGCCCGTTCGACGCCTTGCCGATGGCATGGATCGCCGTTTCGTACGAGGCGTAATAGTTGGCGGCGTCCTGTTGCGTCAGGGCCGCCTCGCCCAGCATGTCGTACGAGTAACGGTAGCCGCGCGTTTCATTCTCGCGGCTGTTTTTCAAGGCTTCCTCGATGGTCTGGCCCGTCACGAACTGATTGCCCAGCATGCGCATCGCCAGGTCGACGCCCTTGCGTATCAGCGGTTCGCCACCCTTGGCGATGAGCTTGCTCATCGCCGAACCGAGACCCGATTCGCTGCTGGTACTGACCAATTTTCCCGTAATCAGCAAGCCCCAGGTGGCGGCATTGACGAACAGGGACGGCGATTCGCCCAGATGCTTGCGCCAGTCGCCCTTGCTGATTTTGTCGGCGATCAGGCGATCAGCCGTTTGACTGTCGGGTATACGCAACAGCGCTTCAGCCAGACACATCAATGCAACCCCTTCTTCCGACGATAGCGAAAACTCGTGCATCAGTGCATCGACACCGGACGCGCGTGTGCGTTTGTGGCGCACGTTCGAGACCAGGCGGTGCGCCAGCGCTTGTCCCTCGGCCGTTGTTTCGGTGCTGCTGGCGCGCACTTGTTGCAACAGCCACTGCACGGCGGAAACCTCGTCGCGCCTATAGGCGGCGGTGATGGCGGCGCGTTGGGGTGTCGCTTCGGGCAGGATTTCTGCCTGAAACGCAGCAAAAGGAATCGGGGTAAAAGCCGAGGGGCCTGCAGGGTGCATAAGTGCTCTTTACAAGGAAATGGGGACGAAAACTGACGTAATTCTTGCTCTTTTTTGGTGCAAAAAAATACAGAAAGTCGGACGTTAAGATGATTCGATTGTAAAGGGGATTCTTATGGATTAATTCTGGTAATACAGGGGGCTAGCAATAGATAGTTTTTGATGCGACAATTTAACCAAATAATATTAATTTGGGGGTGATGGTAATGCTGGACAAGATCAGTAAGAAAATCTTGATGGAATTGCAGAGCGATGGACGCATCAGCAATGTGGAGCTGGCCGCGCGCGTGAACCTGTCGCCGGCCGCCTGCCTGGAGCGCGTGCGCAAGTTGCACGAATCCGGTTACATCATGGGCTATACGGCCCAGTTGAACCCGCAGTTGCTCGACGTGTCGCTGCTGGTCTTCATCGAAGTGGTGCTTGATCGCACGACGCCGGAAGTGTTCGACGCCTTCAAGCATAGCGTACAAATCATTCCAGAGGTACTGGAATGTCATATGGTGGCTGGCGGCTTCGATTACCTGGTCAAAGCGCGCGTCAAGGACATGGCGGCCTACCGCGAATTCCTGGGTAAGACCTTGCTGCAAAAAGGTGTGCGGGAAACCCACACTTATGCCGTCATGGAAGAGGTCAAAAACACCACCAAATTGCCAATTAAGTGACCTCGGTGTAGCCAGCCCACTTTTCTGATTGAGCTATCGGAACAATTGTTGTAGGGTAGAACTACACACTGCTATCCGGTAGCCGCCTGAAACGCCGCGCAGACGTTACGTTCAGGGTGCAAGGTGGGCAATCGTGCCCACCCGCATACGGTTACAGCACGTCCCCGCCGGGACGTGACGGGTTCGCGCAGCGGGGGACAAATGAAGCAGTTGCAGCACCAACTGGTGCGTTTCCTTGTATTCACGATCCTGGCCATGGCCGTGGCCTGTTGCCTGGCCTATCTGCTGCTGCTCTCGGGCGGCGACCATCCCTATCTGATTGCCTGCGTGGCCGCCGCCGTTGGCGCCGCGCTACTGGCGTTCTCCGGCCACCCGCGCGGTGAGCCGGGCTTGCACCAGTTCGCCGACACGGTGGGCAATGCCATCGACGCCATCATGATCGGCGCGGCGGAAACCTCGTATTTTGTCGATTCCGTCAAACAGAAGGTGGAACTCGATGTGCGCACGGCCAGCGACATCGCCGACAGTTCCATACAAAATGCCGCGATGACGGAAAAGATCGCCGACAATGCGGAACGGGCTGCCAAGGTGGCCGCCGGCGTGCGCGTGGAAAGCGTGGCGGCGCGCGCCGAAGTGGATCAGGGCTTGCGCCGCATCAATAACGCACGCGAGGAAGCGCAAGGCGCCTCCAGCAACATGCTGAGCTTGCAGGAAAAATCCAAACGCATCACCGGCTTTACGGAAGCCATTTCCGATATTTCCGCGCGCACCAACTTGCTGGCGCTGAACGCCGCCATCGAGGCGGCGCGCGCCGGCGAACACGGACGCGGTTTTGCCGTGGTGGCCGGTGAAGTGCGGCAATTGGCGCAGCGTACCAAGGAAGCCTCCGATGAAATCAGCGTGATGGTGCGCGAAATCAATGAACAGTCGGAAAAAGCCGCGCGCGGCATGACTTCGTTGGCGGCGGGCGTGACGGAAGCGGCGCGTAATGTGGAAAGCGTGCATGCTTCGCTCAGCCATATCGAGGAATCGTCGGGCGTGTCGGAAGACGCGATCGGGCAAATCGCCCGCGCCTCGCGCGAACACGTCGACACCACGCAGCTGATCACCGACGCCATCCTGCAAATCCGCGACAGCATGCTGTCGACGAATGCCGAATTGCCGCGCGCCACGCAGTCGGCCATGGCGCTGGCCGAGCGGGCCGAAGTGATTGCCAGCGCCCTCGGTGAATCGAGCGTAGCCACGCCGCACGACGAGATCCGTGTAGCGGCCCAGCGCGCGGCGCGCGAGGTGGGCAAACTGTTCGAGCAAGCCATCGCTTCCGGGCGCATCACGCGCGAAGCCCTGTTCGACCGCCATTACCGGCCCATCCCGAATACCAATCCGCCCAAGCACAACACGAAGTTCGACGCATTTACGGACAAGGTGCTGCCGGACCTGCAGGAAGGCGTGCTGGCCGCCCTGCCCCATCTGGCGTATGCGGGCGCCGTCGACACCAATGGATACTTTCCAACGCACAACAAGAAGTTTTCCCAGCCCCTGACGGGCGACTACGCCACCGATATAGTGAATAACCGCACCAAGCGCATCTTCAGCGACCGCACGGGCAAACGCTGCGGCAGCAATACCAAGCCGTTCCTGTTGCAGACGTACAAGCGCGACACGGGCGAAGTCATGCACGATTTATCCGTGCCCATCCACGTCGATGGCAAGCACTGGGGCGGTTTCCGTATCGGTTATCGCTCAAGCAACCATGCATAGCAAAACGCCTGATGAGTCATCATCAGGCGTTTTTCTTGAGTCGGTTACGGTTACTCAATATGCGGCTTGGGTGCCACGCCGCCGCCGGCCGCCGTGGCCGTGCGCAAGGTGGGCGTGTTCATGCTTTCCAGGTGGTTGCGCAGCCATTTGTGGGCGGGGCTGCGCGCATCGCGCTCGTGCCACAGCATATCCAGGTGAACGGCCGGCAAGGTCAATGGCAAGTCCTTGTACAGCAGCGACTCCGTCATGCCCGTCGAGGCGATCAGGTGGCGCGGCAAGACCGTGATCAGGTCGGAATTGGCCACCACGCGTCCGGCCGTGAAGAACTGGTTGACCGTCAACAAGATGCGCCGCTCGCGGTGGATCTGCGACAGTGCCTCGTCGATCAAGCCATGCGCGCGGCCGGAAAAGCTCACCAACAAATGGTTCGCCGCGCAATAGTTATCCAAGGTCAGTTCCTTGTCGGCCAGCGGATGACCGCGCCGCATCACGCACACATACTTGCCGGAATACAGGCGCTCATGGCGGATGGGCGAACCCGTTTCGCTCGACAATTGCGCTGCCACGCCGGGAAAGAAGCCCACGGCCAAGTCGATATCGCCGCGCAGCAACATGGGACGCGGTTCGCGCGTGGTCAGCGGCATCATGCGCACGTTGACGCCCGGCGCTTCGCGTTCGATCGAACGCATCAGCGAGGGCAGCCAGAAGGCGGCGGTCGCATCGGCCATGGCCATGCGGAAAGTGGCATGGGTTTTCGACACGTCGAAGGTTTCCGGCGTGACGGCCGCTTCCAAGCTGGCCAGGGCCGAGCGCACGGACGGCCACAGCGCTTCGGCGCGGGGCGTGGGTTTCACGCCATACGCCGTGCGGATCAGCAATTCGTCACCGAGGCTCTCGCGCAGGCGTTTGATGGCGTTCGATACCGCCGGCTGCGTCATCGCCAGGTGGCCGGCTGCGCGCGTCAGGTTTTGTTCCGTCATGACGGCGTCGAAAACGCGCAGCAAGTTCAGATCCAGCGTCAGAAAACTCATGGAAAGCCCAAGATAAAAGTTGAATTGATTACTTCAGAGTGTAAACCGCGCCGGGCACGAATATTTTCACTCGTCAAAAAAATAATACATTTTTCCATTCACGATTCATATAAATGGTATCAAGAAATGGAATTAGATTTATATGTTGCACTGCACTATAGTACTGGCAAATTCTATAATGCACTGGAACAGTATGTCTACCTTCGCCTCCGCCCTGTACGCAGTTTCCGCACCCGTGCTGGAGATTTCCCTGCTGAATGCCCTGCAACTCGTGCTGGTAATCGTCGCCGTGGGCGCATTCGCCCTGCTGTTCAAGCCTTTGCTGGTGGGCATCGCCCGCGCCATGCTGCTGCTGGTGCGTCCCAAGCTGAGCCGCGAAGAGCGCCTGGCGCGCCAGCAGATGCGCGAAGCGCAAGCCTTGCAACGCACCTTGGGCAAGATGGATGGCGTGTCGCCCAGCAATGCGGCCGAATTGCGCGCCCTGTCGACGCGCGCCTGAGCGATCAACTGTTGCGCAATGACAAGCCGGCGTGAGCCGGCTTTTTTACGCCCGCCGCCAGCCGATTACGCCACGTCGCCCAGCAAGTGCGCGCGCAATAAGGTGTCGGCCGGATGGATACCGATCCAGATTTTCAGCAGCGCATTGTAAAAGGCCAGGTCCGGCACGGTGTCGCCCACCTGCTTGCCGTTCAGCTTGCACAACGTCCCCTCTTCCGGCAGCCAGTCCACGGTCAGGATGTCGCCCTTTTTCAGGCCGGGCACCATGGCGAACATGGCACCGAACTGCATCGTCTGGCTCAGCAGGCGTGTGCGGTCGGCCTGGTCGGAACTGCGCTTCAAGCCCTGCATGAAGGATTGCCCCAGCTCGTCGGAACTGATGTCGCGCAGCATGATGATCTCTAAACGCCGCGGCCCGGGCAATGCCAGGATGTCGGCCAACTGGGTTTTCTTTTCCGGCAGGTATAGTGCGATCGTATAGATCTTGAAGATGACCTTGTAGCGCACGCCGGCGCCGTTGAGTTTGAGTTCGCGGCTGGCCAGTTGCACCGTGTCGTCCAGCTTGACGCCGCCCACTTCAACGGCCAGCGCTGGTTGTGCCAGGGCGGCGCACAGGCCCGCGCACAGGCCCGCGCACAGACAGGCGGCGGCCAGGGAGCGGCCCAAGCGGGATGTGCTTATTTGCATCTTCTACCTCCGTGGAAACCATGGGCTGTGGATAAGTCAGCACACAGTGTAGAACAGTTGGCAGAAGCTGGCGCCACGGACAGTGGCGTGGGAGAAAGGCTTAGGTTTTTGCCGCAGGCAGTTCAGCTTGCAGTCGTTCGTACTTGGCCATCAATTGCTCCGGGCTTTCGCGCCAGGCGGGATTGAAGGGGATGCAACTGACGGGGCACACTTGCTGGCATTGCGGCTCGTCAAAGTGGCCCACGCATTCGGTGCACTTGTTGGGGTCGATTTCGTAGATTTCCGCGCCCATGTAGATCGCGTCATTCGGGCACTCGGGCTCGCAAATGTCGCAATTGATGCATTCGTCGGTGATCAGTAATGCCATGATTTCACTCTTACTTATTGCGATGATGCAGCGTTGGCGGCAATCTTGTTTTGCAGCCAGCGGTTCACCGAGGGGAAGACAAACTTGGAGACGTCGCCGCCCAGCGCCGCGATTTCGCGCACGATGGTGCCCGAAATGAACTGGTACTGGTCGGAGGGCGTCAGGAACATGGTTTCGACATCGGGCAGCAGGTAGCGGTTCATGCCCGCCATCTGGAATTCGTATTCGAAGTCGGAGACGGCGCGCAAGCCGCGCACGATGACGCGCGCTTCATGCTTGCGCACGAAATCCTTGAGTAAGCCGGAAAAGCTTTCCACTTGCACATTCGGGTAATGACCGAGTACTTCGTTGGCGATTTCCAGGCGTTCGTCGAGCGAGAAAAACGGTTGCTTGTTCTTGCTGTCAGCCACACCGACGATCAGCTTGTCAAACAGACCCGATGCGCGGCGCACCAAATCTTCATGACCGCGCGTGAGCGGATCGAATGTTCCTGGATAAACGGCTACAACCATTGCGGCTCCCTAACGATGCACCAATATAGACGCGCATTATGCCTGAAATTGGTGCTGCGCCTCGGGGCAGGGAGCTTTTTTGCCTCATTTATAGGCAGATTCAGGTAGTTGACGGCACTTTGTTGTAAGTTAGCAAATGATAATAAACGGTGCCGGCTTTGTCGGCACGGATGACTTCCCAGGGCGCCATCCACTCGGGTTTTTCCAGTGCATTGCTGTCGTCGAAGACCAGCGGCAAGCCCGATTCCGCGTAGACCATGCCGCCTTCCTTGAGCAGGTTGGCGCACAAGGGCAACACTTTGGCGAGGAAATCCTGCTGGTAGGGCGGATCGAGGAAGATCAGGTCAAAACGCTGACCGCGCGATGCCAGACCTTGCGCCGTCAGCAGGGCGTCGCCGCGCAGCAGTTGCACGTTGTCGGCACGCAATTTCGTCTTGTTTTCTTCCAGCTGGCGGATCACGGGTGTGTGCGTATCGACCATGGTGACGGCGGCGGCGCCGCGGCTGGCCGCTTCGAAGCCCAGTGCGCCGCTGCCGGCGAACAGGTCCAGCACCTGGGCGTTGGCCCAGTCGCCATCGCGCAAGTGATTGATCCAGTTGAACACGGTTTCGCGCACGCGGTCCGGTGTCGGGCGCAAGCCCAGTGCCTGCAAAACAGGCAGCACGGAGCGCTTCCACTGGCCGCCGATGATGCGCACCTGGTTCGGTGGCGGCGCATGGTGGACGGGGACTTTGGCGGGTTTTTTAATCTTCTTTTGCATGGGGATTTCTTCAATTCGATGGCGGCCACTATAGCATATGGCCCCACCTCCCCTGCTGCTGCTACCTGTCTATTTGGGCGCGCTGGCCAGGGAATTGAAATCGTCGATCCAGCCCTGCATGCGCTTGATGGCGTGGGCTTTTTGCGCCGGCGTGGCGATCTTGATCACCGTCAAGACCATTTGCGCCGTGCTCGCTTCGTAACTGTCAAAAAAAGCCTTGCGCTCCGAGTGTTCCAGGCGCTCGAAACTGTCCTTGATCAGGGTCGTGACCAAGGCCGCGGCTGCTTCCTTGCCGAGCTTTTCCTGGTGGACTTTCTTGACCAGATTCAACACATTCTGCTGGCGCCGCATGCGTTCGTCGAGCCAGATGTCATTGTTCAGCGGACGCGCGTCGGATGCCTTGCGTATGATGGCTTCCTGCTCACTGCTGAAGCTGCCGAACCACAGTTCGAATTGTTCCATGGCCTTCTTGTAGCGCAGTTTCTGGCGTTTCTCCTGGTCGCCGCTCAGGTATTTCTTGCGGTAATCATCATTATTTGACTTGAACTTCTTTTCCATCTGCGCAATTTGCTCGGGCTTGAGCGAGCGCGCCAGGTCGGCCAGTTCGGGCGCTGCCTTCAGCAGCAGCGCCTGGGTGCGCTGCTTGATCTCACTGTAGTCGGCCATCAGGTCCGCCTGCGTGATATTGCCTTGCAACTGCTTCTGGCCCGTGCGCAGGATTTCCACGTAATCCTTCAATTGCGTCTTGCGGTGCCAGTCGAACATCTTCTCGATGTCGTCGCGTACCCAGCCCTTCTGGTCGCGGTCCAGGTCGACATACGCGTTCAGCCACCAGTACAGCACGGTATCGCCGTTGTTGTAGGCCAGGCGCAAACCGCTGCAGCCGGCCATGACGACCAGCAACAAGGCCAGCACGGCATAAGTAAAACGCCCAAAGGGCGTGGAAGACGGGGCGTGCATGTTAAACTTTTGCATATTCTTAACTTATAAAAATTACGGTCTATGAACGTTGTCATTCTCGCTGCCGGTATGGGCAAACGCATGCAGTCGGCCCTGCCCAAGGTATTGCACCCGTTGGCGGGCAAGCCGCTGTTGTCGCACGTCATCGACACGGCGCGCGGCTTGGCGCCGTCCCGATTATGCGTGATTTACGGCCATGGGGGCGCAGCGGTGCTGAAGTTGCTCGACGGCTACAACGCCAGCCATGCCGTGCAGATCGACGCCGCTGAGCAGGCGCAGCAGCTGGGCACCGGTCATGCCGTGCAGCAGGCGCTACCTTTGTTGGACGACACGGTGCCGACCTTGATCCTGTACGGCGACGTGCCGCTGACCAGCGCCACCTCCCTGCAGCAGCTGGTGCAGGCGGCCGGTAAGGACAAGCTGGCCATTCTGACCGTGGAACAGGACGATCCGTTTGGCCTGGGGCGCATCGTGCGCGATAACGGCGCCATCGTGCGCATCGTCGAGGAAAAGGATGCCACGCCGGAAGAGCGCGCCATCCGCGAAATCAACAGCGGCATCATGGTCGCGCCCACCGTGCAGCTCAAGCAATGGCTGTCGGCTTTGTCGAATGACAATGCGCAAGGGGAATACTATCTGACCGATATCGTCGCGCAAGCCGTCGCCGATGGCGTGAGCGTCACCTCGGCCCACCCGGCTGCCGTGTGGGAAGTGGCGGGCGTCAACAGCAAGGTGCAACTGGCGCAGCTGGAACGCATTCACCAGAACAATATTGCGCAAGCGCTGCTCGAGCGTGGCGTGACCTTGCTCGACCCTGCCCGCATCGATGTGCGCGGCGAACTCATTTGCGGCCGCGATGTCACCATCGACGTCGGTTGCGTGTTCGAAGGCCGCGTGGAACTGGGCGATGGCGTGCGCGTGGGCGCCAACAATGTCTTCATCAACGCTAGCGTGGCGGCTGGCGCGCATATCAAGCCGTTCTGCCACATCGAAGACGCCGTCGTAGGCGCCGCTTCCATCATCGGCCCCTACGCGCGCCTGCGCCCGGGCACGGTATTGGCGGAAGACGTGCATATCGGCAACTTCGTCGAAGTGAAAAACAGCCAGATCGCCGCGCACAGCAAGGCCAATCACCTGGCCTATATCGGCGACGCCACCATCGGCTCCAGGGTCAACATCGGCGCAGGCACGATTACCTGCAACTACGATGGCGTGAATAAATTCCGTACCGTCATCGAAGACGACGCTTTTATTGGCAGCGACAGCCAGCTGATCGCACCCGTTACCGTCGGCAAGGGCGCCACCTTGGGCGCCGGCACGACCTTGTCGAAAGATGCGCCTGCCGGCAAGCTGACCGTTTCGCGCGCGCGCCAGGTGAGCATCGACGGCTGGACGCGTCCCGTGAAGATCAAGAAATAAGCGAAACCTCCACATTTGCACACAGGCAGGCCTAGCGGCCTGCCTTTTTTATTTGTGGATAACTATGTGGGTAAGCCGCTGCACAAGTAGCGGATAAGTCTGTGTGCAAGCGCCTGCATAAGCTGTTGGCAAGTTTGTACAAATCGCCTGGCATGCGCCTGTCACTTCATTTTTTTTCGATTTCAGCGGGTTATCAGCATCGCAGCCGCATTTATCTGCGCATTGTGGATAACTTTGTGTGTAAGCCTGCGGATAAGCGCTGGATAGCCTTGGTATAAATGGGGATAACTGTCTTTCGTCTGCAGCACCCCCTGGTGTTGCTGTGGGTAAGCCTGTGGAAAAGCCCTGCACAGGCGGTGGATAGCTGGTGGGTAAGTATTGCGTTAAATCAAGCAACAGCCGAAAGCCAGGCTACCGGCTGTTACCGTCATATCAGAAGTGGCGATTGAGCTCGATCCACAGGCGGGCCGAACTGCGTGAGGCGATCAGGGCAGGCGTGCTGCCGAAGGGCTTGGCGAAATATGCCCGGGCATTCCATTGCTGCCCGCCCGCCCAGTTGACGCCCAGCCCGGCGCCGTGCAGGCGCGCGCTGTTCGGGCCGGCCGACCAGCGCTGCTGGTTGACCGTCACGCGTGCGCTGTCGATGAAGGCCACGGCTTGCCATTGTCCCGCGTCGCTGGCGCTGAGTGCATGTCGCCATTCCGCGCTGCCAAAATAGCCGAGGTCGCCAGCGGCCACGCCCACATCGTAGGCGCGCACCGTGTACGGACCGCCCACGCTCATCTTTTCGGATGAATCGAGGTTGCTGTCCGCCCACTGCCCGGCGAGCGTCAGATACATGGCGTTGCGCTGGTCCAGGTTTTGCAGGCGCGACAGGTTGACGTTCCATTTCGCGTACGTGCCATGGCTGCGTGCGCTGAAGGCATCGTTCAGGCGTGCCAGCGGGTCGCTGATGTCGAGCTTGCCAGCAGTGGCGGCCACGCTCCAGCTGGTGAGGGCGCCAGCCAGGGCGGCATCGCGCACGTCGCCGCCGAGCGTGGCGCTCAAGTTATCCAGGCGACGGTCGCTGCGCATGGCGCTGGCATCGATGCGGTCGCGCAAGTGCACCTGGTCATATTGCAGCTGGACAGACATATTCGCATCGCGGCTGCGCAGCAGCGGATGGCGCAACCAGCCACTGGCGACCTGGGCCGTTCCATGCGCTTGCAGCGGGCGCATGGCGCCTTGCAGGCGGTAGCGCAAGGCGGACATGCTCACCCCGGCGCGCGTGCCTGCGCCGTTCAGCAGCAGGTCATAGCCGAGACGGGCATAGTACATACCCTTGCCCGAGCTGAGCACGCTGGCGCTGGCCACGTCGGCCTGGTGCAGCGGGTTGTACAGGTACAAGGTGGCGCCGGCGCGGGCGCGGCCCGTGTAACGGTTGCCATTGTTATCGAGGAAAGCATTGCCTGCCACGCCAGGGCCGGACCAGGCATCGACCAGCAGGTCGGAGCTGCCAACTTCGGCGCCGGGCTTGAGCGTGGCCGTGATGGCGACATTCGGCATGTCGGACAGCAGCAGCAAGCTGCGGTCGAGCCCCGCCTGGCTGATGGTCTGGCCCGTTTGCAGCGGCGCCAGGGTGGCGTTCAGCAAGGTATCGCTGACGTCGCTCTGGTTGGCGATGCCCACCTGGCCATAGCGCGCTTCGAGTACCTCGATGCGCACGATGCCCTGGCGGATGGTCTGGGCGGGCACGATGGCGCGCGCCAGCGGATAGCCGTTGACGCGGTAGTAGTTGGTGATACGGGCGGCCAGTTCGCCCAGCTGCTCCAGCGACAGGGTCGTGCCGTGGGCGCTGGCGACGAGCGCCTGCAAGGTGGCCGTATCGAATGCGCTGTTGCCGGCGATATCGATGCGCGTGACGAGAAATGGCGCGCTGGCGGGCAGCGGCGCGCCCTCTTTCTGTTCGATGCGCAGCGCTGGCGCATTGGCTGGCGCATTGGCGGGCGTGGCCGGCTGCAACTGGCGCAGGATGGCACCCGCATCGGGCACGGCCAGGATGGTTTGGGCGGCGGCGCATGGCGCGAAGGCCAGCAGCAGCAGGGACAGCAACGGTTGTTGCAGCAGGTGTCGCGGAGTCGATGGATGAGTCATGGTGTTATTGATTTACGTTGAGCATGTTAGCGGGCAGCTTGACGCCGCCCAGGACCACTTGCAGGGCCGGGCCGCGGCTGCCGATCTGCATGGTGGTGTTTGGCATGGCATTGCTGGCGGCACCAGTGTCGGCCGGGGCGTCAGTCTGCGTGACGGTGATGGTGGGGGCGGCGGCCGGCGTGCCGGGATGGCTGCCGGCAAAGCTGCCCAGCACTTGCGCCTGTAGTTGCACCACGGCTGCCTGGGCCGGCGGCGGCAGGGTCGCCGACTGCAATGTCAGTGCGCCGGTATTGCTCCCGGCTTGCACGAAGGCATAGTCGGTCGAGCTCAGGCCGCTACCGGTGATGGCGTAGTTGCCGGCCGGGCTGCTGGCCGTTGCCGGGCTGTTCCAGGCCAGGGTGCCACTGGTGGCGTCCGCCAAGCTATCGTTGCCGAGCAGGCCAGTGACACTGCCGCGCAAGCCATTGGGCGTGCGGCCACTCGTCAAGGTCACGGGGCCGGCCGTGTAGAGCAAGCTGGCCTTGGCGATGTCGGCCGTGACATTCCCTGGCTGTATCAGGTCATAGTTGGCCGCGTCCGCGTCCGCGCCCTGCAAGCTGAAACCGCCGACCGTGACGGTTTTGCCGTTGCCAGCGTGCTTGTCGGCAAACGCCGCGCTGCCGCCCGTCACGCCGAGCTGGTCGTCGCCCAGCGCCAGCACCGTGGCCTTGCCCGTCAAGGTGGCTTGATTGGTGGCGTCGTAGACTTTGTTGGCCGCGCCCACGCCGGTGACGACCATGCTGGCCTTGGCGATGTCGGCCGTGATATTGCCTGGCTGTACCAGCACATAGTTGGCCGCGTCCTCACCCTGCAGGCTGAAGCCGCCGACGGTGACGGTTTTGCCGTTGCCGGCGTGCTTGTCGGCGAACCATGCCGTGCCGCCCGTCACGCCGAGCTGGTCGCCGCCCAGCGCCAGCACCGTGGCTGTGCCCGTCAGTGTGGCGCCGGTCGTGGCGTCGTAGACTTTGTTTGCGGCACCCACGCCGGTGACCAGCACGCTGGCCTTGCCGATGTCGGCCGTGATATTGCCTGGCTGTACCAGCTCATAGTTGGCCGCGTCAGCGCCCTGCAAGCTGAAACCGCCGACCGTGACGGTTTTGCCGTTGCCGGCGTGCTTGTCGGCAAACACCGCGCTGCCGCCCGTCACACCGAGCTGGTCGTCGCCCAGCGCCAGCACCGTGGCCTTGCCCGTCAAGGTGGCTTGATTGGTGGCGTCGTAGACTTTGTTGGCCGCGCCCACGCCGGTGACGACCATGCTGGCCTTGGCGATGTCGGCCGTGATATTGCCTGGCTGTACCAGCACATAGTTGGCCGCGTCCTCACCCTGCAGGCTGAAGCCGCCGACGGTGACGGTTTTGCCGTTGCCGGCGTGCTTGTCGGCAAACGATGCGCTGCCGCCCGTCACACCGAGCTGGTCGCCGCCCAGCGCCAGCACCGTGGCCGTGCCCGTCAGTGTGGCGCCGGTCGTGGCGTCGTAGACTTTGTTTGCGGCACCCACGCCGGTGACCAGCACGCTGGCCTTGCCGATGTCGGCCGTGACATTCCCTGGCTGTACCAGCTCATAGTTGGCCGCGTCCTCACCCTGCAGGCTGAAGCCGCCGACGATCACGGTTTTGCCGTTGCCAGCGTGCTTGTCGGCAAACGCCGCGCTGCCGCCCGTCACGCCGAGCTGGTCGTCGCCCAGCGCCAGCACCGTGGCCTTGCCCGTCAAGGTGGCTTGATTGGTGGCGTCGTAGACTTTGTTGGCCGCGCCCACGCCTTGCACGTTCAGCGTGGCGCGGGTGATGGTGGCGCGGTGCTGGCCGCCTTCCAGCGTGTAGTTGCCAGCCAGGCCACCCTGGCCATCGGCCAGCATCAGGGTGCCGTTATTGATGTGCTTGTTGGCGCCGGCGTTCTTGTTGTCGAGTTTGCCAATGCCAGACAGCACCAGGCTCTCGCCGCTGACCAGGCCGCGCAAGGTCAGCAGGCCTGCGGCGATGTCGCGGCCGCCGTCGTAGGTGCGCATGCCATCAAGATTGAGGACGGCCCGGTTGATCGTCAGCGCACCGGCTCGCAGATCGATGTCATAACCTTGCTGGCTGGAATACAGATAGCTGCCGCCAGCTTGATGGCTACCGGCGTTGCGTGCGTTGCCATACAGACCGCTGGCGGCGCTCAGGACGAGTCCGGAGCTGGCGGCACCAGCCACCGAATACTGCGCATTGTTCAAGCCTCCGACGTAGAGCTTGCCATCATAGGTCTTGCTGACGCCATCGCTCGTCACGGTCAAGGCGCTCAGGAAGCTGCGCAGCAGCGGCGCCGTCTGGCCTTCATAGATGCGCCAGACGGCATGGCTGCCGCTGGCGGACGCCATGTCCCAGCCGTCGAAGCTGGCTTGCGAGCGCATCTGTGCATCGCTCAGGGCACGCACATTACTCAGCGTGCCTTCGTTGCCACCGATGCCAGGCGCCGTGGCCGCGCCGCTCCAGAAGCTGTCGCGCACGATGCCGAAGTTGTTGCCAACCAAGGCGCCGGTCGTCGCATTGCCGTGCACGGCGCCCGTTGCGTAGCTGTTGCTTACGCTGTCATCCGGGTTGCTATTGAAACCAAGCAAGCCGCCGACATCGTAGTCGCCGCTGGCCACGCCACTGGCGTAGCTGTCGACGATGGCGCCATCCACGTTGTAGCCGACCAGGCCGCCAGCATTGTCCTTGACGGCGGTGGCGTTGCCGGTGGCGTAACTGCCGCGTACCGTGGCGATGATGCCATCGTCGCCAGTATTGGCTCCGACCAGGCCGCCTACGTTGCGAAATCCGCTGGCGTTACCGGTGGCATAACTACCCGTGATGGTGCCACTGTAGTTCTCGCCCACCAGGCCGCCCACGCGGTTTTCGACGCCGACGACCGTCCCGCTGGCGTGGCTGCCGCTGACGCTGCCATGGTCAATTTCACCGATCAGGCCGCCCACCCTGCCGCTGCCGTTGACATTGCCGCTGGCGTGGCTGTCATTGACGGTGCCCTGGTAGTTTAGGCCCATCAGGCCGCCGATGCTGTCGTCACCGCTGATCGTCCCGGTGGCGTAGCTATTGCTGACCAGGCCGGCATTCGCCCCTACCAGGCCGCCAACATAGTCATCGCCGCTGATCGTCCCGGTGGCGTAGCTATCGCTGACCAAGCCGGCATTCGACCCTACCAGGCCGCCAACATTGTCCTCTCCGCTGATGCTGCCGCCGAGCATGCCGACATGGCTGATGACGGAACCTGCCTCCGTGTAGCCGATCAGTCCTACATTCTTGGTATCGGGCAGGTTGATATACAGGCCGCTGATGGTATGGCCCTGGCCGTCCAGGCTACCCGTGAATGCGTTGTCGCGCGTGCCGACGGGAATGAAGCCGGCTTCGCCCCAGACGCCCTTGTTGCCCGCCGTGCTGCTGGCATCGATGTTGGTGCCCAGCACATACGCGGCACCCGGCGCCATGGCCATCAATTGCAGTTGGTGCGCGTTGCTCACCGTCGTCGAGTATTCGGACGCGCGCATCGGATAGGTGGCGCCCGGCGCTCCATCGGCATTGTTCAAGCCGCCGTCCACGTTGACCAGCACCCAGTTGTTGCCTGGTGCGCCAGGCGTGGTGGTGAACTGAAAGCCTGTAAAACTGCTGGCCGTGCGCATCTGCGCATCCGTCAGGCCGCTACCGTCACTGGAGGTGGCCTGCCCGGTACCGTCGATGGACCAGAAACTGTTGCTGACCTTTTCGCTGGAGGCATTCGCGCCGATCAGGCCGCCGACGCCGTAGCCGCCGGGGGTGATGGTCAGACGGCCCGCAGCGAAGCTGGTGTCGACCATGCCCCAGTTGATGCCGACCAGGCCGCCAATATACGTCGTTCCCGCCACGCTACCCGTGGCATAGCTGTTGCTGATGCTGCCGCTATTGCTGCCGACCAGACCACCGGTCTGCGCATGGCCCACGACTGCGCCGGTGGCGTGGCTGTTGGTGATGATGCCATTGTTTTGCGCCACCAGTCCGCCGCTGACGGAATAGCTGCTGACATCGATCGAGGCATAGCTGTTGTTGATCGTGCCCCCGTTCTTGCCCACCAGGCCGCCTGCCACATAGTTGGCCCAGATGCTGCCTCCATTCATGCCGACGTTCTGGATCAAGGCCTCCTTGGTGGTGATGGAGAACAAGCCGCTACCCGTGTTGCTGGAGGAGTGCAGGCTGAGCTGATTGATCGAGTGGCCGAGTCCGTCAAACACGCCGCTGAAGCCCGTGTCGCCGCCCAGTGGGGTGAAGCCCGAGCTCCAGTTGAGTTGCCAGCCGGCGGCGGCTGAGGCGTCGATATCGGCGCCCAGCACATACTTGCCGTCCAGTTTGCCATTAATGCCTTGCAAGTCGGTACCCGTGACGCTGCCGAACGCGCCCAGGGCGGTAATCACCGTGTAGTCGGTGCGTGTGCCGTCCGCGCCCAGTTTGGTGCTGAAATTTTGTCCGGCGGGCAGATGCACCTGGGCGCCGCCACCCAGTTGATACACGGCCGTGTTGCCGACGGCAACGGCGCCCTGGCCATATTCCAGCGCCAGGCTGGCCGTGCCGGAACCATTCAAGGTGGCATTGATGTTGATGTTGCGCTGGGCGTTCAAGGTCAGCGCATTGGCCGACCAGCTGACCTTGTCGTTGACGTGCACGTCGCCGGCTGTGCCGGCGCTGCCTTGCGTGCTCTGGATCACCACATTGCCATTGCGCAGATTGGCCGACAGGGCGGCGCCGCTGATATCGCCGCCACTGGCAGCAATGGTGAAATCGACCGGGTCGATCAGCCAGGTGCCGGCGCGGCCCTGGGGGGCAGCGGTGCTGATGTGCACGCCGTTGTCGATCTTCACGTGGGCGGCGCTCGTTTCGATGAAGCCGCCATTGCCGCCGGTAGGGGCGCTGGCATTCAGTGTGCCGGCCACGTGGGTGGTGCCGGCGGCCATGCCGCCGAGCAAGATGATGCTGCCATCGCGCTGTTCCACGCTGCGCGCCTCGATGACGCCCGTGTTGTTGACGACGCTGGCCAGCAGGGAATCGCGGGCGCCAGCGCTCATCAGCACCTGGCCGCCATCGGCGCGGATCAGCCCGCCGTTCTCGGCCAGGTTGTTCAGGGTGCTTTGGTCGATCTGCAACTGCAGCAGGCGCGCGCCGTCAAAACTCAGGGTGGCGGCGCTACCGGCGCCCAAGGCAACCGTGCCCAGGCGTGCCGAAATGCTGCCCTGGTTGCTCACTTGCCGGCCCAGCAGGGCGATATAGCCGCCATCGGCCGCGCGCAGCGTGCCTTCATTGATGACCTGGCCCGTGCCATTGCCGCCGAACGCGTGCTTCGAGCCGCCCAGGCTGGCGTTGTCGACGTCGAGCGTCGAGGCCACCAGGCCGCCCACATTGACTTGCGCGCCGCGGCCGAACAGCACGCCGTTCGGATTGATCAGGTACACCTGGCCGTTCGCGTTGACGCGCCCCAAGATTTGCGTGCCGTTGTTGTCAAAGATGCGGTTGACGGCCAGCGCGCTGGCCGAGGGCTGGACGAAGTTGACGGTTTCATTGGCGCCAACGTTGAAACTGTTCCAGTTCAGCGCCGCCTGCTGGCTCGATTGCCGGATGGTGGTGCTGTTGCCCTGCTGGCTGATGCTGGCCGTGCCTGCCACCACCTGCCCGCCCGTGGGAGCGGCCAGCGCCGGTCCTCCCAGCGCCAGCGCCGTCATGGCGGCAGCCGCTGCGGCCAGTTTGCGGCGGCTGCCCTTGCCGCCCCCGCGCGAGGTTTCCGCAACGGCGACCCAGGCGTTCAGGACGTGGCTCCAGACGAGACGGTATACGTGATTCAATGATCCATGACGATGCATTTGGTCGATCCTTGTTGATTTGAAAAAGAATGCCCTGACGCCAGGCTGGCGTGGGCAGAAACGGGATGAACATCGCTCAGGAATGCGGCCGGGGGCAGGCGTGGCCAATGCTGCTGCTGAAGAATGAACGGCGATGCATGTTTTTCCTGTGCTGTATCTGGTGGCGCCGATGGCTGACAGGAAAAGTGCGCTTCCCTGAAGTCATCTTTTTTGTTGTCTTTTTAAATATTAATGTTATAAAAAGTTACAAAAATTTCTAATGGGAAATATAGCAGAATGGAAGAATTTGAAGTTGAGCAAACCTGAGCGATTCCCGACTGATTTAGTCGGGAATGCCGGCGGCAATCAGGCAATCAGGCAATCAGGCGGGCAGGCGCAAGGCGAAGCTGATGGTGCCGTTGTTGCCGGCGCTGTCGAGGGTGACCTGGCCGCCGTGCAATGCGGCGATGCGCTGCACCAGGTACAGGCCCAATCCGGCACCAGGCTTGTGCTGGGCGATGCGGCCGCGGAAGTACTTCTGGAACAGGCGCGGGATTTCATCGGCAGGCAGAGGCTCGCCCGCATTGCTGACGACGATTTGCACGCGGCCGTCATCGAGCGTGGTGGCTTGCACGCGTATCGCCTGGGCCTGCGGCGCATGCCGGTCAGCATTGCTGAGCAGGTTGCGCAAGGCCACGCGCAGCAGGCTGGCATCGGCCACGACGCTGTCGGGCAGTGCCTGCACGCTGGCATCGATGCGGCCATCGGGCCATTCAGCCAGCACGGCGTGCAGCAGGGCGCGCAAGTCGCATGGCTGGGGACGGAACGTCGCCGCGCTCGTTTCCATACGGTCGGCGCTCAGGTATTCATCCACCAGTGCCGTCATGCGGCCGCTCGCTTCGCGCAAATTCTGGCAGCGTTGTAAGGTTTTTTCCCGTGGCGCCTCCGTGTTGCGGGCAATTTGCTGGGCCGTGGTGTTGATGATGGCCAGCGGCGTGTGGAATTCATGCGACACCATGGCAACGAAATCCTGCTGTTCTTCGCGCGTGCGGGTTTCTACTTCCAGGGCGGCACGCAATTCGACTTCGAGCGCGGCGCGCCGGCCGATTTCCTGTTGCAGCGCCAGCGTGCGCCGCGCCACCTGCTCTTCCAGGCGTTCATTCAGTGCGCGCACGGCACGCACGGCTTCGGCCTGTGCCCTGTCCTTGGCGCGGCGCAATTCGGCGTAGCGGCGGTTGAGGCGCAGGCTCATCAGCATCATGTGGACAAAGGCGCCCAGGGTGGCTGCATGGTTGGTCCAGAAATTCGGCGGCACTACGGCCATATTGCGCAGGAAGCTGATGATGACACCGGCGTAGAAGATGCCGAAAATGAACAGAAAGGCATGCGCCGGGCGGTGCCCGCGCAGCGCCAGCCAGCTGGCCAGCGTGATGAACAGAACGATCAGCGGCAAGGCCGTCATTTGCACCACCAGCACGCCTGCGGCATAGTCGCCGCGCAGCACCAGCAGCGCCCCGAACAGGGCGGCCGCAGCCGTGATGCCCACCACGGCACGGCTGAAACGGGGATACAGCGCGGGCAGCTCCAATTGTAAAGTGGAAAAACGCGCGCCGACGGCGATGGACATGGCCATCGATACGCCCAGCATGGGATCGGACAGCCAGTTCGGCATGGCGAAAATTTGCTGGGGAATGGCGATCGTCAGCGCTTCCGTGGTGGCATTCGTTAGCACGTACAGCAGATACCAGCCGCTGTGGGCTTCGCGCGTCATGCGCCAGAAAAAGATATGGAACAGGATCAGCAGCAAATAACTGCCGAACTGCAAGCCGTAATACAGGTATTCGCGGCGCGAGGACGCGTCGAAGCTGGCGCTGGGCAACAACGTCAGCTCCGTCGACATGGCTTTCTTGCTGTGCAGGCGTACCAGCCAGCGCTGCGGCTGACCTGGCGGCAACTGCACGGGAAACACCGCCTGGCGCGTATCGACGGGCCAGGCGTCGCGGCTCACGTCGGCGCCCGCCTCCTGCAGCAGCCAATGTCCGGCCTGATCCTGGCGATACAGGCGCACGTCATCGAGCACGGCGTTGCTAAAGCGCAACACCCATTCATCGGGCGACTGGGCTGCGCGCCTTACCTCCAGGCGCAGCCAGATGGCGTCCTGCGTATAGCCGGCACTGACGGCGCCAGGCAGCGGGCGCCAGCCTGACGCGGCCAGCGCGGCCTTGGGATCCAGTTGGCCGGACGTATCGCGCAGCATCTGCATGTGGCCGCTGGCCGACACGGGCTGCCCGCTGGACGGCAGCGTCAGTGGCGCCAAGACGGGCGCGGCCTCGCCGGCCAGCGCTGGCAGGCTGGCGAACAACAGGACAATGGCAAACAGGATTTTCATGGCGCAGGAGCTTATCATGCGGGGCATGATGCCCCTGCGGCTTGCTTCCCGGCAGCATGACGATCGGTTATCCTTGCGCCATGTTGAACCTCATTTTGCTTGAAGACGAAGCCGTGCTGCGGCAGGAGTTGACCGAGTTTCTCGGCGACAGCGGTTACCGCGTGACCGCCGTGGCCGACCTGGCCGCGTTTCATGCCTGTTACGCACCGGCGCTGCACTGTATCGCCATCATCGACCTGGGCTTGCCCGACGGCGATGGCATGCTGCTGGTACGCGCCTTGCGGGCGCAGGGGGAGCCCATCGGCATCGTCGTGTTTACAGCGCGCGGCACGACGCAAGACAAGGTGAATGGCCTGGGTGGCGGCGCCGACTATTACCTGCCCAAAAGCGCCGACCTGGATGAACTGGCAGCCACTTTGAGCGCGCTGGCACGGCGCCTGGGCGAACCTGCCGCCGCTGTCATCGCGGCGCCCGCCACGGCCTGGGTGCTGGAACTGGGGCCGCGCCGCCTGCTGCCGCCCAGTGGCGACGCCATTGCGCTGTCGCAACAGGATGTGACGGTGCTGCACGCCCTGATGGCCGAACCGGAGCGCATCGTCAGCCGCCAGCAGATCGTCCAGTCCCTGGGCGAGGATTTCCTCAGCTATGACCAGCGCCGCCTGGACACCCAGATCAGCCGCTTGCGCCGCAAGGCCGAGCAGGCCACCGGCATGACCTTGCCCATCAATACTGCCCGCAATGCCGGCTACCGGTTTTATGCCGACGCGCAAGTGCGTCGCTGAATGTACCGTTGCCATGCGTTGGTGGTTGTGGATAAGCCTGTCGATAAGTGGTGCAAAAGCCTGTTGGCAAGCTGTGTGAAAGTCACGCCGCTTACCTTGGTAAGTAGTGCCGCTGATGCGCGGGGCGCGCTTGCTGGCTCCGGTGGGGGCTCGTCAGGCTCTTCATTGAGCAGTATCTGCGTGGCATGACATTTGCCAGGTATTGCTTGTGCATAAGTTTGTGCAAAAGTATCGTATAAGCGGTGCACAAGGCGCGTATAAGCATGTGGGCAAGCGGTGGATAATCGGCGGATTAAAATCAGACGGCAATGCGTGTCTCGAACTTGCTGCGAAACGTGGAAAAATAGCTTTTCACGTTGCGCACATTGGCGTGCGCGGCAAACAGGCGGTGCGCCAGCGCGTGATACGCGGGCATGTCGGCCACTTGCACCATCAGCACGAAATCGGGACCGGGCGAGACGCGGTAGCATTGCAGCACGGCGGGCTCGTCCGCCACGAGCTGCTCGAATTCCGTCATGCGTTCCGCCGCCTGCACGTCGAGCGTGATTTCCACGATGGCCGTCAGGCGCGCGCCCACCAACTGCGGCGCAACGATGGCCACCTGCCGCTCGATCACGCCGCTTTCCGTCAAATGCTTGACGCGCCGCAAACACGTGGGCGCCGAGACATGCACCGCGCGCGCCAGCTCACTGTTGGTTTGCGATGCATCAATTTGCAAGGCGTTCAGGATGCGACGATCAATCTCGTCGAGGGTAATGTTGAGTTCGCTCATAGTTTTAACGAAATGGAGAATATATTGATTCTAAATGAAATAATATTTCATCGCAAAATAGTCGTGAAATATTCAGTCAAAAATATGCTAATTTAGAAAGCATATTTCATGCACTCTGCATTAGCATGCGTGCATTGATTAAATTTTAGACAGAGGTTTCCATGTGCGGCATCGTCGGCGCGGTAGCGCAACGTAATATCACTCCCATCCTGCTCGAAGGCTTGAAGCGTCTGGAATACCGCGGCTACGATTCCTGCGGCATCGCTTTGCACGCTGATGGCCGTTTGCAGCGTTCGCGTTCCACCTCGCGCGTGGCCGAGCTGGAAAAGCAGATCGCCGAAGAAGGCTTGAGCGGTTTTACGGGCATCGCCCACACGCGCTGGGCCACGCATGGCGCCCCGGTTTCCTTCAATGCCCACCCGCACTTTTCCCCGACGGAAGAGAACGCCCGCGTGGCGCTGGTGCATAACGGCATCATCGAAAACCATGACGAACTGCGTGCCGAACTGACGGCCCTCGGTTACGTCTTCCAGAGCCAAACGGATACGGAAGTGATCGCCCACCTGGTCGAGCACATGTATAACGGCGACCTGTTCGAGACCGTGCAGCAGGCCGTGAAACGCCTCGACGGTGCGTATGCGATTGCCGTGTTCTGCCGCGACGAGCCGCACCGCGTGGTGGCCGCGCGCCAGGGCTCGCCCCTGATCGTCGGCCTGGGCAACGGTGAAAATTTTGTGGCGTCCGACGCCATGGCGCTGGCCGGCACGACGGACCAGATCATCTACCTGGAAGAAGGCGACGTGGTCGACCTGCAACTGTCGCGCTGCTGGATCGTCGATGTCGATGGCAAGCCCGTCGAGCGCGAAGTGAAAACCGTGCATGCGCATACGGGTGCGGCCGAGCTGGGCCCATACCGCCATTACATGCAGAAGGAAATTTTTGAACAGCCGCGCGCCATCGGCGATACGCTCGAAGGCGTGACGGGCATCATGCCGGAACTGTTCGGCGACAATGCCTATGCCATCTTCAAGCAGATCGATCGCGTGCTGATCCTTGCCTGCGGCACCAGCTCGTATGCGGGCATGACGGCCAAGTACTGGATCGAAGCGATTGCCAAGGTGCCCGTCAGCGTGGAAGTGGCCAGCGAATACCGCTACCGCGACAGCGTGCCGCACCCGAACACCCTGGTGGTGACGATTTCGCAAAGCGGCGAGACGGCCGATACCCTGGCCGCCCTGAAACATGCGCGCAGCCTGGGCATGCTGCACACCTTGACCATCTGCAACGTGGCCACCAGCGCCATGGTGCGCGAATGCGCGCTGGCCTACATCACGCGCGCCGGCGTGGAAGTGGGCGTGGCGTCGACCAAGGCGTTTACGACGCAGCTGGCCGGCCTGTTCCTGCTGACCCTGTGCCTGGCGCAAGTCAATGGCCGCCTGTCCGACGAACAGGAAGCGGCGCACCTGAAAGCCATGCGCCACTTGCCCGTCGCCATCGCTTCCGTGCTGGCGCTGGAACCACAAATCATCGCCTGGTCCGAGGAATTTTCGCGCAAGGAAAACGCCCTCTTCCTGGGGCGCGGCATGCACTACCCGATCGCCCTGGAAGGCGCCTTGAAACTGAAAGAAATTTCCTACATCCACGCCGAGGCCTACCCGGCCGGCGAGCTGAAACACGGCCCGCTGGCCCTGGTAACGAATGAAATGCCGGTCGTTACCATCGCGCCCAACGACGCCCTGATTGAAAAGCTCAAATCGAACATGCAGGAAGTACGCGCCCGCGGCGGCCAGCTCTACGTTTTCGCCGACGTGGATTCCCGCATCAGCTCTGGCGAAGGCTTGCACGTCATCCGCCTGCCCGAGCACTACGGCGACCTGTCGCCGATCCTGCACGTGGTCGCGCTGCAACTGCTGGCGTATCACACGGCACTGGCGCGCGGCACGGATGTGGATAAGCCGAGGAATTTGGCGAAGTCAGTGACGGTGGAGTAAGCAGGCCGGATTCCGCCTTTCATGTATTCCGGCTCATTAAAGTCGTAAATGGTTCATTAAAGTCGTAAATGAGCCATGTGTTCGACTATATGGAAAGGTTTTGCAATCCACGGCTGCGGCATTCCACCATCGCTTATCTCAGCCCAGTACATTTTGAAAATCTAAAACGCGCCTAGCGGAAGTGTCCGTGAGGACGGAGGAAGGCCACAGGAGTGTCTACAATGGTCGTGGTGATTCACGGTTCTGTTCTATGGAAAAGGGAGACCGTTTAGGCCACGCGCTCGCACTCGGAATGCAGCTCATTTCTTGTCGCCTTTGGTGCTTGCCGCTTCACATCACGGACATGCGGCATTCGCTAGGCCCCCGGTGTTGCAAGCGTTGAGGTAGCTTTGCGCCACTGCGGGCGTCAATTTACCGCCCGCCTGTGCGTTTATGAATGCTGTGCGACAAGCGCTTTGACCGTTGGCCCCCGGGACAATTGCTTGAGCGTTCATGCGTTGAACATAGCTGACGGGGTTGACACCACAGAGCAGGGCGTTGTTTTGCGCGACAAACGCTCCGGCAGCGTTCCGGACTATATTGGTCGCCTGTTCGCAGTTATTGGCCTGAGTGCGCACTGTCAGGTGGAGAGTGGTGGGCGGGTTCACGCCATTTGGCAGGAGGCCGAAGGTCAAGTGAACGTCGGGTTGTGCGGCCGTCAATTCACACACTTGCAGGTTTTGCGTAGCAGGGCTGAGGCTTTTGCAGAGGCCGCTGGCGGCGGCATTGCCATAAAACGCCAGCGATGGGCATCGATTTGGAGCCTGCGCCAAAGCACCGGCGGAGGCGGACAACAGCGAAACGGTCATTGCTGCAAGACGCATCTGGGATTTCATCTTGTTCCTTTCGACTTGGTTAAATGGTTGAGTCTGGTATCTCGAATTAAGGTCCGGCTCGTAGCTCTAGGATATAAGAAGTACAAATCCTATATGTTTATACTAAAGAGAAGCTATTCAAATGTAACAATATTAATTATTTGAAAATATCGTTGACGTGCATCGGTGGTGTCCCGTCCTAACTGAGGACAAGTACGCTTTCCAGCTATCGGGGATGTTATCTGCTGATGCGATAGCACTCTTGATCCTTTCCTTGAGCGGCAAAATCATCAATCCGGCTGCCGTGCGATCGTCCCGATTTCGGCTCAGGAAGTACGGATCGTCTTCGGTCAAATGTTGCAAGGCGTCAAACAGGGCTGTTATTTGCGCCTCAGTGAAATTCTTCGTTTCTCCATACCTCGGTACACCGAATGGATCTGCTCCAATGACGATCGTTCACTAAACGGTCTACACGTTTGCTCAGTATGAATCGGCTAGTCCGGATTGGTTCTACTTCGAAGTGGCGTCCAGCAACTGACATAAATTCCGACTTGCCCATTCCTGGCTCTCCTAAGACCACTTTTGCGCCATCGAGTGCCAGAAATTCTATTTCACTAAATTGCCGAAAGGTCCCATCGTCTTGATGCAACTGGATTCGGCGTGGAAGATAATTCTGATGAATGCCTTCGGTTTCTGCCATGAACGGCCCCTCGATTGCCGGCTTTGGATGTACCAATATGATGATGAAAAGGTGCAGTGATTATGACGTAGCCGGGAGACAGAGAGTATTTTTGCGCGAGAGCATTCTCTGTAATGCGTTCCAGTACCTGCGCCACCATTCGGATTATTAGTCATTGAAAGCGTTTAGCGTCAGCCTCTCGGCTCACTTTATTGCTGTTCACGACTCGGATTGCAACTCATCACTGAGGTGCGCTCGGATCCGCCACGCTAGCGCAGCTGAGGTCAGCTTTCATGCTGGTGATCGGTGCCCCGGGCAGGTCCAGCTCACTGTTTTGCTCGCATTGCCATGCTATTGCGTCCGTATAGCCGCAACTGGCTGGGGCGAAGTCCGGAAATCCATCGATCGAGCCCTCATAACGGTGTACGGCAACGGTGGCTACCTCCCACGCCCAGATGCGCAACGCGGGCGCCGGATTGAGTTGGCAGATCAGCGTTGCCATGTCGGGCGCCAGGTGATGCGAGCAATAGATGCCCGGATTGTAGCCGCTTTCGGTCACTGCAGTGACCCAAGCGCTGATATAGGCTTGGGCGTCCTGGCTCGGGCTGCTGCCGTCTTCCCAGTCGAGATAGATGTACGACTGTGGAGGGAAACTCTCTTTGCCTGCGAGCTCGGCGGCCAGCGCACCGTCAGTGCTGCCTTGCGGTCCCACTGCATTATGGGAGCCCGGCCCCGCAGTTTGCTGGCCGACGAAGATGGGCGCCATACCCCAGCCCTGGGCTAATAGCCGCTGGCGCTGGCCCATCCAGCTGGTATTGTCGTGGCTTGGTGCAGGCGCGAGGTAGTAGCCGCACCATCTGAGATTGGTGTTGAGCTGCAGCCATTCAAGTTGGGCGAGGCCTGGGTGGATGTCGGTATCGAATCCTGCGTAGTTGGTCATGGCATTTCCTCTCTGCTTAGGCGTCCGAAGGACGCGAAGATTGGTGAATTTCTCAGCTGTTGATTTCCCTGCGGCGCGGGTGCAGGTCCAGGTTAGTGGGCTGATCGAGTCTTGATGAGGCGCGCCTGCGTTATAGCGGCGTTGGTCGGAACCACGGCCCCCGCCGCCGGATGCGTGCGGTTGTAGGTCGCGTACACTGCCAAGACATTATTCGTGAGAGAGGGCTGCAGGCCATCGACCTGGCCCTGAGTCGGCTGGATGCCATGCTGGTGCCCGTCGGCGTACTTCATCTCATCCGATTTCACGTTCTTACTCACCGGAGCGGCGGCGTAGTATTCGAGCCATACGAAATAGTCAGACATTTGATTTCCTTTAGAGTTTGAAAAAATCCGGTCATGGGGCCGGAGGGAAATTGGCCACGTCCGTGCTGACCACGCCGAGCAAGATAGGCAAAGTCGATGGGACGGGGCCGATGGTAATGGTCTGGACATCGTCGCTATAGACCGGTCCCTTGCTACTCATCGATGTGACCAGCTTCGAGTCGAAGTTGAGGGGGCCGATGCTGACAGAGTCGCCCTGCGGGTCGGACAGGAGCGTTTTCGCGTTCTTAAAGACTTGGCGGTCGTCGAAACGCAGGATGACGGTGGGTTCGAAGGCGAGGACGACCTGGTAGATGCGGCGCGCGAGAACGCCGCCTGCCGCAAAGAATAGAGCCTTGTCCGTGGGCGAAAGCTGGTCGGCGAACAGCCGCACCGCGGTGTCGCTAAACCATCGGGCGGGCCCGATCATGAAGGTACCGAGTCCCGTGAACGAGACCTCAAGCGAAAAATTGCTTGAATCTCCATTGGAAGCCAGCGCCACGGGCCGGTAGTGTTCGACGGCAGCTTGCGCAGAGTTCCGCGGTGAGGTGGGAGGCTGCGCCGTGCCGGCCGCTAACGCGGACTGTAAGGGATCGGGGGTGGCCATGACAACCCTGAAAAAGGCGGGGGGAGTTGGAACCTGGGGTGCCACAGCTGTGTCCGGCGATAGTTGCGCCGCCATGGTACTGACTGGCGGCAGCATCAACGTGTTCATCGACGGTGACGATCCCGACGGGTCGCCGATGCGCGAACTGAAGCTAATCACGCCGCCTGCTCGGGTCTGGCCCCTGGCGCTTAAACTTTGCCACTCCTGGTATCGCGTCCGAAACCCGGTGTCGAGTTCGTAGGCCGGTAAAAAAATTGCCTGCAATGCCTGCGCCGTCCCGCCCGGCCCCGGCGGCAGGTAGCCCCCCGGCGATTGCGTGCCCACTTTCGCGGGCATGTTGAAGCCAGTTTGCGCCGCGCTACATGCGGCGGCCATGTTGGCCTGTGCCATCGCCAGCGCCGGCGATTCGATGCGCTGCAGAAAGAATCCGTAGGCGTCGCTCAGGCTCGCCTGGGGCACGAAATTGGGCGCCGCAGCTGGCACCGTGTCACCGATGCGGAAGATCTCGGCATTGGCGACTTGCGGGTCGGCGTTCGCGAAATCCGCCATAAGCGTCGTCTGACCGAACGCGAAGTGTTGGCCGGGTCCAAGCCCCCCGGGAAACAGCGTACTCACGAGAGCCTGCGACCACTCCGACCATGCCACTTCGAGACCGCCTTCAGGTGTTGTCATGATTGATCTCTCCAATCGGGATGCTAGGGAAGGGCCCGCTCGCGCGGGCCAGTGGGGACTGACTACCCTAAACCTTGCTACTGACTACTCCGAGGAGGACCGGCATTGTCGACTTAATCGGTCCGATCTTCAGCGATGACGTTGCGTCGTCGTAATGGATCTTGTCCTTCGATGAATCAGCCCCGCCGGAGCCGCTGAAGCTGAACGGGCCGACTCCAACGGAGACGCTCGCCTGGGTCTGCCACGAGCTCTTCAGCCGGCTGTAGTCGGAGGCGCTGAGCTTTACCGTGATCGTTGGTTCAAAGCCGAGCACGATCTGCGAGGCCCGGCGCGCCAAGGCACCGTCGTCGGAGAAGAAGTCCGGCGCACCCGGTTTCAATTTGCCCTTGTAGGTCGACAGCAGCGAACCGTTCTGCCACCAAGGACCTGGGGTGATGCCGAAGGCCTTCACGCCGACGAACTCGACATCGACGCTGAAGTCGGACGAACTAGCATCCACGCTCACCGTCTGCGCGCTCGACGATGACGAAGCGCTGGCCGACCAGAAGAAACTGCTCCAGCTCGCTTTGGCCGACGCATTCCAGCCCGATTCCTGGTAGTCGTAGTCGTTGCTGTGCGAGTCGAAGTGGAAAGTTTCGCCGATCTGGCCGGCAGCGCTCGCCTTCTGCCATTCGGCGTAGGTCGCGGCATAGGCCGTGTCCAGCGAATACAGTGGCACGAACGAAGAGACGCCCTGGGCCGTCGTGCTGGTGCTGGCTGCCGCAGCGGCACCGATCACCGCTGCCGTCGATCCCGGTGGAACGTATGTCGCGGAGGTGACCTGCATGTTGTAGCCATTCTGCTTCATCGGATCTTGGGCGCCACCATTGATACTGGTGATCTGGCGCGCCAGTTGAACCTGTGCGTACCCCGGCCCGTATAACTGGCTGCTCAGCTGGTCGACCTGGGACTGCGCGCCGTCGAGCTGGCTCTTGGCAACGGCTAACTGCGGGTAGTTGGTCAGGACCCAGGACTGGAAGGGCGCGATGGTGTCCCCAACCGACGTAGCGGCCGTCTTCTGGGCCAGGTACTGCGTCACAGCGGCGGTGTATTGGGTGTTGTAGCCGGTCTGTATAGCAACTAAGCCAGGTGTTGCGCCACCGTCGCCGTTAATTGCGATGTTCAGTTGCGACTGCAGGTTCGGATTACTGTCGCCGCCTAGATTAATCCAGTCGAGGAATTGCGAGTACGAGGTCAGCAAGCCACTGGGCGCGGGATTGTATGCGGGGCTGTTGGCAGGAACGATGTCACCGAGCGCATATACGCCATAGTTCGTGACGCCGGGATCGGTAGCGTTGAGATTGACGGAGCGTGCCACCGACGCGGCCGAGAACACCATGTCGGAGCCAATGCCGCCCGGAAATAGCTTGGACTGCATGGCCTGCATCAACTGCGCCCACATTTTGGATTGATCTACGTTTGCCATCTTGGTTACCTCAAGTTAAGGGTTCGTTTCGGAAGCAGGTTACATTTGCGGCCTGCCTACGTAATATCCTTCTTAAACTTGAGTGTTACCATTACCGCCGATGACGAGCCATGACCAGACAATAACCCGCCACAGGAACAATGGTACCGAATTCAATCCAGTATCGGCCTCGGCCGCGGGTCGCCAACCCATAGCGACGGACACGTCATTCAGCCGCCCCGGGGCTGGCCCGGGCCAAAAATGGCGCAGCCCCGGCACGATGGCTTGGACCACGTTCAAACCGATGTCTCCTCTGAGCAATTTCGAGCGATGGGCCGAAATAGCCAGCGTGTGCGCATCGAGGCCTCTTGATCCGCGAAACAGGCGGGGAGCAGCAGGTCAATGAGTCATGAATCTGAGCCGTTCACCCGGCGCGAGTCGCAAATTTTGCTAGCTATTGCTGGTGGGCTGTCGTGCCGAGATATAGGCACTCAGTTGTCGATCACTGAGTCGACGGTCCGCAAACACCGGAGCAACATGCTCAACAAACTTGGGTTACGCAATGCAGCTGAGCTACTTGCGTACGCCCGAAACGCTGGCTGAATTCGGACGAGCCGGATACCCTTGGGAGCAGCCCTTTCCAGGCGCGAACAGGAAGTCATGGTTCTCATCGTTCAGGGCCGAACGAGCAAGGAAATCGCACGTCTGTTTGGCGTCAGCGTACTTACCGTGCGCAAGCACCGCGAGAACCTCCTTCGTCGATTGGGCTTACGCAGCACTGCCCAGTTGATTGCGCTCACCCTAGATTTGTAAAAATAGCTTGTGGAGTTGACAGGTAGCGAGCGCATTGAATCGACGGCTTCGGCTGATTGTCAGACTTGGTGCAAAAGGTTAGTGCTTCGGTACCCAAAACGATGTAAATGACTCGTAATTCCAAGCCATGTCAGTACGACATTGGGAGTATTGAGTTATCAAAAAGTAAATTGCATCATAAATAACGGACCGCTGGCGTCGTGCTTGACGGCCTAAACATTGAGGGATGCATGATGGATAAAGAACTGAGTGCAATGGCCGCGTTGCCTTCAAAAGCCGGCCGCACCACGGCCATAGCGCGCACGAGCACCGTTGAGCCTGAGGAGGCCGGCGACGCCAAGGAGGCCAACGCTACTCTCGGCAAGCCCAGCCATAGGCATCCGAAGTTTCACTTTTTGGTAAGCCAGGACGAGGAACACGTGCGGCTCGAACTCATTGTGGATGGTTCGGTCGTCGACTTGGGCGAACGCGCTCATCATCAAACGCTGCTGTTGCTTGCCCGGGAGCGACGTGGGGACGAGTGTCAAAGCATCATCTCCTCGGAGGCTGGCTGGCGCGATATGGTGTCGCTCGGTGCGATGCTCGGCATCGACACCCAACACATCAACACGCACTTATTTCGGGCGCTGCGCCAGCTCTCCCCTGCATTGCGCCAATTGGTGATCGAGTTGGACCTTGTTGAACGCCGACGCGGACAAGTACGTTTTGGGGACACTGCCTTTGAGGTTGTCGATTGGAAAGGGCTTGCGGCAGTGCGGGCATAACGCCCGACTTCTCATGTGGCTTCCGGACCGACGCCCCCTGCAAGTGGTAGCGGTCCGTAGAGGTGGCTGCGAGGATCGACCTGATGCTCATCTCGGGAGGTGACACGCGGAGACAATGGATGCAACCTTATATTTTTTAGTAACCCATGCTTGGGCCGTAGTTTACATGATGGCTGGCCAACGGTTTTGGCTCTGTTGCTTTTCTGGTTGTTTGGCTGATCACGCTTAACGAATGGCTATGGCGCCGAGATTCCAAGAGGAACTATTCCATGGCCATGCACCACGTTTTGAGGGCCTAACGACTGATTGAATTATTGCGTGCAGAATCGAGTTTGTGAACACAATCGATTTGTGCCTCGAGCTCAAATCTTGCCGGTAGCAACATGGACCGTACAGACGGGGGCTGATTTGCTTCGTTCACTGAGTCATCACGGCCGGGCGCATGCTATGCGGATTGTCGATGTAAAACGACCTGATGCCTTGCTCCGACCAGGTATGTGATTGATGCTTTCCTGAAATCCTCCATCCTGAGGTCGTCATCCTTACGCTCGAATGCGATGCGGTGAGCTGCGATCCACAGGGCGATACTAATTCTTGTGGGCTGCGCCATTTGTGGAGTGAGCGCCTACCGTTGACCGGCTAAAAAAATGGAAGATTCGCGGCCGACGGCCAAGTTTTCACGCAGACTGGTGTGGACGCGGATCGTCGCTCTCCAAGGCGGCTCACGCTCGCACATGCAATATTGTTTTGGATTTCACGTGCCGTGAAAATTCAAAAAAAATTGCTGCCACCTGGCACTTCACAAGTTCAGCTCTCCGCCAGCCGCGACTTGACCGATGGGCGCTGTACGGCACAGGTGTTCAGGGCTTCTCCGCTTTGACAAGCGTCCTTCCAGCCCAACGGCATGATGCCGTCCTTGACGATCTCGGCTTCCTCGCGCCTGTTGCGTTGGACCGGTGCTGCACGGCGAGGCATCAACGCTCTGGCCGCAGGTGCGCAAGGTAGGCCGTGCTGCTGTAATTGTTGTGGGGCAAGCACAGATCGTTCAATGCGATTGGGGGGCTGCAGTGATGAGAATACTCACGCCACGTTGCAAGCGCTCAGTACGAGGTGCATCAAACCCAGGTGATCTGGCGCTGCCCAGACCATTGAATGACAACCTGGCCAACAGCAGGCGTCAGTTGTTTGCGCGGCGGGGGAGCCGCGTTCAGATGCCAGCATTCTGCATCAGCTGATATTTCTGATGTAATGCCGGCCGATATTGATGGGTTTAACCGTGCGATGGGAATTGGCCCAGTTGCAAAAACAAACCGAACCAGTCTTCCATGTGCCACGTGGTCGTGATTAGGCCGTTGGCGACGGTGTGAAATTCGTGCAGACGGAAGCTCACCTTTTTGCCGGTTGGTGCGATGCCGAACAGCTCGCCCAGATGCGTACCGCTGATCTCGGCACGCACGCCAATCTTGCCCGGCTCTTGGAGCATGTCGTGGATGGTGATGTGAACATCCGGAAACGCGGCAGCAAGCATACGAATGATGGGCTTGATGCCGGACGGACCGGGTCCCTGGCCTGGCGCCAGTGGAATATCCTCCCACTGTGGAGCTAGGACCGAATCCACCATATCTGGGTTTTGCTCGCTGAACGCGCGATACAGCGTTTCGACTGCGATGCGTTCGGCGCGTAATTGCGAGGACAAGTCTGTAGTTGACGTTTTCATGAAAGTAATTAGTTGAGTTGGTTGAGAATGGATTCAGTGTGGTGTAGAGGCCAAGAACAATTTGGCAGCTATCTCGGCAACACGCGAGCCGTAAAGACGCGCGGTTTCCAAGTCACCCGAAGACATTTCCTCCGGTGCCGCATCGGCCGGCGACAGTGCCATCGGCCCTAGGAAGGAACCCATACGATTGATGTCATCTCGTTGAGAAGCCTTTGTGTTGGACGATTTCATTCCCACGCCCACCCAGATACCGCGATGTTGTGCGGCAAGCAGGGTGAAATACTGCAGCGTCGCCAGTTTGTCGCCATTGACGCTGGCGCTATTAGTGAATCCGCCAAAAACTTTGTCCTTCCAAAGATCGGCGAACCATGGTTTGGACGAAGCGTCCGCAAATTTCTTGAACTGCCAGCTAGGCCCGCCCATATAGGTGGGCGATCCAAAAATGATGTAGTGTGCATGCTCGATTTCCGCCCATGCCTGGTCGGACAGATTCCCATCTGCATCGATTTGCAACAAGCCTGCTTTCGCACCTGCCGCTACGGCATCGGCCACCCGTTTCGTGTGGCCGTAGCCTGAATGAAAAATAACGACGCCTTTTAATTCCGATGGATGCATGCTCATGATAAAAACCCTTAATGTTAAGTAATGTAGTTCGCCAGCTCTAACTGGCATCAGAAAAAACGGAATACGCAACGCTGCGATCAGTGGGCCTGTGCACCTGCTTTAAGCTGCACCCTGCGCGTCGTTCAGAGATCAATGGCAGCCTCCTTTGCATTGACTGTTGGACTCGGGCCGCCTGGCATGATTTGGCTGCCGGAGGGCATACGTGTGTGAGCGGTGCGCGCGAGCATCCACCCGGGATATTCGGGCGTGAGCTCGCTGACGGTATCAAGCAAGCCGAGGTCGTCAGCATCAAGTTGGAGCTTGACGGCACCCAAGTTCTGCGCCAGCTGATCAAGGTGTTTTGCGCCAATGATTACCGACGTCAAGAAAGGCTTTGCCAAGACATAGGCCAGCGCGACGCTCGCTACACTGGTGCTATGCTTCTCGGCGACGTGGCGCATCGCGTCCACACATTCCCAAGCTTTATTCCTGTCAACGGGCGGAAAGTCGAACGCTGCGCGCCTCCCTTCGCTCGACGAATCGGGGCCGAACTTGCCCGACAGCAGACCGCCTGCAAGCGGTGACCAGACGAGCAGGCCCATCTTTTCCTCGGTTAGCATCGGCACGACTTCACGCTCGATATCCCGCCCCGCAATCGAGTAATAGGCTTGTACGGTTTCGAAACGTGCATATCCATGGCGACGGGCAATACCATTGGCTTTGGCGATCCGCCACGCCGACCAGTTCGAGACGCCGATGTAACGCACCAGTCCACGCGAAATAAGGTCATCGAACGCACGTAGCGTTTCTTCGATCGGTGTGAGGGGATCGTTGGCGTGCACCTGATAGAGATCGATGTAATCGGTCTGCAAACGTTCCAAGCTTGCCGATACCGAATCCATAATGTGCCCGCGCGAGGCTCCCCTGTCATTCGGGCCGGTGCCTGAAGGGTTGAATACCTTGGTGGCAATGACGATGTCCTTGCGCGCCACGCCAAGATTTTTTAAAGCCTGCCCCAGCATTCGCTCGGACTGGCCGTGCGTATACACATCGGCGGTATCGAAGAAGTTGATTCCTGCCGCCAGGGATTGCTCGACGATACGATCAGCGGTCAGTTGATCCATCCCCGCAATATCGTGATACAGACCTTCTTGTCCCGAAGGCCCGAAGGTCATTGTGCCGAGACAAAGCTCGGACACGAACAGTCCAGTGTTACCCAGTTGCTTGTAGCGCATTGCGAGCTCCAACATTCGTGGGGAGCAACCGTTTGCTCCAGTGGAGTTAACTATGCCCTGTGCGACTTTTGCTATAAAGTACTCCAATCAAAACCCGTTGTTACTCAAAAGAATTACAATGAAAAATCTGGAGGCCCTGGCAATCTTTGTTCGCATTGCAGAAATGGGCAGTTTCACTCACGCAGCGGAGAGTCTCGGCATCCAGAAAGGACGCGCGTCGAACGTGGTGCGTGAACTGGAGGCTCAGATGGGCGCCCGTTTGCTGCACCGCTCAACTCGGACAGTGCAGTTGACGGAGGATGGGCGCAGCTTTTACGCGCGCGCACGTGCACTGCTTGCTGATGCTGAGGAGCTAAGTGTGATGTTCGCCGCGAGCGAGGCCCCGCTCAGCGGCCGTCTCCGCATCGATCTGCCGACCGAATTCGCTCGCTCCACGGTCATGCCAGCGTTGCCCACGTTCATGGAGAGATACCCCGGCATCGAGCTGGAGTTATCCAGCACTGACCGGCGCGTTGATTTGATTCAGGAAGGAATGGATTGCGCCCTTCGCGTCGGTGGCATCGTTGACGAGACCCTCGTTGCGCGGACGCTTGGCACCTTGCGGATGGTGAATGCCGCGAGTCCAGCCTACCTAGCGCGGTACGGTGTTCCGCACACGCTGGAAGACCTATTGGCGCAGGCACATCGCATGGTGCACTACACCCCAACACTGGGCAGTCGGACGCTTGGTTGGGAATATCCAACAGGTCAGACCTATGCTGTGCTTGCACTTCCAGGATCGCTCAGCGTCAACAACGTGCAGACATACCATGGTGCCGGTTTGGCGGGGCTTGGGCTGATTCAGGCTGGCCTTTCGAGCCTGAAGCCTTTCCTTCACAGTGGTGAGCTGGTAGAAGTTCTGCCTGATTTGCGGCCAAAATCCTTGCCAGTGTCTATCGTGGTAGCACATCGGCATAATCTGTCACGCCGGGTACGCATCTTCGTCGAGTGGCTTGAGAACATTCTGACGCCTTACCTGGACCGGTAGTCACGGCGGACTGCGATTCCCTTGACCTAGGCAATGCGCTCAGTTTTGCTGAAGCAGGCACGCATGTTCTTTCTTGGTCTTGGAGCCAAGTTCTATTTTATTGAAAGATCACATAAGGATTGAAAATCCTTGTGTCGGTGGGTCGATTCCGCCCCGGGCCACCAAGAAGAAAACGCTACCTCCGGGTGGCGTTTTCTTTTATCAGGCACCACCGTTCATTCTCTGGAAAAACCATACGAATGACTTTTTTCTGTCACCGCTGAATCCATTGTGCGAGAATGCCCCTCTCCCCTGGATGGTGCGCATGATGACCAAACTCGCCGCAATCATGATTGGAATGACACTAGTGCTGGCAGCTTGCAAGCCCGCAGCCCCAGTACCTGCGCATGACATTCCTGCGGCAATGCGCCAGACCGCAAGCACGCTGCTGCAATCAAAATTTCTACACGCGACCTCGATTGCTGTCGTTTATCGCGGCAAGGAATTCATTCTGCATCAAGGCGAGCTGGAGACCGGCAAAGCCAATCCGCCGAACGATACAACGCTATATGAAATCGGCTCAGTCAGCAAAACTTTTGCTGGCCTGCTACTGGCGAACGCAGTGCTTGATGGGAAGGTGGCGCTCGACGATCCCATACAAAAGTACCTGGCAGCCGCCTACCCGAACCTGCAGTCGCAGGGCCAGCCAATTCGCTTGCGCCATTTGATCACGCACACCAGCAATATGCCGGGCATGCTGCCATTGCAGGTGAACACCGTATTGAAGGATTTCACTGCACACGCCACGCCGGCAAAGCTCAATGCAGCCTACGCCAACTACGGACAACAGCAATTCTGGCAGGACTTGCACACAGTCAGCATCAAAGGTCCGCTTGGCAAGGACTACGCCTATTCAAGCGCCGGTACCGAACTCATTGCGCACACGCTCGAAAAAATCTACGGAATGCCCTATGAAGTCCTGCTCACGCAATTCGTCGCGCGCGAAGCCGGCATGCACGATACCAAGCTGAGAATCACAGCCAGGGATACCGGCCAGCTGGCGCCCGGCTACCACAGCGACAATCCCGTCGTCACAACAGCGATGCCACAACTGCCTTGGGGGGCAGCGGGCAACCTGAAGTCGACTATGCCGGATATGACGAAGTACCTGCGCCTGCAATTGGGCGCCAATCCCGCGGTCGTCGAATCACACAAGCCGCTGGTACGCTTTCAGGACGACTTCAGCATTGGCTATTTCTGGAACATCGGTAGCAATCGCCAGTTGGGCACGCATTATGTCCACCATGGCGGCGTGCCACGTGCGCAAAGCTACGCTTACGTCGTTCCTCAATATCAGCTTGGGGTTTTCATCATCACCAACCAGAGCGGCGACGCTACTGCCAGCGCCATGGAAAGCGCGCTGGCGCATATTTTCAATACAGTGGAATCCATGGAAAGCGCGAAGTAGGCCGGGAATGGAAATGGTTGACGCGGGCAATATCCGGGGCGCCGCTGCGCTCAAAGCAGGGCACTGACTTCCAGGGAATAGCCGTGCGTGATGTTGTTGGCGGGCCTGGATTTATCTGGATGCATCAAGGGCGTTAGCATCGTTTCCTTGCGCAACGACGATAGCAGGCTGGCGGGCCAGTTCGATGAAGGCCCGCACGTAGTCGATGGCGGTGTCCGCCTCGCGTGCCCCCAGGAAGATCTGCTTGGCGACGCCGCGCACGCCCAGCCGCACAGGCACCACGTCCATCTTGGCCGCGTATTCCTCGACCAGCCAGCGCGGCAGGGCGGCCACACCGCGGCCGCTGGCTACCATCTGCAGCATGATATCGGTGGTTTCGATGGCTTTGTGGCGCTTGGGCGTGACACCGGCCGGCAACAGGAACTGGTTATAGATGTCCAGGCGCTCGATGTCCACGGGGTAGCTGATGAGCACTTCCTGGGTCAGTTGCTGGGGCTTCACATAGGCCGCGGTAGCCAGGGCATGGCCCTTGGCCACGACGAGCACCTGCTCGTAGTCGAACACGGGTTCGAATGTCAGCCCTGGCTTGTATAGCGGGTCGGGCGTGACCAGCAAGTCGATCTCGTAGCCGAAGAGCGCGCCGATCCCGCCGAACTGGAACTTCTGCTTGACGTCCACATCCACGTCGGGCCATGCGGCCAGATAGGGAGACACCACTTTGAGCAGCCACTGGTAGCAAGGGTGGCATTCCATGCCGATGCGCAGCGCGCCGCGCTCGCCCTGCGCGAACTGGCCCAGGCGCTCTTCGGCCAGGTCCAGTTGCGGCAGCACCCGGTTCGCCACCGCCAGCAGATACTGGCCGGCCTGCGTCAGGCGCAGGCTTCGCCCTTCGCGCAGCCAAACGTCGGTGCCCAGTTGCTGCTCCAGCTTCTTCATGCTGTGGCTCAGGGCCGACTGGGTCAGGTGCAGCACGCTCGCTGCGGCCGTCAACGAGCCTTGTTTCTCGACCTGCTGGACGATGCTGAGGTGGATGCGTTCAAGCATTGAGATGAGCCATGTTCATGGATGTATGAAATAAGACCATTATACTTCATCGATTCCCGCCGCTATCATCGATCCCCTTGTTGCCTGTATTTTTCGGCCCTGGCGCATCCATCCCTATGAAAGCAAAAATGACACGTCCACTTCGTTTAGTCGCGGTTTCCGGCGGGCTGCAACGCCCTTCGAAGGCTGCAGCCCTGGCAGAGCACCTGATGGATCTGATCGCCGACGAAGTGCTGTGCGAACAACGCCTAGTCGAACTGGGTCAGCTCGCACCGCAGCTCGCCGGCGCGGTCTGGCGCTCCCACCTGCCCGATACGGTGGAGCGCGAACTTGCAGCAGTCGAGCAAGCCGACATCCTGGTGGTGGCAACACCAGTCTTTCGCGGCGCGTACACGGGACTGTTCAAGCACTTCTTCGACTTCATTCATCAGGACGCCTTGATCGACAAGCCAGTCTTGTTGGCTGCCACCGGCGGCAGCGAGCGCCATGCCCTGATGATCGAGCACCAGTTGCGCCCGCTGTTCAGCTTCTTCCAGGCACGCACATTGCCGCTGGGCGTTTATGCAACCGACAAGGATTTCCTCGACTACCGTCTGCAGGACGAGGCATTGATCCAGCGGGCCACTTTGGCGGTCCAGCGGGCATTGCCCTTGATCGAATTGACGTGCCATGCGAGAGCTGCCAAGGCTGATGAAGCGGTCGCGGCCTGACACGCATCACGACGGCCAGCAATCCACACATTCATTTTTTCGCAGAAATCAGGACACCAGATCACCATGAGCAAAGATTTTATATTCAGCATCAAGAGTATTGTTTTCGATGAAAACTATCATCCGGCCGACAATACGCGCCTGACGACCAACTTTGCCAATCTGGCCCGGGGAAACAGCCGCCAGGAAAACCTGCGCAATACCCTGAGGATGATAGACAACCGTTTCAACAACCTGGCGCATTGGGACAACCCGAAAGGCGATCGCTACTCCGTAGAGCTTGAAATCATTTCCGTGGAGTTGAATATTGATGTCAAAGGCGGCAATATTCCATTGATCGAGATACTGAAACCGACCATCATCGACAAAAAAACCGGGGCACGCATCGATGGGATTGCAGGCAATAACTTCTCCTCTTACGTGCGCGATTACGACTTCAGCGTAGTGCTGGCAGAGCACAACAATAATAAATCTGCATTCAGTGCACCAGATGATTTCGGCGATTTTCATGGCAAGCTGTTCAAGCACTTTGTAAGATCAAATACTTACAAAAAGCGCTTCAACAAGCCGCCGGTCATCTGTCTCAGTGCATCGAGCAGCAAGACCTATCAGCGGACCGGAAATCAGCATCCCGTATTGGGTGTCGAGTATCAACAAAACGAGTTTTCCTCCACCGATCAATATTTTGAAAAAATGGGGATGCAAGTTCGCTACTTCATGCCGCCGGATAGCGCCGCGCCGCTGGCGTTTTATTTTATCGGCGACCTGCTGGACGACTATACCAATCTTGAACTGATCGCCACCATCAGCACGATGGAAACATTCCAGAAGATTTACCGGCCCGAAATTTACAATGCCAATTCGGCGGCAGGCAAGTCGTATCAGCCCAGCCTGAAGAATCAGGATTATTCATTGACGCAGATTGTCTACGACCGGGAAGAGCGCAGCCAGCTGGCTGTCAAGCAGGGAAAATATACGGAAGAGCACTTCATCAAGCCATATAAAAATGTTCTTGAACAATGGACTGCCACCACGCTCTCTAACTAACAAAAATACACGAAATCACCATCATGAAAAAATTATTACCGACTTCCACTGCCGGCAGCTTGCCCAAACCTTCCTGGCTTGCCCAACCTGAAAAGCTGTGGTCGCCATGGAAATTGCAGGACGAGGAATTGATCGAGGGCAAACAAGATGCTTTACGTTTGTCCCTGCAGGAACAGCAGCACGCAGGCATCGATATCGTCAGCGATGGCGAGCAGACCCGCCAGCATTTCGTCACCACGTTTATCGAGCACCTGAGCGGAGTCGATTTTGACAAACGCGAGACCGTCAGAATTCGTGATCGCTATGATGCGAGTGTGCCGACCGTCGTTGGCGCGGTGAGTCGCCCAAAGCCGGTTTTTGTCGAAGACGCCAAGTTTTTACGTCGGCAAACCACGCAACCGATCAAATGGGCCTTGCCAGGTCCGATGACGATGATTGATACGCTGTATGATAGCCACTACAAGAGCCGCGAAAAACTGGCCTGGGAATTCGCTAAAATTCTCAATCAGGAAGCCAAAGAATTAGAGGCTGCCGGGGTCGACATCATTCAGTTTGACGAACCCGCATTCAATGTTTTCTTTGATGAGGTGAATGATTGGGGGATTGCTACCCTGGAAAGGGCGATTGAAGGGCTCAAATGCGAAACTGCCGTCCATATTTGCTATGGCTACGGTATCAAAGCCAATACTGACTGGAAAAATACGCTGGGGTCCGAGTGGCGGCAATACGAAGAATCCTTTCCCAAGCTGCAGCAATCGAATATCGATATCATCTCGCTGGAATGCCACAACTCGCGTGTTCCAATGGACCTGATTGAACTCATTCGTGGCAAAAAAGTGATGGTCGGGGCCATTGACGTGGCAAGCAATACCATTGAAACGCCGGAGGAAGTCGCCAACACCCTGCGCAAAGCGCTGCGGTTTGTCGATGCAGACAAGCTCTATCCGAGTACCAACTGTGGCATGGCGCCCCTGGCTCGTCGCGTAGCCAGAGGCAAATTACATGCGCTCAGTGCAGGCGCAGAAATCATCCGAGGAGAACTCTCAACCTAGCAGGCGGGTGACATACCGAACAGGTGAGTAGCGGTACTTTACAACTCGTTTTCTGCCTGCGTCTTGCCCAACACCGCCAGCATCACCCGCAAGCGCTCCGCCATCCGTGCCCGCAAGGCTTCGTTCAGTAGTGGCGCCACTTGCGTAAAACCATCCGCGATGCGCACCAGCAGCAGCGAGGCGGCGCTGACCGTCATGCTGCGCCGCGTGCCGCGCAGGTCGTAGCGCAGGATGCGCACCACGCTGCGTTCGGCCGTCAATGGATGGTGGCGCGTGTCGGCGAACAGGCGCTTGCGCAAGGACGCATTGAGTGTCGGCCGGCTTTTAGCGATGGCCAACAGTTCCTGCACCAGCGCGTCAAGGTGATGCAGCCTGGGACTAGCCAGCTTGGCAATGTTCGGTTTGGGCGTGTCACCCACGGTTAGCGCACCCCAGCGCTCACCGTTGCCCGACAGACGCAAGAACTGCGCATAATATATAAACATAAAATTGAATTGAATCATTCTAAATTCAACTTTATGTTCACCTATATGCCCTAATTCCTTGCCGCACGAAAATTTCCGCCATCTATCGCAGGAGTGCGCTAGGCTGTCGCTGTTTGCCGTACAGTTCAGCAACTCCCGTAATACCCATCGCCCCGGTGCCGGCCGCCGCTGCTTTTTGCCGCTGCGCCTGCTGGCGCGATGCTGTCTCGCTTTCACCCGTATTGACCTGGCCGATAGGACCGCATGATTTCATTCCGTACCCCCCATTCTTTTTCTGCGCACCACCGTTGGCGTGGCTGGCTATTACCGCTGCTATTGACCTTGCTGCTGGCGTGCTCGCTATCTGCGCCGCCGGCCTGGTCGCAGCCCGTCGATGATGCGGCCACGGCCGATCAGCGCCTCGATGGCTTGCGCAAGCAGATCACGACCATTCAGAAGGCGCTCGATGGCGAGGCCGATCTCGATGATGCGACCCTGTCGCAGATGCGCGCCGATGCGCTGGCGGCCAGCGCCGAGGCGGACAAGGTGGCCGAGGCGCTCGCGCCCACGCTTTCCAGCGTGCAGGCGCGGCTGGCCGAGCTGGGCAAGCCGGCGGCGGGCACGAAAGATGCCCCTGACGTGGCAGCGCAACGCAGCCAGCTGGACCGCACCAGCAGCGCGCTCGATGCGCAGGTGAAGCTGGCGCGATTGCTGGCCGTGGAAGCGACGCAGGCGTCCGAGCAAGTATCGACGGTGCGCCGCGCGCAGTTGCAGGCGCGCCTGGGTGAGCGCACGGCATCGATCTTGGCCGGTTCCTTCTGGAAACAGCTGCATGGCGAACTGCCGCAAAATCTGCAACGCCTGCGAGCGCTGGAGCTGGAATTGGCCAACGCCGCGCGCGCTACGCCGTGGTCGGCCTGGGGCGGTTTGCTGGCCGGCATCGTGGCCGTGATCGGCGCCAGCGTCTGGGTGTCGCGCTATCTGCTGGTGGTGACGGCCACGCGCGTGCCGCATGGCCGCTTGCGCCGCTCCTTGCATGCGCTAGCCGTGCTGGTGCTGGCGCTGGCCACGCCGGGCTTGGTGGCCGAATTGCTGGCCATGGGGCTGCGCTGGGATGGCGGCCTGTCCGAAAAAACTTCGACTTTCCTCAGCAGCTTGATCGGCATCATCTGTTTTGCCGGTTTTACGGCGGGCTTGGGCCACGCGCTGCTGTCGCCCTGGCGCGTGTCGTGGCGTTTGCTGCCCCTGCCTGATGCGCTGGCGCACCGCTTGCGCCATTTTCCGTCAACGTTTGCCTTCATCGTAGTGCTGGTGTGGGCCACGGAACGGGTCACCATCGTCATCAATGCGGGTCTGTCGACGGCAGTGGCCGTCAATTGCATCGTCGCCCTGGTGATGAGCACGACCATCGCCTATGGCTTGATGCGCGCCGAGCGTTGCTGGCGCCTGTTGCGCGAGGCCGACCCCGCCAGCTTGATCACGCCGCTGTGGCTGCGCTGCGTCACGGTGCTGCTGTGGTTGGCGCTGGCGTCGAGCGTCATCAGCTTGCTGGTCGGTTATGTGGCCTTCGGCAGTTTTATCGCCAAGCAAATCGCCTGGGTCATCGTGGTGGTGGGCAGCACCTATCTGCTGACGGTGCTGGTCGACGATATCTGCATGCTGCTGGCATCCACCCCGCCGCCGCCGGACGCCGTCAATCCCGTGCTGGCCACGCCCAAGGCGCGCGACCAGGCGGCCGTGCTGCTGTCGGGCATCGGCCGTGCCATCGTCGTGCTGCTGGCCCTGATGCTGCTGCTGGCGCCGTTCGGCGAAGGTCCGGGCGAGCTGTTCCAGCGGGTCGGCAAGCTACAGGATGGCCTGGCCATCGGCGAGGTGGCGATCCGCCCTGCCGCGCTGATCCAGGCCCTGCTGGTGCTGGTGGTGGGCTTTGTTGCGCTGGGTCTGTTCAAGCGCTGGCTGCAAAACAGTTATTTGCCGACCACCAATCTCGATTCTGGCATGCAAGTGTCGTTCATCACGCTGTTTGGCTATATTGGCGGCGTGCTGGCCGTGGCGCTGGCCCTGTCGGCGGCCGGTATCGGCCTGGAACGCATCGCATGGGTGGCGTCGGCCTTGTCGGTGGGTATCGGTTTTGGCTTGCAGGCGGTGGTGCAGAACTTCGTCTCCGGCCTGATTTTATTGGCCGAGCGTCCCGTCAAGGTGGGCGACTGGGTCTCGCTGGGCGGCGTGGAAGGCGACATTCGCCGCATCAATGTACGCGCCACGGAAATTCAACTGGGCGACCGTTCCACGGTGATCGTGCCGAACTCGGAATTCATCACCAAGACGGTGCGCAACGTCACGCACGCCAATCCCCTGGGCCTGGTGCAGGTCAAGTTGCCGCTGCCGCTGGGCACGGATGCGCAGGCGGCGCGCGCGCTGATCCTGTCCACCTTTGTCGACAATCCTGACGTGCTCGACACGCCGGCGCCCAGCGTGCAGCTCGACGGCATCGACAATGGCTTGTTGCTGTTCAACGCCACCGGCTATGCCTCGTCGCCGCGCCTGACGGCAGGCATCCGCAGCGCCCTGTTGTTCGAGCTGCTCAAGCGCCTGGACGAGGCGCATATCGCGATTGCCAAGCCCAGCACGATGGTGCTGAGCAGCGTACCGGCGCAGCCGGAGACGCCGGCCATCTCTGCAGCGGTACCCACACCGACTGCGGCGCCGGCACCCGTGCCGCCGTTGACGTCTTAACGCACGGTCGACCACAGCAGGGCCGTCAGGTACAGGCCGATGCCGAACGCCGTGTGGGCCATCAGGCTGCGCAGGCGGGCGGCGGCTGGATGCGATGTCTTGCTGGCGGCGACGCCAGCGCCCATGCCCGGCTGCAAGATGCAAAACGGCGCGGCCACGCTCACGAGGCCCACCAGCAGCGCCGGCGCGAACGTCGGCTGTTGCACCCACTCCCGCTCCACCAGCGCCAGCAGCACGGCCGCAAACAGCACACCGATCACATAATGGGCGCTCCAGCCCATGACCGCTTCATCGCGCACGGGCGCCGCCTGGGCGATGTTGGCATGCGTCAAAGTACCGCGTGGCAGATGGCCCAGCCAGCGTCCCACCATCGCAAAGTTCAGCGAGGGAATGCACCAGAAGCGCTTTAACGCTATCGCCCACACATCCATCACCGCCGTCGCGCCCACGCCGATCGCCAAGGCATCCAGCCAGAGTATTTGCATCGCTAACCCTTATAACATTCAATTTGTTGATTGAATGTTATAAGGGTGCTAGCATCGTGTCAATGAAAAATGCCGACATCGAATTTCTCACCGGTTCCGCCGGGTTTGCCCATATTTTGGGCAGCGCGCCGCGTCTGCGCCTGCTCGAGCAAATCGCGCAGGGCGAGTATGCGGTGGAGCAACTGGTGGAGTTGACGGGCCTGTCCGTGGCGAATACCTCCCAGCATTTGCAGCAGTTGCGGCGCACCGGCTTCGTGCAGGCGCGGCGCGACGGTAAGCGCGTGCTGTACCGGCTCGGTAGCGGCCCTGTCATGCAGTTGCTCGATGCGCTGGCGCTGTATGCGCAGCATCAGCGCAGCGAGTTGCAGACGCTGAGCCGGGGTGACCATGTGGAAGCGATCACGGGCGAGGAGCTGCTCTCACGCATGCAGGAAGCCAGCATCACCGTGCTCGACGTGCGGCCCGCGCAGGAGTTTGCTGCCGGCCATTTGCCCGGTGCGATCAATATTCCCTTTGAAGACTTGCAGCGCCGCCTTGCCGAGCTACCTGCCAACCAGGACATCGCCGCGTATTGCCGCGGCCCGTATTGCGTGCTGTCCGTGCAGGCGGTGGCGGTCTTGCGCCAGCACGGCTTGCATGCGCGCCGTCTCGGCAGCGGCTACGACGACTGGCAGGCGGCCGGCTTGCCTGTCGTGAAGGCGGCGTGATGGCGATCCCGAACAGCAAGCAGGAACTGGTCGAGGCGATTAGCACCACCTACGCCAAGCTGGCGCAGGAGCTGGCGCGCGTGCCACCGGCCTTGGCGCGCGCACCCGTGCTGGAGGGGCAAGTGAAGGGCACGCGCATGAGCGTGTGCGATCTGCTCGCGTATCTGGTGGGGTGGAACGAGCTGGTCTTGCACTGGCACGCGCAGCTGCGCGAAGGCAAGCGCATCGAGGACATCGCCTTTCCCGCCGAAGGTTTCACGTGGAACGCTCTGGGTCCACTGGCGCAACGCTTCTATGCCGACTATGCTGAACTGGGCATGGAAGACTTGCTGCAGCGCCTGGAACAGGCGAAAAACCAGCTGCTGGCGCTGATCGAGGCGCACGACGATGCGCAGTTGTATGGCCAACCCTGGTACACGCATTACACGATGGGACGCATGATCCAGTTCAATACCTCGTCGCCGTATGCGAATGCACGTACGCGCTTGCGGGCCTGGCTCAAGACCTTGTAGCTGCTTGATCGGCAGGCTTGCACGATTGCATCAGTACCTTCAGAAAATTTTTCAGGCAGGATAGTGGTCTCAAGTGCCACCATTATGCGTAACCAATGAAGGATCACCATGCTGACCATCGCCCTCGCCCAGCTGAATCCCACCGTGGGCGACTTCGACGCCAATGTCGCCACCATCATCGCGCGCATGCAGCGCGCCAGCAGCGATGGCGCCGACCTGCTGGTGTGCCCCGAACTGTCGCTGTGCGCGTATTACCCGGGCGACCTGTTCGAGGATGCCGCCTTCCTGCGCGACATGCAACAGGCGCTGGAAACCTTGCTGCAGGCATCGACGCGCTGGCCGGTGCTGGTCACCGTCATCGGCACGGCGCGGCCCAATCCCGGCGTTGGCAAGCCGCTGTATAACGCCTTGTTGGCCATCCGCGACGGGCGCATCGTGGCCGAATACTACAAGCAGCTGCTGCCGACGTATGGCATCTTCGACGAGGGCCGCCATTTCGAGCCGGGCCCGCCCGGTGCCTGCACCATGTCCATCGCCGGCTGCAAGGTGGGCTTCATGATTTGCGAGGATGGCTGGAACGACGACGGCCGCGCCTACGCCGTCAACCCCTTCGAGGCACTGCACGCGGCGCGGCCCGACCTGGTCGTCAGCATCAATGCCAGCCCGTCTGACATCGGCAAGCGCGCGCAGCGCCACGCCGTGTTTGGCGCCGCCAGCGCGCGCGTCAACTTGCCCCTGCTCTTCGTCAACCAGGTGGGGGGCCAGGACCAACTTGTGTTCGACGGCGCCTCGTTTGCCATCTCACCCAGCCTGGGCGTGCAGTTCGAGGCGGCCCGCTTCGTCGAGGATTTTCCATTGCTGCGCTTTGCCGACGGTCGTTTCGCGCAGCCCGATGGCCAGCCTTTCCCCGTGCCGGACCCGGACGGCATTTCCGCCGTGGAGTTTGCGCGGCGTCAGATCGTGCTGGGTTTGCGAGACTACGCGCGCCGTTGCCGTTTCACGAAAGTTGTCGTCGGCTGCTCGGGCGGCATCGATTCGGCGCTGACCCTGGCCTTGGCCGTCGAAGCGCTGGGTGCCGACAACGTGGCGGCGATCACCATGCCATCTGTCTTTTCCAGTGCCGGCTCCGTCACCGATTCCGTCGCCCTGTGCGCCAACCTTGGCATTGCCCTGTACACGCACCCGATACGCGACATCGTGGCGCAGTACGAAGTCGGCTACGCGGCCGCCTTCGACGGCAAGCTGCAAGGACTGCCGTTGGAAAACCTGCAGGCGCGTGTGCGCGGCACCATATTGATGGAATACTCGAATGCCTTCGGCGCCCTGCTGCTTACCACCGGCAACAAGAGTGAAATCTCGGTTGGCTACTGCACCCTGTACGGCGACACGAACGGGGGACTGGGGCTGATCGGCGACCTGTATAAAACCGAAGTGTTCGCCCTGTCGCGCCATCTCAACGCCAGCGCCGGGCGCGCACTGATTCCTCTCGCCGTGCTGGATAAACCCCCGTCGGCGGAGCTGGCGCCGGGCCAGCGCGACACCGACAGCCTGCCGCCATATCCCGTGCTCGATGAAATTTTGAAGTGGCATATCGAGGGACGGCGCCTGCCGGCACAGGAAAGCGCGCAAGCGCTGACCCTGGTCGATCAGCTGCGCGAGACGGACGAGGGTCGGGCGCTGGTGACGCGCATCCTTGGCATGGTCGCCCGCAACGAATACAAGCGGCGCCAGGCGGCGCCCATCATCCGCGTGCGTTCGCGCGCCTTTGGCAGCGGGCGCCAATTGCCGATCGCCGCCCACTACCCCACCGGAGACGACGCATGACCCTTGCCTATTCCGCTGACGCCGCCATCCTGATCGGCCGCTTCCAGCCTTTTCATAATGGCCATGCCGGCTTGCTGCAAACGGCGTTGGCCACCGCCGCCCAGGTGGTGGTGGTGCTCGGTTCCGCCTTCCATGCGCGCAGCCCGAAGAATCCGTTTACGTGGCAGGAGCGGGCCGCCATGATCGCCGCCACCCTGCCCGAGGCGCAGCGCGCGCGCGTGCATTACGTGGCCGTGCGCGATTATTACGATGATGGCCTGTGGGCCGATGCCGTGCGGCGCGCCGTGGCGGGCGCCGTGCCCGCGGCGCAGCGCGTCACCCTGGTGGCTTGCTTCAAGGACGCCACCAGCTACTATCTGCACCACTTCCCGCACTGGCAGTTACTCAATCTGGAGATCGATCCTGGTTCACCGATTGGCGCGACGGCGATCCGCAACGTGCTGTTTGAAGCTGAGGATGTGGATGTGTCGCTGAGCGCCGTGGCGCAGCTGCTACCGGCGGCCATCGGCCAGTATTTAAAAGCGTGGACCTTGTTGCCGTGGTACGCGCCGCTGGTGCAGGAATACCGCGCCATCGAGGCTTACAAGGCGCGCTGGCGCACGGCGCCATATGCGCCCATCTTTTGCACCGTGGACGCGCTGGTGCAGACGGGCGGCCACGTCTTGCTCGTGCGCCGCGGTGGCTATCCGGGCAAGGGCCTCTGGGCCTTGCCCGGTGGCTTCCTGGAACCGCGCGAACGCCTGCTGCAGGGCGCCCTGCGCGAACTGGCGGAAGAAACCCAGCTGGGCGTGCTGGCGCCCACCCTCGTCGAGGCGCTGGTCGGCGTGGCCGTGTTCGACCACCCGGATCGCAGCCAGCGCGGCCGCACCATCACGCATGCGCATTATTTCGACCTGAAGACGCGCCAGCTGCCGGCCGTGACGGCGGCCGACGATGCGGCGCTGGCCGAGTGGGTGCCCGTGGCATCGCTGCCGGCCATGGAAGAGCAATTCTTCGAAGACCACTTTCATATTCTGAACCACTTCCTGCAGCTCACGCACGAGGGGCGCTGAGGGGGCGTTTTCCCCCTCTCGTCGCGTGTCAGGACATCACGCGTTCCCAGCCATGCCTGACGGCCGCCTTGAAGTCGTTCCATGCCGACTGCGGATACGTGTGTTCCCAGGTGCTGCGCAGTTCAAGCTCGACCTCTTCCCAGCTTTGCCCCCGATAGCTGTCGCTGCCCGCCATCGAATGGCCATAGCGGTAGGCGGGATCGTAGTCGTCGAAGCGCCCGCCGCTGGACGCATACTGGTTACTCCAGTGGTTGCGGTAATACTGCTCGTCGTCGTAGTTGGTGCCTGGCAGGTTGTCGGCGCTTGGATAGCGGCGCACGTTGGCGCCCGCATTGGACGGCGGCGATGCCATGCCGCCCGCAAATTGCTGCGACGCCGCTGCCGCCGCGTTCAGGTTGCCGCTGGGCGTGCCTTGCTGCGATGATGCGCTTGACTGCATGCTGGCGCCTTGGCGCATCGCGCTGTCGTTTTGCGGCATGCCTTGCCAGCCGCCCGCGCGCCAGTGGTCGGCGTGCGCATCGATGTCAAGCGGCGCGTAGCGCTCGACGATGTCGGTGGCGCGCTCGATATCGGCGTCGCTGGCCCCTTCCAGTGTCAGCACGACATGCCCGCGCCGCACGGCTTCCGCATAGATGTGGCGGTCGGCGTGGCCGCCGAACAGGTCCGTAAAGAAATGCTTGATGTTGTCGAGCAGGCTGTCGCTGTCGTCGCGGCGGATGTTTTCCGTGGCGGAAATATCGTCACTGCCCGCATCGTGCAGGCGGATGCTGGCGCCGGAAAAGCCAGCCGTGATCAGGTCGTGCCGGGCGCGCTCGGCCATGTCGCGCAGGACGAAAACTGCTGCCAATGTGTGTGCCATGATGATCTCCAATCGGTGAACAACGTCCTGTCAGTGTAGGCCGTGCACAAGAAAAAGGGCGCTCGTTTGCCCCTTGGAAATCGTTGTATTCAACAAGTATTATCGACGTGATATGGGCAGCGTGGCGCCACGTGAAACCTCAGGCGGGCGTGCCCACGAACGCGCGCAAAAAGTCGATAAAGGCGCGCACCTTTTCCGCAATATGCTGGGTGTTCGGATACATGGCATACACGCCCTGCTGCGGAAAGACGACGTCGGGCAGCAGGCGGCGCAGGCGTCCCGCGCGCACTTCCCCTTCTACTTGCCACTGCGGCAGCAGGGCCACGCCGCAGCCACCCAGGGCAAAGCCCAGCAGGGCCGAGGCGGAGTCGGAATGGATGGCGGCCTCGTCCTGCACGGTGAAGGCGGCGGGACCGTCCGGCGTCTGCACGTCCCAGCGCAGCGGCGTGCTGAGCCGGCTGTGCGCCAGCCAGCGCGCGCGCTGCAAGTCGGGCAAGGTGGCGATGTCCTTGCCGGGCAGGCTGGCCAGGTAGGCGGGCGAGGCGACGGGCCAGATGGCGTAGCGCTCCACCAGCGAAGCGCGGTAGCTAGAATCGTTGAGTGAACCCATGCGGATGGCCAGATCATAGCCGCCCGAAATGAGGTCTTCATGCGAGGACGACGAGGAATGCTGGATTTGCAGCTGCGGATGGGCGGCGGCAAAGGCGATCATCGCGGGGATCACCGTGCGGCTGCCGTATTCGACGGTGGTGGTCAGGCGTAGCGTGCCGCGCAAGCCCTGATGCCCCTGGCGCGCCGTCTCGATGGCGCTCTGCGCTTCGCTCAGCACACGCTGGCAATCTTCGTAAAAACGCCGCCCCACGTCAGTCAGCGCCAGGCTCCGCGTGCTGCGCGTGAGCAGCGACACGCCCAGCTCCGCCTCCAGCTGTTTCAAGTTAAAACTGACGACGGCCTTGCTCTGGCCCAGCACGGCGGCTGCCGCCGTCAGCGAACCGGCATCGACGATGGCGATAAAAATACCCAGGCGGTCGAGACTGATCATAGATAACAGTGAGAAGAAATGCCGGTTGCAAGGTTTTGTCAAAATTTGTTTGACAGTGTAATCGGGGCTGGCCCGTTACGCAAATGGCGATGGGCGCTTAAGCTGGCCGTTTGCCATTCGGAGCACCATGGACTATCGCAAAAAGGTCGCGGCCATTTATCTGCTGGGGTTTTTCGTCGACCTGATCAACATGTTCATCACCAGCGTCGCCTACCCCGACATCGGCCATGCCCTGCACGCCTCGGTGGCGCAGCTGGCCTGGATCAGCACCGGCTACATTCTCGGCCTGACCATCGTCATCCCGGCCAGCGCCTGGCTGGCTGCCTATTATGGCGGCAAAACCGTGTTCATGGCATCGTTGCTAACTTTTTTATGCGCCAGCATCGGCGCCGGCCTGGCACCGTCGACCGAGGCGCTGATTATCTGGCGCTGCGTGCAGGGCCTGGGCGGCGGCTTGCTCATCCCGCTGGGGCAAAGCATGACCTACCAGTTATACCGGCCTGCCGAGCGCCCCGGCCTGTCCTCCGTCATCATGCTGGTGGGCTTGCTGGCGCCCGCCCTCTCGCCCGCCTTGGGCGGCGTGATCGTCGACAGTCTCTCGTGGCGCTGGATTTTCTACCTGAACGTGCCGTTTGCGGCGCTGGCGCTGCTGCTGGCCGCCTGTTGGCTGCGTCCCGACCCGCCTCGCGCGACCGTTACCCGCCTCGACGTGAGCGGCTTGTTGGCGGGCAGCACGGCGATTTTGCTGCTGTTGCTGGGCTTGAGCATGCTGGGCACGCCGGGCGAGCTGGCCGCTGGCGCCGGTCTGCTGGCGCTGGGCGCCGTCTGCGCATGGGGCTATGTGCGCGGCGCGCTGCGCAAATCCACGCCGCTGCTCAACCTGCGTCTGGCCGCCGAACCCCTGCTGCGCATTGCCATGTTGATGTATCTGCTGGTGCCGGGTGTATTCATGGGCGTGAGCTTGCTGGCCATGCTGTACCTGCAGGGCGTGCTGGGCATGTCGGCGTCGACGGCGGGTGCGCTGATGCTGCCGTGGGCGCTGGCCTCGTTTGCGGCCATTGCGCTGACCGGTAAAAGCTACCGCCGCGTGGGTCCGCAACCCCTGTTCATCGCCGGCGCGCTGTTGCAGGCGGCGGGCATGCTGATGCTGCTGCGGGTGGATGCGGCAGGTCAGCTGTTCTGGCTGGCCGGCGCGTATGCCGTGATGGGTTTTGGCGGCGGCTTGTGCAGCAGCACGGCGCAAAGCACGGCCTACTTGCGCACGCCGGACGCGCAATTGAGCCAGGCCAGCGCGGTGTGGAATATCAACCGCCAACTGGGATTTTGCCTGGGCGTGGCGCTGCTTAGCGTACTACTGAATGGCTTGCTGGCGGCGCAGGGCATCGGCAGCCTGGACGACCCTGCCCTGCATGCGCGCGCGGCGCAGGTGTTTCACTGGTGTTTTGCGCTGGCAGCCGCCTCGTGCGTGCTGCCTTTGGCGCTGTGCCTGCGCATCGATAACCGTGCCATTCTCGATCTTTTACATCACCATGGAGCAAGCAAAAAATGAATGCAACGAATCCCTATTTTGACGACGTTTTATCTACGCATGTGCTGATCCGCGACTGGCTTTCTGGCGAAGCGGCGGCAGCGGAAAACTGCGCCCAATTGCTGGCGCGTTTCTCGCCCGATTTCACGATGGTGGCGCCGGGCGGCAAGCAGCTCGATGGCGCCGGCTTAACAAAGTTTTTCCGCGCAGCCGGCGGCAGCCGTCCGGGCCTTGCCATGCGCATCACCGACCTGACATTGATCCAGGAAAGTGCCGCCGGCGCCAGCGTAACTTACCGCGAGTTCCAGTCGCTGCCCGGCGGCGACAGCACCGAGCGCCTGTCGACCGTCGTGTATGAAAAAACAGCGGCTGGAACGCTGCATTGGCGCCATTTGCACGAGACGTGGGCGGCTTGATCTAGCTCACATCATGCAAGTCTTTTTGTTGCGCCGGAGCGATGGAAAAGCGGGAAAAAACCACTTCCAGCCCACCGCGTTCCGGCGTGCAGCACATGGGTCCCACGCGGTAGTTGCTGGCCTCGGGAAACGGCGCCAGGCGCAGCAGCGGCCAGCGCAGGCCATCGGTCGAATACTGCACCCGGATCACGCCCTGCTCCACCGTCACGCGCAGTCAGAAACCATTGGGCATGGCAGGGGCAAGGCTGACGGCCCAATCCGATTTCTCCAGCGTCAGCACGGTGCTCAGCAGCAGCTGGCCATCGGAAAATTCGACGCCGCATTTGATCCAGTTTTCCGCATCGATGCGCACCATCATGCCGGCCTGGTCGTACAGCGCAGCGTACTGCGCCGCCACGTGCAGCTGCGCCGTAAAATCGCCCTCGATATTTCACATAGTGTGCCCCCATCCCAGCGCCTTGTACAGGGCGATCGCATCGATATAGGACGCCGTTTCCACCTGCAACGCTTCGCGCCGGATATCGTACAAGGCGCGCTGATTTTCCAGCACCGCCTGGTAACTGCCGGAACCGCTCTGATAGCGCGTGTTGGCGATATCGAGGGCGGCATTGCCGTGGCGCGCCGATTTCAGAAAGGAAGCCAATCGCGTCTGGTTTTCCGCCAGTTGCGTGACGGCGTTTTCCACGTCTTCCTGCGCCACCAGGATGGCTTGCGCATAGCGCGCCAGGGCGCCCTGCGCCTCCGCCTGCGTGCCGCGCAAGCGTGCCTTGACGCTGCCCAGGCGGAAGGCTGGATAGCTGACGGAGGGCGCTACCTCGAAGGCGCGCGCGCCGCCATCGAACACGCCGCTGCCGCGCAGCGCAAAGAAGCCTAAAAAGCCACCCAGGCTCAGGCGCGGATACAGGTCGGCCGTGGCCGCCCCCACGTCTTCGCTGGAAGCTGCCAGCAGGCGCTCGGCGCGCACCACGTCGGGACGCTGCTTGATCAAGCGGTTCACGTCGCCGAGCGGCAGCTGGCCCGCCAGCGGCGCTTCCTGGCGCGGCATGGTCGCCAGCGAAATGGCGCCCGGCGCTTGGCCGCTCAGCACATCGAGCCGATACTGCGCCTGGCGCAGGCCCGCCTGCAAGGAAGGCAGCATCGCATCGCTGCGCGCCAGGTTGGCCAGCGCGTTGTGGCGTTCTTCCGGCAAGCCGCTGCCGGCGCGGATGCGCGCGTCGATCAGGGCCACCGTATCGCGCCAGCTTTGCACCTGCGCCTGCGTCAGCGCCAGGTTTTGCTGGTAACCCAGGGCCTCGTAGTAATTGCGCGCCACATCGGCGGCTATCGTCAACTGCACTTGCCGCAAATCCGCCTGCGCCGCGTCGGCGCGCGCCTGCGCCGAGCGGCTGATATGGGCGAGGCGGCCGAACAGGTCGATTTCCCATTGCGCGTCGAAGCCCACGCGCGTGCTGGCGCTGGCGGCGCGGCTATCGGCTGTGTTTTGCTGCACCTGGCGTTGCCATCCCGCCTGGCTGGTGACGGCAGGCAGTTCATCGAGGCGGCGCTCGTCGAAGACGGCGCGCGCGGCCAGCAAGTTCGCCTGCGCCTGCGCGATATCGAGGTTGTGTTCGAGCGCGCTGGCGATCAGTTGCGACAGGCGCGCATCGTCGAAAAATGTCCACCAGGCGGTCTCGCTGACGGCGCTCGCACCGGGCGCGAATTGCGCTTGCTGCGGACTGGCCAGATGGACGTCGGGCGTGCCTGGCGTGACGTAGGCGGGACTGACGACGCAGCCGGCTAGCAGGGGGAAAAGGGAGACAAGAAAGCGGTAGTTTTTCATAGGGATTCCTTCAGCGCCTGCGACAGGTCGCGCGCGCGCGGCGTGGCATGGTCGGCCGTATGGCGGCGGGCCAAAAAGGTGTACACGGTGGGCAGCACGAACAGGGTGAAGAAGGTGCCGATCAACATGCCGGAAACGATCACCACGCCCAGACCGAAGCGGCTGTTGGCGCCCGCGCCGGAAGCGAACAGCAGCGGTACCAGGCCCACCACCATGGCGGCCGTCGTCATCAGAATGGGGCGCAAGCGGATTTGCGCCGCCTTGCGGATGGCCGTGATGCGGTCCAGCTGTTCATGCACCTGCAATTCGTTGGCAAATTCCACCATCAAGATGCCATGTTTGCTGATCAAGCCGATCAGGGTCACGAGGCCGATCTGCGTATAGATATTGACGGTGGCGTAGCCCAGCGCCAGCGGAATCAGGGCGCCGCAAATCGACAGGGGCACCGTGATCAGGATGATCAAAGGGTCCGTCAGGCTTTCATACTGGGCCGCCAGCACCAGGTAAATCACGACGACGGCCGCGAGGAAGGCCAGCAGCAGGGCATTGCCTTCCGTGGCGAACTGGCGTGCGTCCGATTGCCAGTCGTAGCTGAAGCCCGGTGGCAGGGTTTTCGCCACACCGTCGAGGAAGGCCACGGCATCGCCCAGGGTTACGCCCGGCGCCGGCACGCCCTGAAAGGTGGCCGCATTTTGCTGATTGAACTGTGTCAGCATGTTCGGCTCGATCTGTTCCGTCACCGACACGACGGCCGACAGGGGCAGCAGGCTGCCATCGTCGGCGCGCACGTACTGCTGCGTCAGGGCTTGCGCCGTGAGCCGCTGTTCGCGCGGGCTTTGCGCGATGACGTCATACGCGCGGCCATCCATGCCAAAGCGGTTCAGGTAATTTTCGCCCACCAGCACGGCCAGCGATTCACCGATATCCTGCATCTGGATACCCAGGCTGTTCGCCTTGGAGCGGTCCACGCGCACTTTCACCACGGGGTTGTTGTAATCGAGGTCGCTGTCGACGACGGCAAACAAGCCGCTATCGCGTGCGCGCTGCTTGACGTCTTCCATGGTGCGGAACAGGGTGGCGTAATCTTGCGCGCTGCGCAAGACTAGCTGCACGGGCAAGCCGCCGCTCGATCCCGGCAAGGGCGCCAGCTGGAAGGCGAAGATGCTGGTGCCTTCCACATCGCCCACGGCGTGCTGGAGTTCTGCCTGGATGACGGCTGCATTGCGCGAGCGTTCGGCCCATGGCGTGAGGTTGATGCCGCCGATGCTCGATGCCGGGCCTTCGCCGCCATTGATGATCCAGCGCGACGCCGTTTCGGGAATATTTTTGTAAATGTCATCGAGCTTGTACGAGAAGCGCTCGACGTAATCGAGGTTGGCGTGTTGCGGCGCCTTGATCGCCGTCAAGACGCTGGCCTGGTCTTCCGCCGGCGCCAGTTCGCGCTGCGGCAGCAGGTACAAAAACGGCAGACTGACCATTACCAGCGCGGCGAACCCGGCGCTCAGCCAGCGGTGGTGCAAGGAGCGGTCCAGCAGGCGCGCATAGCGGCTGGTGAGGCCCTCGAAGAAATGCTCGGCGGCGCGCGCCATGCGCCCTTCCAATTGTTTCGGCTGCAGCAGCAAGGAGCTCATCACGGGCGACAAGGTCAAGGCCACTACGCCCGACACCACCACGGCGCCGGCCAGGGTCAGCGCGAATTCCTTGAACAGCGCGCCGGTGAGACCCCCCATCATGCCGATGGGTGCATACACGGCCGCCAGGGTGATCGTCATGGCAATCACGGGGCCGGCCACTTCACGCGCGCCCACCAGGGCCGCCGCCACGGGCGTCTTGCCTTCCTCGATATGGCGGTGCACGTTTTCCACCACGACGATGGCGTCATCGACCACCAGGCCCACGGCCAGCACCATTGCCAGCAGGGTGAGCAGATTGATGCTGAAGCCGAAGGCCAGCATCAGCGCCGCCGCACCCAGCATCGACAGCGGTATCGTCACGACGGGAATCAGCACCGAGCGCAAGGAACCCATGCACAGGTAGATAACGATGAAGACAATCACAAGCGCTTCGAGCAGGGTGTGCGCCACTTCGTCGATGGACGACTGGATAAAGCGCGCCGTCTCGAATGCCAACTCGACTTTCACGCCGGGCGGCAGGGTTTTCTGTATCTCCGGCAGCAGTTTCTTGATGCCGTCGACAATCACCAGCGGGTTGCCGCCCGGCGTGGGTGACAGGCCCAGGTACACGGCTGGCACGCCATCCATGATGCCGCTCGTTTCCGTCGCGGCCGCGCCCAGTTCCACCGTGCCCACGTCCTTCAGGCGCACGAGGGATGCGCTGTCCTTTGCATCGCCGCCCTTCTTGACGACCATGTCGCGGAATTCCGCCACGCTGGTCAGGTCGGTGTTGACGCTGATGTTCGAGACGACGAATTGTCCCTTCACTTTGCCGGGCGCCGCCTGGTAGTTATTGCGCCGCACGGCGTCGGCCACGTCGGCCGCCGTCAGGCCGCGCGCCGCCAGTTTCGCCGGGTCGATCCACAAACGCATGGCCAGTTGCTGGCCGCCATACACGTCGACCTTCGCCACGCCATCGATGGTGGCGAACATCGGCTGCACCACGCGCGCCAGGTAGTCCGTCAGCGCGGGCGCCGACACGCTCTCGCTGGCAAAGCCGACATACGCGACGGCCGAGGAATCGCCGGCCGAGCGCTCGATGACAGGATCGAAGGCGCCTTCGGGCAGCTTGTAGCGCACCTGGTTAACCTTGGCCATGACTTCCGTCAACGCCTGCGTGGAATCGCGGTTCAGTTCCATGCGCACGGTCACCGTGCTGCTGCCTTGCACCGACGACGAGGTCAGGTAGTCGATGCCTTCCACCGACGACACGGCTTGCGCAATCGGCTGCGTCACAAAACCCTGCATCAGTTCCGCCGAGGCGCCCGGATAGTTGGTGGTGACGGTGATGGTGGACGATTCGAGCATCGGATATTGGCGTATCGGCAGTTGCTTGATGGCGATCACGCCCAGCATCAGAATCAGGGTGCTGATCACCAGCGCCAGCACGGGGCGGCGCACGAATAAGTCGGTAAATTTCATGGTAGCGTGCTCCTTACGAACCGGCCTTGGGCGCGGCGCGCTTGGCCTCGTCCAGGGTGTTGGCCACCGCCTGCACGGCCATGCCGTCGGCCAGTTTCAGCTGGCCCGAGGCGACCACGCGCTGGCCTTCACGCAAGCCGTCAAGAATGGCCACGCGACCCCCGGCCCGCTCGCCCAGCTTGACACTCACGCGCTTGACGGTGAGCGGCTGCTTGCCCTCCTGCTGCGCGACAAACACCGTGTCGCCATACGCGCTGTAGGTCACGGCCGTTTCCGGCACCGTCAGCTGCTGGCCCGCTTCGCGCGCCACGCGCACATTCGCGTACATGCCCGCCTTGAGCGCTCCCCGCGGATTTGTCAGCGCTGCCTGCACTTGCACCATGCGTGAGCGGGCGATCAGCGGATCGATGGCGTTGATCCTGGCTGTAAAAACCTCGCCGGGATAGGCGTCCACCAGCACTTGCACGGCCTGGCCCGGCGCCAGCTTCGCACTGCTCTGTTCATCGAGGGCGAAGTTCACCAGCAGCGACTGCGTATCGATCAAACTGGCCACCGTGTCGGCCGCGTTCAGGTACTGACCCGCGTGCACTTTGCGAATGCCCAGCTGCCCGGCGAACGGTGCGCGGATGGTCTTTTGCGCGATCAGCGCCTCCGTCTGGCGCACGTCGCCCTGGGCCGCGTCGCGCGCGGCCAATGCGCTATCCAATTGCTCCTGCGTGGCGGCCTTTTCCTTGACCATCTGCGCCGTGCGGGCATGGCTGCTTTCCGCGTTTTTCAGCTGCGCGCGCTGGCGCAGCAGGGCCGCCTGCTCCGGCGCGTCATTGAGCTGCACCAGTATGGCGCCGGCTGCCACGGTCTGTCCCGATGCGAAGCGGATCTGCGTGATGCGCCCGCCCGTTTCGGCCGCTACCTGCACCTGGCGCGCCGCTTCCAGTTCACCCACGCCCGCAAAAAAACGCTGCTGCGTGCCCAGCACGACGGGCACGAGGGCCACCTTGGTGGCGGGGTAGGCGGCGGCATCGGCCGCATGTGAGTCGGCACGCGGATAGAGCGCGGCACCGGCGACGGCCAGGGTGATGGCCAGCGCGGAAGCGCCGACGAGTTTCGTATTCATGATGAAGTCCTTTACAACAGGAAAGAAGAGGCGCAGCGGAGGCTGATCAGGTCCACTGCGCGTTGAAAAGAAAGAACAAACCCAAGGTCCACAGCAGCAGCACCAAATGCGTCGTCTGCAAGCCTTCCTGGGCGATCCAGTAGCCGAACCACAGGCCGCCCAGGTGCATCAGCAGCAAAAAGGCGGCCATGGCGCACAAGGCCAGGTTCAGCCAAGGCAGCGCCGCCGTCAGGGAGGCGCCAAAGAACAGCACCACGCCCGTCCAGGCGGTGATGGCGGCCAGCAGTTGCAGCGCCAGCACCACGCCCAGCGATAGCCGGTGCAAGGTCAATGAGGTGAGGGCGCGACGCAGCAGCGGCGTCTGGATGGTGGGGTCCTGGCGCAGCGGGTCCATGCGCATGGTGTTGCCGATGGCCCAGACGGCGCCGTGGAAGGCGTGCAGATTGTTCATCGCGGCCAGGCTGAGCCAGGTGGCCAGGCCGGTAGCGAGGATGGCGTGAAACAGCCAGATGGAGTGCGGAAGTTGCATGGGATTCCAGTCCAAAAAGTGTCTTGCCTGCATGCGGACGTGGAAACTCCTCGACAGCGGGGAGCTACCGGCCTATTATGCAAGCAATTAGTTGGTTAACTGGCCCCATGATAGTTGAGCGAAATGAATTACACAAGTAAACGTTTGGATAATGGCGAGGCACCGCAAACGACGGAGCGCATCCTATATTTCATCAAGACCAAGGGACCCGTCTCCACGGCCACCCTGGCCAAGACCCTGGACATGACGGGCGAGGCGGCGCGTCAGCAAGTGCAAAAGCTGGTGGCGGCGGGCTTGATCGAGGGGCGCCAGGAAGCGCAGGCAGGTGCTGGCCGGCCGCGCCAGAACTGGGTCTTGACGGAAGCGGGCAATGCGCGCTTTCCCGACACGCATGCGCAGCTGACGATCAAGCTGATCGGCTCGGTGCGCCAGCTGTTCGGCGAAGCGGGGCTGGATAAACTCATTACCCAGCGCGAAGAGGAAAGCCGCAGCGCGTATGCGCTGGCATGCTCGGCGCCGGACTTGCCCACGCGTTTGCAGCAACTGGCGGCCGTGCGCGATGAAGAGGGCTACATGGCGCGCGTGGAAGCCGATGGCAACGACTGGCTGCTGATCGAAGACCACTGCCCCATTTGCGCCGCCGCGCGCACTTGCCAGGGCTTTTGCCGCTCCGAATTGCAGCTGTTCCAGGAAGTGGTGGGGCCGGGCGCGACCATCGTGCGCGAACAGCATTTGCTGACGAACGCCATGCGGTGTATCTATCGCATTTCGCCGTTGCCTTAAGTCTTGGGGAACAGCGGCCACGTGCATAGCGCCACCAGCCCCGCCAGCCACCACACGACGGGCCAACTGCTGGCCGCCAGCAGGTGCGGGATGGCCATCGGCGTGAGGAACAGCCCGACGTAGACGGCCGTATTTGCCATGCCCAGGGCCGTGCCCGCATTGGCGCCGCCCGCTTCCGTGGCCAGCTCCGTGTAGGCCACGCCATGCCAGGCGGACACGGCGATGCCGGCAGCCACCACGGCGGCCATCAGCAGCCAGCCGGGCGCGTCCAGTCCGGCGATGCATCCCAACAAGACGAATGAGGCCAGCGCCACCAGGGCCGAGCCGCGCAGGTAGGCGGGCCGGTTCGCGTGGCGGTCCGTGTGGCGTCCGCTCCAGATGCGCATCACCATGGCGCCCGCCTGCAGGGCTACCATCACCGCCGTGATGGCGGCCAGGCCCAGGTGGCCATGGTCGTGCAGGAAGACGGTGGCATAGCTGAGCACGGCAAATTGCGGCACGCACAGCAGGCCGATGGCGGCCACCATGCGCCAGACTTTGCGGTTCTTGAGGGGACCTTGCAGCGGTGGCGGCGGCTTGGCCCCGGACAGGCCCATGGACGCGTTTTGTGGGTCCGTGGCGGCCTCGGCAGAGAAATCGGGTTCATGCATCCATCGCCATGTAAAAAACGCCGACAGGCCGCATACGAGGGCCAGGGCGCCAAACACGGGCATGAAGCCAAAGCGCGATGCCAGGCTGGGCAAGATGAGGGCACCCAAGCCGCCACCGAGCGGCACGGCCGTCTGGCGGATGCTCATGGCGAAACCCCGTTCGCCCGTGCCGAACCAGCGCATCACGGCGCGACCGCTGGCGCCATTCACGCTACCGCCCAGCACGCCCACCAGCGCCAGCCCGGCCGCCAGCGCCCACAAGGGCGGCACGTTACCATCCTGCGGCGTGATCCACAGCAGCAGGGACAGCAAGGCCAGCATGGTGCCTAGCAAGCCTGTCAGCAGCACGGGACGGTCGCCCCAGCGGTCGGTGGCCATGCCCCACGGCAATTCGGTCAGGGCCACGCCCAGGCCCATGGCGCCCAGCGCCACGCCTAGTTGCGTATTGCTCAGGTGATAGCCGCTGCGCAGCCAGATGGCTGTGGTGGGCATGCCGTTGGCGGCGGCGGAAAAGCTGGCATTGGCCGCCACGCCCACGGCCAGCACTTTCCAGCGGTGGGCATCGCCGAGCGCGGGCGTGGAGACGGGAACAGGAACAGCTGGGCAACTGGTGGTCATGGTATGGAGAGGAAAGTGGTTGACCCTGACAGTGTTGCGCGCTACGATCATTCTGAATATCAGATAATTTTCGCTGCACCATCCCATAAAATAGGACGATTGAATCTGCGCCATGAGCCTGCTTAATTTTGACATTGCCTTCTTGCGCAGCTATGTAGCTGGCATCGAGTTGGGCAGCTTTGCCCGCGCGGCCGACAAGGTGGGCCGTTCCACCTCGGCCGTCAGCGCGCAGCTGAAAAAACTCGAGGAGCAAGCGGGCATGCCCCTGTTCCGCAAGGATGGCCGGGGACTGGCGCTAACGCCGGCCGGCGAAGTTCTGCTCGGTTATGCGCGCCGCTTGCTGGAACTCAACGACGAGGCGGCCGTTGCCTTGCGCGGCGCGGAACTGGAAGGCTGGATCAGGCTGGGCTTGCAGGAGGATTTTGGCGAAGCCTTGCTGCCCGACGTGCTGGGGCGCTTTGCGCGCGCGCATCCGAAAGTGCGCATCGAGGCGCACGTGGCGCGTAACACGGCCCTGATGGAAGGCTTGGCCATGGGCCAGCTGGACCTGGCCCTGCTGTGGGGTGGCGCCTGCATCGCCGACGTGGCGCAGTATCCGCCGCAGCAGCGCCAGCATATTGCCGAGCCGGCCATGCGCTGGATCGCTTCGTCCAGCCTGGACTGGCGGCCCGGGTCGGGCGAACCGTTACCCTTGATTACGTTTGACCGCGATTGCCTGTTCCAGCGCTGCGCCACGCAGGCGCTGGACCGGGCTGGCATCGCCTGGCGCACGGCGTTCACCAGTCCCAGCCTGGCCGGCCTGTGGGCCGCCGCGGCCGCCGGGCTGGGCGTGACGGTGCGCACCAGCCTGGGCTTGCCCTCTTCCGTGCGCGCGCTCGATCACGTGGCGGAGGGCTTGCCCGCCCTGCCCCCGCTGTCGCTGGAACTGCTGCGCGCCTCCAGCGTGTCCAGGCCGCCCGTCGAGCGGCTCGCCAGCCTGATCATCGAGTCGCTGCAGCAAGGTGCGGATTGACACGCCTGCACCGTGAGGCAGCCGCTGCTGCGGATGACATCAGTCGCTGGCCCATCATGCTTGCAAACAATGGAATGCTAAGCTTAAAAAATTTCAAAATTGGGAAGCATCGTGAGGCCGCCTTATGTCGAATCGACTGGAAATGTTGCGTATTTTTTGCTGTGCTGCCGAACTGGGCAGTTTCAGGGAAGCGGCCATCCGCCTGGCCATTTCACCGCAGGCCGTCACGCGCGCGGTACAGGAACTGGAACGCTTGCAGGGTGAATTACTGTTTCACCGCAATACGCGGCAGGTGCAGCTCAGCGCATTTGGTGCGAAATTGGCCATTCTTGCGCAGCAAGCCGTGCAGCAAGTGGACCAGTTGTTCGAACACGACGATATCGACAATGGCGATGAACCGGCCGGGCTGGTGCGCCTGACGGCGCCCGCTTCGCTGGCGCGCGCCGTGATTCTGCCGACCCTGACGGACCTGGCCCTGCGCCATCCGAAGATCAATTTCGACTTGCGCCTCAGCGATGAACTGGTCGACGTGGTCAATGAAAAGATCGATATCGGCGTGCGCATCGGCGTGCTGCGCGACAACCGTTTCGTGGCGCGCAAAGTGGCCAAGACGCAGCTGTACGTGGTGGGCACGCCCGAGTGCATCGCGCGCCACGGCAGCCCGGACGTCTTCGACGACTTGAACCGCTTGCCGACCACCGCCATGCATGACCGCAACACGGGCCGCGCCTGGCCATGGCTGTTTGCCGATGGCCAGCACATCTATCCGGCGGGCGCGCGTTTCATGTGCGATGACGCGGAAGCGGAATTGTCCGCCGTGCTGGCAGGACTGGCGTTTGGCCAGCTGCCCAGCTTTCTCGTCGACAGCCACCTGGCCGCCGGTCGCCTGGTGGCCGTCATGCGCGCCGCAGAACCTGTGCCATGGGACATCTATATTTATCGCCCGCAGCGGGGGCCGCTGGCGCAGCGGCTGCGCCTCGTCTTCGATGAGTTGGGCGACGCGCTGTCGAAGCTTTAACTGGCCGCCTGGCGGGCGATCAGCACTTGCACGGGCGTCATGGGGAAGTCGCTGGCCTGGTATCGCTCGATGCGGGCAAAGCCGGCGCTGCGCAAGTGCTGTGCCAGTTCCCCTTGCCGCGCTGGTCCAAGGCTGACATTGCCAAACTGGAGCGCGCCTACGCGCTGATGCAGGAGCCGATGGCGCAAGACCTCACGCTCGACTACCTGTGCGCGCAAGTGGGGCTGAGTTTGTTCAAGTTCAAGCAGGGTTGGCACTACCGCCACAACGACAGCCCGCAAGGCACTCTGCTGGCGCTGCGCATGCAGCTGGCAAAGTTGCTGCTGGAAAATGCTTGCCAGGTGGCGCAAGCGAGCTGATAAACGGGCTGATAAACCGGGCTGATAAACCGGGCTACCGCCACCCGGCCAATTTCAGTGCCGCATTTAGCCGCCATTTCGACTACGCGCGCAAGACCGTGGCGCGCGCGAAGCGCTGAAAAGCCGGTGTAGAATCGGCGGGCAAGATGTACTCATTCGACTTACAAGGAGACATGATGGCCCGCAAAATCTTTGTCAATCTGCCCGTGCAGTCGCTTGAGCGTTCCGTGGCCTTTTTCACGGCACTGGGCTTCAGTTTCAATGCCTATTTCACCGATGAAACGGCGACTTGCATGATCGTCGCCGACGATATCTTCGTCATGCTCTTGACGCACGAAAAATTCAAGCAATTCACGCCCAAGCAGCTGTGCGATACCAAGGTGGCGACGGAAGTGCTGGTGTGTTTGTCGGCCGAGAGCCGGGGCGAAGTCGATGACCTGGTGGCAAAGGCCGTCCAGGCGGGCGGCAGCATTTACAAGGAGCCGATCGATTTCGGCTTCATGTATGGCCACAGTTTCCAGGATCCCGATGGGCATCAATGGGAGTTGATGTACATGGAAGCGAATTCAATACCGCAATAGTTGCGGTATTGAATCCGGCACGGCGCTCTTAGCTGGCCAGCGCCAGCAGGTCGACCACTTCCAGGCCTGCCAGGTCTTGCGTCGTGTTGCCCGCAAACGCGGCGCGGCTTTGCTGGCCGTTTTTCAGCCAGGTGCGCGTGACTTCCTTGATCTGGCTCAAGGTGCAGGTCAATACGCCGGTGCGGAACTGCTGGCGCACGGCTTCCGTCGTGCCCCGCTGCTGCATGTTCCACGCCGTCAGCGCTTCCGCGTACGGCGAGTGCGGCTTGTCGAGACCCTTGATGACACAGATGATGGCTTCTTCCACTTGCTCTTGCGAGAAATCGCCATCGAGGATTTGATCCAGGGTCGTGCCGAAGTCGGCGAACGTGCCGGCCAGGCGCGGATCGCGGTAGGAACTCAGGGTGAACGTGCCGGCGCCGGCCGCATAGCTGGCGCTGCCGCCATACGCGCCGCCTTTTTCGCGCAGGGCCGTATGCAGCACCTGGTTGGTCATCAGTTCAGCGGCGACAGCCAGGGCGGCAGCGTCCGGATTGTGCACGCCAGGCACGGCCCAGGAAACGAAGCAATGGTTGATCTGGCTCGTCGCATGCAGGGCAGTGTTAGCCAGTGGCAATGCTGCTGGTGCCGCCGTGTCGCTTGGCGTAGCCGCATCCGTGCTAGCCGTTGGCAACTCCAGCAAGCGGGCCAGGGTGATGCCATCTTGCTCCAGGCCGGCGCACAACACGGTTGGCGCCTGCGCGATGATGTGCGCGTGCAGGGTGTCGAGCTCGCGCGCGATTTCCTGCAAGCCTGCCGACGTCTTGCTCAGTTGCTGCAAACGGCGGTAGAACGGCAGCGCGGCCGGGCCGCCGACAATGTCGTCGAAGCGGCGCGTGGGCGACAGGGGCGCTGCCGAGGCCAGCATGGCGTAGCGGTTGCCCGATTCGGCCAGGCTGCTCAATTTGTCCTGCACCAGGCTTTCGATCAGGAAGGCCAGGCGCTCTTCTTCATCGAAGCGGGGCTTGGCGATCCAGGCCGACAGCACGGCGGCAATCGCCGCGTGTTCTTCGCGCAAGCCGCTGGCCGAGAACGAGAGTTCCACGCGCATCGCTTGCTGCGGACGGGGAATGGCTTCCAGGCCGATGTGGAACGAGGGCACCATGCTCTGGCGCCAGGCGCTGGCGTCGTCGAACGACATGTCGCCCACGCCCAGTTCCGGCGCCAGGTCCGTGTACAGGCGCAGCCATGGCCACGACGCTTCCGGCAGGCTCGACACGTCGTACAGCACGTTGGCATAGCTGATGCCGTTCGATGCGATGGAAAACGCCACGGCGCCGTCGATCGCCGGGGGGATCGGCAAGGCCGGACGCGGCGCGGCGCTGACATCGCCAGGGCGGATGCGTGGCAAGACTTCCGAATTCGATGGCAGTTGCTGATGCGCTTCCAGCGCGGCCGATTCGGCGATGATGTGTTCGCGCTCGGCATCCGTCAGCTGCGCTTGCAGGGCCGCCAGCTTGGCGTCTTCCTGGGCCGCGCGGTCCGTGAAGTAGGCGCTGTCGGGCACCACGTGCGTGGTCAAGCGGGTCGGATTGGCGATCAGTTCGCGCACCAATTGCTTGAAGAATTCCGGGTCTTCGATCTGCTGTTCCAAGGTTTCCAGGATGGCTGCATTGTCGAAGGCATCCATCACATCGCCGCCATACATGGCCAGCGGCAAGGCGTGCAGCAAGCGTCCCAGGCCGTAAGGCATGCGGCCGCTGCTGATCTCGCGCTGGCTGTACTTGATGTCGCGCAAGGCAGCGTGCAGCACGGCGGCCGGGATGCCCTCTTCCGCCGTTTCTTCCAGGGCCGTCCAGATGCGCTGGTGCGCATCGGTGATCTGTTCCTGGGTTAAACCTTCCATGCCGATGTGGAACACCATCTGGCGGATGCCCGCGTCGCGGCCATTCATGTCCGATGGGCGGCCATAGCCGGCCGATTCCATGGCACGCATGACGGGCGCCGAGGATTCACCGAGCAAGCCGTGCGACAGCAAATGCGCGTGGTAGTAGGCGATGGGGTCGCTCGACTCGCCCATCAGCCAGGCGAATTGCAGGCCGAACTCATCGTCGCGCGCTTCCTGCGAAGGAATTTTCACCACGTTTTCCTGCGGCGTGGTCCACGCGGGAGCCAGTTGCGGCAAGCGGCGCTCGGAAAAACCGCTGAGCTTGGACAGCACGCGTTCGGCAACCTGCTCTTGCACGGCCGACGCTTCGATATTGCCGGCAGTCATGATCACGGCTTGCGAAGGATGGTAATGGCTGGCGTGGAATTCTTTCAGCATGGCATGCGTGAGTTCCGGGATCACCAGCGGATCGCCGCCCGATTCCACTTCATACGTCGTGCCCTTGAGCAAGGCGCTGGCGATGCCGCTGTCGAGCGCGCGCATGGGGCTGTTGAAGGCGCCCTTCATTTCATTGAAGACGATGCCTTGGTACACCAGCTTATCGCCTTCGAACGCATGGCGCCAGCCTTCCTGGCGGAAGTTCAGGTAATCGAGGTTCGGGAAGAAGGCGGCATCGAGGTAGACGTCGAGCAAGTTGAAGAAATCCTTGCGGTCGGTGCTGGCGAACGGGTACACGGTGCGGTCCGGATAGGTCATCGCATTCATGAAGGTGGCCGTCGAGCGGCGCAGCATCGAGAAGAAGGGGTCGCGCACCGGGTAGCGCGACGAGCCGCACAGGGCCAGATGCTCGAGGATGTGGGCACGCCCGTCGCTCACTTCCGGCACAGTGGGAAAGGCCACCAGGAACACCATCTCAGCCTGCTCGGTATGCATGTGGATATGGCGCATGCCCGTTGCTGGCTCGACATATTGCTCGATGGTTGCCTGCAAGACTGGAATGAAGTTGCTGCTGACTTTTTCAAATGTGCTCATGCGGTATGGGATCTCTGCGGTAGGTGATACGGATAGTCGGTTGGGCTGCATGACATGTGGGGGCAAAGTGGCACAATGCCAGGGCTGGCCGCCAGGGCGGGGTGCCACTTTGATGCCTGTATGAAGTTTTCCCTATTGTACTAGGAGTATCTGCGCGCCGCCGCCGAGGCTTGCTTGTCGGACGCAAAAGCAACAATATTGCTAAATAAACTATTTGTGGACAGGTGGCGCCCTGGGATGGAGGCTTAGCGTACCATGCGCCTTTTCCCCTTGCTGACTGATCCGAAGGCGCTTACCTTGTCCAGACTGTCCTTTCGCCAACTGTTATTTGCCGCTTTCATTTTGACGACGGGCATTTTGACAGCCACCTCCGTGCAAGCCCTGCTGACCCTGGAGTACCTGGCGCGCCTGGGGCGCGAGACGGCGGCGCAGGCGATTGCCCTGACGGAACAGTCGCAGCGTTTGTCCGAGCGCACCCTGGCCATGGAGCGTAGCGCGCGCCAGTTCCTCGTGCTCGATGATCCCGTGTTCCGCGAGCGCTACGCGGCGGCCCGCGACGAAGCGACGGCGGCGCTGCAGTTGCTGAACCGCGCCACGCCCGAGTTCGCGCCCCAACTGGCCGACGAGTGGATGGTGCAAGCGCAAGCGGCCTGGGAAGTGTTGCAAGCGGGAAAACGTCGCAAGCGCGATGGCCACGCCGTCGTCTACCGCGCGTTTGCCCGCATGACGCAGATCAATGACCGCCTGGCGCGCGAAAGCAAGACGGAAATCGGCAGCCGCAACGATGCCTTGCTGGCCGAGCTGGAACGCCAGCGCCGCGTGCTGAGCGTGCTGGTGGGCGGCGCCGTGTTGCTGGCGGCCGTGCTGGCCACCTGCTTCGGCTTCTTGCTGTCGCGTCCGCTGCGCCGCATCGAGACGGCCATCGGGCGCCTGGGCGACAAGCGCTATGACCAGCCCATCGTCGTCGGTGGCCCGGCTGACACGCGCCGCCTGGGCCAGCAGCTCGATTGGCTGCGCCAGCGCCTGGCAGACCTCGACGCGGACAAGGAACGCTTTCTGCGCCACATCTCGCACGAACTGAAGACGCCGCTGGCGGCCCTGCGCGAAGGCGTGGCCTTGCTGGAAGACGAAGTGGCCGGCAAGCTCAGCGATGGCCAGCGCGAAATCGCCGGCATCCTGCAGCAAAACACGGCCTCCTTGCAAACCCAGATCGAAGACTTGCTGCGCTACAATACTGCCGCCTTTGACGCCCAGCATCTGGCACGCAGCAAGGTCGACTTGCTGGTCTTGCTGCAAGATGTGGTGGCCGGGCAGCGCTTGCAATGGCTGGCGCGCCGCCTGACCGTCGAGGTGCAGGGCGAATCCTTGAGCGTGCAGGCCGACCGCGACAAGCTGGCGACGGCCTTGGCGAACCTGCTGTCGAACGCCGTGCGCTTCAGCCCGGAAGGCGGCACCGTGCGCTTTACCTTGTCCAGCGAAGGCGGCCGTGTGCGCATCGACTGCATCGATGAAGGCACTGGCGTGGCGCCCGAGGATGCCGCGCGTATTTTTGAACCGTTTTACCAAGGAGTGCGCCAGGCGGCCGCCGCGCGCAACGGCAATGGCATTGGCCTGTCCATCGTGCGCGAATATGTCGCCGCCCACGATGGCAGCGTGACTCTTTTACCGCGCCCCGCTGGCGCGCATTTTCGGATAGAACTGCCCTTATGATGACGAGAATTTCCCTGGCTGGCATGGCGGTCTGCGCGCTGCTATTGGGCGCTTGCGCCGCCAAGGCCCCCACCCAGACGCCCGTGCTGGTGCAAACGCCGCCGCGCGTCGTGGTGGTGATGGACCCCCAGCTGGCCGAACTGCTGGCGTATCAAGGCGCCTTGCGCCTGATGACGCCGTCGGAACTGGTGAAAGCGCAGCTGGACCTGGCGAAGGCCGATCACGCGCCGCACAGCACCGTCCGCCGCGCCATGCTGCAAGCGGCCTTGCGTGGTGCCGGCGACCTTGCCCGCGCGCAAGCGCTGCTCGAACCATTGCTCACGGCCACGGGCAAGGATGCACAATTGCTGGCGCCGCTGGTGCAATTGCTCAGCAGCCAATATGCGGAACTGCGCCGCCAGGAAGACAGCATCGATAAGCTCAACACCCAGTTGCGCGACGCCCAACGCCGTATCGATCAGCTCAATGAAAAACTGGAAGCGCTGAAAAACATCGAGCGCAGCCTGTCCGTGCGCCCAGCCGCAGGAGTGCCGAAATGAGCGAGCACGCCCACATTTTATTGGTCGACGACGACCCTGACCTGCTGCGCCTGCTGACCATCCGCTTGAAAGCGGGCAATTATCGGGTCACGGCCGTGGGCAGCGCGGAAGCGGCGCTGGCCCGCCTGGCCGTGGAATTGCCGGCCTTGGTCATTACTGACGTGCAATTGCCGGGCCGCGATGGCCTGGCCCTGTTCGATGAAATCCGCCGCCAGCATGCGGCCCTGCCCGTCATTTTGCTCACGGCGCATGGCACCATCCCCGACGCCGTCGAGGCGACGGCGCGCGGCGCGTTTGCCTACCTGACGAAGCCGTTCGATGGCAAGCTGCTCATGGAAAAGGTGGCGTATGCCATCAACCTGTCTACCGTCATGCCGGCACCAGCGTCCGGCGACGAGAGCTGGCGCGCCGAGCTGATCAGCCGCAGCGCGCAGATGGCCGAGCTGCTGGCCGAAGCCAAGCTGGTGGCCGGCTCGGACGCCAGCATCCTGATCCGTGGCCCCAGTGGCACGGGCAAGGAGTTGCTGGCGCGTGCCCTGCACAACGCCAGCCGCCGCGCCAAGGCACCTTTCATCGCCGTCAATTGCGGCGCCATCCCCGAGCAGTTGCTGGAATCGGAACTGTTCGGTCACGTGAAGGGCTCGTTTACGGGGGCCGTCGGCAACCGTGAAGGCCTGTTCCTGGCGGCCGATGGCGGCACCTTGTTTTTAGATGAGATCGGCGACATGCCGCTGCCGCTACAGGTGAAACTGCTGCGCGTGCTGCAGGAGCGGGCCGTGCGCCCCGTCGGTGCCGACCAGACGCGTCCCGTGGATGTGCGGCTCTTGTCCGCCACGCACCGCGACCTGGACGTGGCCATGGCGGAAGGGCAATTCCGCGAAGACTTGTATTACCGCCTGAACGTGGTGACCCTGACCCTGCCGTCGCTGGCCGAGCGCCGCGAAGACATCGCCCTGCTGGCGAATCATTTCCTGCAGAAACTGGCGGCCAAGTACCAGAAGCCCCTGAACGGCTTCGCGCCCGACGCCCTCACTGCCTTGGTCAGCGCGCCATGGCCCGGCAACGTGCGCCAGCTGGTCAATGTGGTCGAGCAAGTGTGCGCGCTGGCCACGGCGCCGCTGGTACCCCTGAGCCTGGTGCAACGGGCCTTGCGCGTGCCGTCGCTGGAAGCGCTCAGTTACAACGAAGCCAAGCAGCGCTTCGAGCGCGACTACCTGATTCAATTGCTGCGCCTGACGGACGGCAACGTGGCCGACGCGGCCCGCCTGGCCGACCGCAACCGCACGGAGTTCTACCGTTTACTACAGAAATACGAGCTGACGCCGGCCCTGTTCCGGCTTGACGGCGACCCTGTCGCTGAATAGCGACAAAAATAAAGCATGGATAATCAAAGACTTACCGAGAAATATTGATTGTCTTGCCACAAGCTGTCGCTGTCAGGCGACAAAAAGCCCCGTTTTTCGGGGCAGATCCGGCTGAAACGGGCTGGAAAAATCGGGTTTGCAAGTAAGTCGTTGATTTTGAAGGTAATTTAAAAGCTGGCACGGTGCTTGCTGTATGGGTATATGTGACGCTTCAACGTGTTGCTGTTTATTGCTATAGCCAAGTAAGAAGCTTTTAACTTCATTGAGAGGAACTACCATGCAAACATCGAAACTGTTCAATACCCTAGTCGCCGCTATCGTACTGTCGGGCGCCTCGATCACCGCTTCGCATGCAGCTGACTCCGCCCCAAAAGCACAAGCTCCTGCTGACACCGTAGTGGCCGCCAACGCTGCCGCTGCCATCCCTGATGAAACCATCACTTCCTCGGCCAAGGCCGCCCTGAGCGCCGATGCGCAAGCCGCTGCCCTGCCAGTGAAGGTAGCAACCCAGCAAGGTGTCGTTGTGCTGTCGGGCGATGTGCCGAGCGCCGAAGCGGGTGACCGCGTCGTGCAGATCGTCGCTTCCGTGAGCGGCGTGAAAGAAATCAAGAACGAGCTGAAAGTCAAAGCCGCCGGTTAATCCCTCGCGCTGTACTTTACTCCGGGTTGCCCTGTCTGCGGACAGGGCATTTTTTTGACTATTCAATTGGCCTTGACGGTTTCGGAAGCTGCTTGCGGGGACGGCAGTGCCACCGGGGCGGTGGCGATGTCCCGCATCTGGATAGTTGTCGTATTGGGATAATCAAAGCCCGCCCCCGTGTTCCGGTCGACAATGTAGCCGATGCCGCCGCCCAGGAGAATATTGCCCCATACGGCACCATTCGACTTCGATACCAAAGTCGAACTCCCTGACAGATTGCCTTTCTTGCAGTCGACGATCATGTCGCCAGTACTCTTATGCACCATAACGCTACCTGGGCTGACAAGGAACCAGTTACCTGCATCGTTGCTGAGATTGCAACCAATGCCGGATACTTCCTTGCTGTCATGGATGGTTTGGATAGATACCGGTTGAAATTTTTCGCCCGCGACGGATGCGCAGCCAGTCAACGCCAGTGATGCTAAAACAATAGATAACTTAAACATATTTACCCTAGATGTAGTTGTAATTTTCAAAACAAATCAGTGTAAATTGGCATTGTTTATTTATCTATGAAAATATTTTAATTGTGGAAATTTTGTTTCTTTTTAGATGAATCACTGGAAGCGCAAATAATGCGACAGCAAAGCCCCTGTCATTCTTACAGCATCATTTCTAGCAATGAGGAATCAAATTCAACGGTAGAATAGCCGGCACTGGCGCCGCTCCCGGCGCTGTTTGTCATACCCGGCACAGTGTTGCAAGACTGCGCCGCTACCAGGTTACCGCATGTCTTCTTTTTCTACCGCTGCCCTGTTGCGCAATCTGAAACCCGATAGTTTTACCGTTGCTCTGCTCGTCACCGTGGTGCTGGCCACGTTCCTGCCTTGCACGGGCATGACGGCGGTGGTCTTCGGCAATATCACCACCGTTGCCATCGGCGCCCTGTTTTTCCTGCACGGCGCCAAGCTGTCGCGCGAAGCCGTGGTGGCCGGCGCCATGCACTGGCGGCTGCACTTGCTGGTGCTGGCCAGCACCTTTGTCCTGTTTCCGCTGCTGGGTCTGGCCCTGCGTCCGTTGGCGCTGACGTTTCTGACGCCCGACCTGTACATGGGCATTTTGTTTCTGTGCGCCCTGCCATCCACCGTGCAATCGTCGATCGCCATGACGGCCATGGCGCGCGGCAACGTACCGGCTGCCATCTGCAGCGCCTCGGCCTCGAATTTCATCGGTATTTTCCTCGCCCCCATCCTGGTCGGCTTGCTGGTGGCCAAGGGCGCGGAAAGCAAGTCGTCGGTGGACGCGGTGCTCGCCATCGTCATGCAGTTGCTGCTGCCATTTTTGGCCGGCCAATTCCTGCGCCGCTGGATCGGCCGCTGGGTCGACCGTCACAAGGCCACCTTGAAGTACGTCGACCAGGGCTCGATTTTGCTGGTGGTCTACACGGCGTTCAGCGAAGCCGTCAGCGAAGGCCTGTGGCATACGATCTCGGTGGAAACCCTGGTCGCGCTGGGCCTGATCAGCCTGCTGCTGCTGGCGCTGGTGCTGGGCATCTCGACCTTTGTCAGCCGCCGCCTGGGTTTCAACAAGGAAGATGAAATCGCCATCGTCTTTTGCGCATCGAAGAAAAGTCTGGCCAGCGGCGTGCCTATGGCCAAGGTGCTGTTCTCCACGCGTTCGCTGGGCATGGTGATTTTGCCGCTGATGTTGTTCCACCAGATCCAGTTGATGATCTGCGCCGTGATTGCGCAGCGCTATGCGCGGCGTGATGCGGGGGAGGAAGTGCCTGCGTCGACGCTGTGATCCTGGTCTTGTAGTAGCCGCATCGCCTGCTGCAGCCCAGCAATAATCACCGCATACGCCTGCCGCCAGCTGGCCTCGTCCGGCGCGCGCAGCACATATGAGGGGTGATACACGGCAACCAGCCAGCGCCCGTCGTGCTGGATGGGCGTGCCGATCAGCGGCGTCATGGTGGCTGTGCCATCTTGCAGCACGGACTTTAACGCCGTGCTGCCCAGCGCCACGATCACCTGTGGTTTGACATGATCGATCTCTTCTTCCAGCCAGCCATGGCAGGCGAGGATTTCGCGCTGCGCGGGCGTCTTGTGCAGGCGGCGCTTGCCGCGCGGTTCCCACTTGAAATGCTTGACGGCGTTGGTCAGATAGATGCTGTCGCGCGCCATGCCCGCATCGTGCATCGCTTGGTCCAGCAGCGCGCCGGCCGGGCCCACAAACGGCAGTCCCGCCAGGTCTTCCTGGTCGCCCGGTTGCTCGCCGACGAGCATGATGCGCGCCTGTTGCGGGCCGCTGCCGGGCACGGCTTGCGTGGCGTGTTGCCACAGTTCGCAGCGGCGGCACTGGTCCAAAGTGGTGGCTGCCGCGCGCGCGGGCTGGGCGCGCTCGGCGGAAATCGGGATCATGGTGGCGCCACTGCGCTGGCCCACGCTAGCGGTCTGCCCCGTGCGCCGTTCGCCATTCGCGGCGCCGCTGAGCATGGCGGGCACGATGGCTCCTTCAGGCAAGTTCTTCCAGAAACGCGAGGGGATATGGCTGTGCAGCAAGTCCGCATTCACGCGCGCCGGGTTGAAGATGCTGCGGTAATACGTCAGCCACAGCGCTTCGCCCGCGTCATCGATGTCGGCTGCGCCGCGCAGCAATGCGGGGCCGGCGCGCAAGGTCGTGCCATCCCACAGCATGGTGGCCGTGGGCGTGGCGATCATCCAGCTGATGGTGCCCATGCGGCGCGCGAAATGGCGCGCCACTTGCGGCAGTACGTCGTGGGTCGGCTCGAACCAGGCGACAAAACGGGGGGCACCGTCACTTTCGGCCCGCTCGCGGAAGCGTACATACGCGTGCATGTCGTGCTCTTCGCGGTGTACGGCCTTGGCCATGGCGTGCAGGCGCGCGCCGTCCGTATCGGCAGGCGACATCACGTCGTGCTGGCCCAGTTGCCAGCGCCACAGCACCTGGTACAGGAAGGCCCAGCGGTCGGCGGCGCTGAAACAGGCGGCAGCCTCCAGCAGTTCCACCAAGGGACGGGGCAGGCGCAGCAGTGGCGCGCTGGTATCCGTTGCATCTGGCGTGGAGGAAAACAGGTCGCCATCACCGGGTTGCGACTGCCAGGCAACGTCGGCAGGTGGCACGCCGCGCGCGATCAGTTCGCGTGCGGCCGCGCGCCACTCGTCGAACGACTGCGCCAGCCGCACCATCGTACTCATGCGGCCTGCAGCTCCGGCCATAAATTCATCTGCCGCGGCACATCGGCCATAGTGCGGCGCAGCTGTTCCGAGGCGGTGGTGTCGCGCGCGGGAAAGTAATCAGCCGTAATGATGAACGGCGCAATCTTTTTCATGCTGCAGCGCAGGCGCGACAAATCGGCGTAGCGCACCTGCCGCAAACGGCGCAGGTCGACGATGCGCTGCGCATTGCGCAAGCCGATGCCGGGCACGCGCGCGATCATGTGCTGCGCCGCGCGGTTCAAGTCCAGCGGAAAATGTTCGCGGTGCGCCAGCGCCCAGGCCAACTTGGGATCGATGTCGAGCGCCAGGTTGCCGCCCGTACTCGGGAGCAATTCGCTGGCCTGAAAGCCATAGCTGCGCAGCAGGAAATCAGCTTGGTACAGCCGGTGTTCACGCAGCATGGGCGGCGGCGCCAGCGGCACGCTGTTCGGGCTGTCGGGGATCGGGCTAAAGGCCGAATAGTAAACGCGCTTGAGCTTGTAGCTGCCGTACAGGGTCTCGGCCGTGGAGAGAATTTGCTGGTCGTCGCTGGCGTCGGCGCCGACGATCATCTGTGTGCTCTGCCCTGCCGGCGCGAAACGCGGCGAGCGCGGTTCTTCCGCCTTTTCATCGAGCTTGCGGCGGATCGCCCCCATCGCCAGCTTGATCGTGTGCACGCTTTTTTCCGGCGCCAGCTTTTGCACGCTGTCTTGCGTCGGCAGTTCGATATTGACGCTGAGCCGGTCGGCATAGCGGCCCGCCTGCGCGATCAGGCCCGGATCGGCATCGGGGATGGTTTTCAGATGGATGTAGCCGCGGAATTGGTGCACCTCGCGCAACTCGCGCGCCACTTGTACCAGCTGCTCCATCGTGTAGTCGGCCGACTGGATGATGCCGGAACTGAGGAACAGGCCGTCGATGTAGTTGCGCAGGTAAAAGTCGGCGGTGAGTTTCACCACTTCGGCCACCGTAAACCGCGCGCGCGGTACGTTCGAGCTACGGCGGTTGACGCAGTACTGGCAATCGTACAGGCAGTAATTGGTCAGCAGCACTTTCAGCAGCGAGACGCAGCGCCCGTCCGGCGTGTAGCTGTGGCAAATGCCCATGCCGGAGGTGGCGCCAAAGCCGTCCTTGCCGATGGAATCGCGTTTGGGCGCCCCGCTGCTGGCGCAGGACGCGTCGTACTTGGCCGCATCGGCCAGGATTTCCAGCTTGTCTGTCAGTTCCATGGGGTGCCTCGGTATACTGTGTTTATATACAGTATATCAGGGAATCGACCTTGTGCTGTCTTGACTTGTGCCATGGTAGAACGCTATATATAAGTGTATATTACGCTCCTTGTTCACCGTTCACTTACAAGGATACGACCATGCGCCTCACCCCTCTCGCCCAATTCTTCGGCGCCGCCCTGCTTGCCACCGTCGCCTCGTCCGCCCTGGCCGGCGAAGTGGTGGTGTCGGCTGCGGCCAGTCTGACGAATGCGTTCAAGGATGCGGCGCAAAGCTATGAGGCGCAGTATCCGGGCAGCAAGGTGTCCTTGAACTTCGCCGCTTCGGGCGTGCTGCTGCAGCAGATCGTCAAGGGCGCGCCCGTGGACGTGTTTGCCTCGGCCGACCAGGAAACCATGGATGCGGCGCAAAAGCAGGGCCTGGTGCTGCCGACCGACCGCATGGACTTCGTCAGCAACAGCCTGGTGCTGATCGTGCCGCACGATAGCAAGCTGGGTATCAAGAGCTTGAGCGACCTGACGCACAAGGGCGTGACCCGCGTGGCCATCGCCAACCCGGCCAGCGTGCCCGTCGGCCGTTATTCGGAAGGCGCACTGAAAAAGGCGAAGCTGTGGGACGCCGTGCAAGCTAAAGCCATCGGCACGCAGAATGTGCGCCAGTCGCTCGACTATGTGGCGCGCGGCGAAGTCGATGCGGGCTTTGTCTACGCCACCGACGCGGCCATCATGAAGGATAAAGTCAACGTCGTGCTGGAGGTGCCGCTCGAGGCGCCCGTGCTGTACCCGATCGCCACCATCAAGAGCAGCGGCAATGCCGCCGAAGCGAAGCGCTTCGTCAGCTACCTGCAGACGGCGCCGGCGCAAGCCATCCTCGCCAAGTACGGATTCAAGAAACCATAACTTAGGCACGCGCCCGCATGGATATTGCCTGGACCGCGCTGGCCCTGTCGCTCAAAGTAGCGGCCTGGGCCACGGCGCTCAATTTGCTGCTCGGCATCGGCACGGGCTATCTGCTGGCGCGCACGCGATTTCCCGGGCGTGAGCTGCTCGACGCCCTCTTGACCCTGCCGATGGTGATGCCGCCCACCGTGCTCGGCTATTACCTGCTGGTGCTGCTGGGCCGGCGCGGCACGCTGGGCATCTGGCTGCAAGACAACTTCGGCATCAACCTCATCTTTACCTGGCAGGGCGCCGTGATCGCCTCCACGGTGGTCGCCTTTCCCCTCGTTTTCAAGCCGGCGCGCGCCGCCTTCGAGGCGGTCGACGGCCAACTGGAGCAGGCGGCCCGCGTGCTGGGCATCTCGGAAATGGCGATTTTCTTCCGCGTGACCTTGCCGCTGGCCTGGCGCGGCATCCTGGCCGGCGTGCTGCTGGGTTTTGTGCGCGCGCTGGGCGAGTTTGGCGCCACCCTGATGGTGGCCGGCAGTATTCCCGGCAAGACACAAACTTTGTCAGTGGCCGTGTATGAAGCCGTGCAGGCAGGCCAGGACGACGTCGCCAACACCCTGGTGCTGATTACTTCTGCCGTTTGCATCGTGGTGCTGTTGTCGGCCGGCCGTCTGGCGCCCGGGCGCATTGCGCACAAATGACACTGATGATGACGCCTATGCAACTCGACCTCGACCTTCGCGCCACCTTGCGCTCCGGCAAACGCCGCTTCGAGCTGCAGGTGCAATGCACGTCCAGCAGCCAGCGCATCGCCATGTATGGCCCGTCCGGCGCCGGCAAGAGCATGACCCTGAAAGCCATTGCCGGACTGTTGACACCGGACGCCGGCCATATCCGCCTGAATGGCCGTACCCTGTTCGATTCCGCCGCCGGCATCAACCTGCCGCCGCAGCAGCGCAACGTGGCCTACCTGTTCCAGGACTACGCGCTGTTTCCGCACCTGACGGTGCGCCAGAACGTGGGCTTCGGCCTGGCGCGGGGCTGGTTCAACCCGCGTGCGCGCGAAAAATTGCAGAAAGTCGAGCATTGGCTAGCCGCGTTTCATTTGCAGGAACTGGCGCACCAGTTCCCCGACGAGTTGTCCGGTGGCCAGCGCCAAAGGGTGGCGCTGGCGAGGGCGCTCGTGGCCGAGCCGGCCGCGCTGCTGCTCGACGAGCCGTTTGCCGCCCTCGATCCGGCCCTGCGTGTCAAAATGCGTCTGGAATTGAGCCAGTGGCAGCAGCGCCTGGACGTGCCCATGATCCTGATCACGCATGATCCGGAAGATGCGCGCATCCTGGGCGAGCATGTGCTGTACTTGCGTGACGGACAAATTGACAGCATGGAAGAAAATAGGGCATTGGGTGAACGCATTGGATAAATCAGCGGCAGCAGAAATCGGCCTGCAAGGCTCGGTATGGATGACGGTGGGCGGCGAGCACCTGGGCGGCGTCGGCCGCGTGGAATTGCTGGGCGCCATCGCCGAATGCGGCTCCATCACGCAGGCGGCCAAACTCGTCAAGATGAGCTACAAGGCGGCCTGGGACGCCATTGACGCCATGAACAACCTGGCTGGCGAGCCGCTGGTCGAGCGCTTGACGGGCGGCAAGGGCGGCGGCGGCACGCGGCTCACCCCACGGGGGCGCCAGCTGGTCGACAATTTCCGTATCATCGAGCGCGAGCATGCCCGTTACCTGCGCCAGCTGGGCAGCCAGGCGGAAGGCATCGCCGACGATCTTTTACTCATACGGAGAATGGCCATGAAAACCACGGCACGCAATCAATTCCTGGGCAAAGTTGCTGAAATGAAACAGGGCGCCGTCAACGATGAAGTCACCCTGGCATTGCCAGGCGGCCAGCACATCGTGGCCATCGTCACGCAGGGCAGCAGCGAAAGCCTGGGCCTGGTGCCGGGCGCGGAAGCGTTTGCGCTGATCAAGGCGTCGTCGATCATCCTCGTGCTCGATGGCGAAGGAGCGCGCTTTTCCGCGCGCAACCAATTGGCCGGACTGGTGACGCGCGTGCAGACGGGCGCCGTCAACACGGAAGTGGTGCTGGACTTGCCGCGTGGCGGCACGATCGCTGCCATCATCACGAACCAGAGCAGCACCGACCTGGGCATTGAGATCGGCAGCAAGGTGACGGCTATATTTAAGGCTTCCAGCGTGATTCTGGGCGTACCGGCCTGATTTAATCTTGTAAGCGCGCCAGCCACTCCCGCGCGGCGGCCAGCGCCTGCTCGAGTTCCTGCGCCGTGTGCGCCAGCAGCGCCGGCACCTCGTCCAGGCGGCCCGCGTCGATGGCTTCCTCGGTGGCAAACGCGGCGCGGATCAGGCGCTTCGTGCCCAGCGTACCGACGGAACCGCGCACGCCGTGCAGGATGCGCGCCACGTCGCTGTGGCGGTCCTCCTGCAACGCTGTTTCGGCGTCGCGCGCGGGCGTCATGCCCTTGTTCAGCGCGTCTTCCACCATGCGCCGCAGCACGCCGCGCCCCTTTGCATCGCGCCCCATCACGCGCATCAGCGGCGCCATGGAAAACACTTCCTCATCGGCAACGGGCGCCGGCTCGGCCGTCTGCACTTGCGGGCGCTTGGGCAGGTGGCGCAGGATGACTTCCATCATCTCTTCCACCACCACGGGCTTGGCGATGAAATCGCTGATGCCGGCCGTCATACAGCGCTCGCGCTCGGACGCCAGCACGCCGGCAGTCATGGCGATCACGGGCAGGCTCAAACGCAGTTCCGTGCGGATGATGTGGGTGGCGCTGAAACCGTCCATGATGGGCATCTGCATGTCCATCAGCACGATGTCGTAGCGCAGCGCCTCCGTGCGCAGCCGTTCCACGGCTTGCAAGCCGTCGCCCACCACGTCCAAAGTGGCGCCCATGTGCTCGAGGATGCCGCGCGCCACGGCCTGGTTCAAATGATTGTCTTCCACCAGCAGGAAATGCGCGCCGGCCAGCTCCGTGCCCAGCGGCTGGTGCAAGATGCGCTGCTCGCCGCCGTCGTTCTTGGTGATCAGCGCCTGGTGCAGGGCATCGAACAGGCTCGATCCCGTGATCGGCTTCATCAGCACGACATCGGCCTCGGCGGCGCTGGAAATTTCCTCCAGGTGATTGCGCGCGAAGGCGTTGACCATGACCACGATGGGCTGGCGTTGGCCGATGGCCGCCTGGCGAATGGCCTTGGCCGTGGCCAGGCCGTCCATGACGGGCATGTGCCAGTCTGCCAGCACCACGTCGTAGGGTTGCTGCTGCGCCAGGCGTTCGCGGTACAGTTCGATGGCGGCAAAGCCGGAGTCCACTTCGTCGGCCAGCCAGCCCCACGCCTCGATCAGCTTGACGATCAGTTCGCGGGTGGTGCGGTTATCGTCGGCCACCAGCAGGCGCAGCTGGCCCAAGGCCGGCGTGCGCCGCGTTTCGGCCGGCTGCGCCAGCATGTCGAACGGCACGCTGAACCAGAAGCGGCTGCCCTTGCCTTCGCTGCTGGCGACGGCGATGTCGCCGCCCATCATGTGGATCAGCTGCTTGCTGATGGCCAGGCCCAGGCCCGTGCCGCCGAAGCGCCGCGTGATGCTCTGGTCGCCCTGTGAAAACGCGGAAAACAGCTGCTGTTGCTGCAGCTCCGTCATGCCGATGCCCGTGTCGCGCACTTCGAAGCGCAGCCAGGCGCGCCCGTTTTCGCTCTCGGCCAGACTGACGGCCACCACCACTTCGCCGCTCTCGGTGAACTTGATGGCATTGCCGGCCAGGTTGACGAGAATCTGCTGCAGGCGCTGGGCGTCGCCTACCAGGCGCCGCGGCACGTCGGGTTCGACGGCGATGGCCAGTTCCAGCTCCTTTTCGCCCGCATTCATGGTCATCGTCGTGGCCAGGGTATTCATGACTTCGTCGAGATCGAATTCGACGGGCGACAATTCCATGCGGCGCGCCTCGATCTTCGAATAATCGAGCACGTCGTTGAGGATGCCCAGCAGCGACTGGCCCGCCACGCGCACCATGGTCAGATACTTGCGCTGTTCCGTATCGAGCTTGGTATTGCCCAGCAAGTACACCATGCCCAGCACGGCATTCAGGGGCGTGCGGATTTCATGGCTCATGTTGGCCACGAAATCGCTCTTCGCGCGGTTGGCCGCCTCGGCCCGGTCACGCTCCTGTTCCAGCTCTGCCGCGCGCGATTCGAGCTCCTGCTGCAGGCGGTCGCGTTCGCTCATCAGGCCGTTGAACGCTTCCGTCAGTTCGCCGATCTCGTCGCGCTGCTGCACCGGCACGGGAGTGAAGCGGTTGCCGCTGGTGCGCAGGGCCAGCAGGGTGTCGCGCAGGCGTACCAGCGGCGACAGCAGGCGCACGGTGACCCAGCCCAGAACAAAAGCAGCCAGCAGCGAAGCGAGGATGCTCCACAGTACCAGCCGGTACAGTACGCCATCGAAGGGTTCGAAGGCATCCTCGACGGGCAGCGAGGCACCCAGCAGCCAGTTCACGGATTTCAGGCGCTTGAAGCTGTTGACGGCCGTGATGCCGCGGTTGTTGGTGCTGACCATGCTGCCTTCGCCATCTTCCTTCAGCAACTGCGTGGTCGTCAGGTTGGCGTTCGGCTGGCGCGGCTGCAGCAAACGGCTGGTGTCGGGATGCAGCACGTAGCGCGGCACGGCGCCGCGCGTGAGGATGAAGTAATAGCCGCTCTTGCTGATCTTTTCCGAGCGCAGGCGTCCCAGCAGGTTATCCTTGTACAGGCGCAGCACGCCAATCACCACGCCGGCCACCTGGCCATCGGCGGTGAGCACGGGCGCCACCATCTGCACGATGGGCATGCCGCTTGATTTGCCCAGCATCGGCTCGGTGATCATGGGCTGGCGCGTGCGCACGACGGTTTGGAAGTATTCGCGCTCGCCGACGTTGATGCCGGCGCGTCCCGCGACCCGCGGCATGTCGGCCACGATGGCGCCTTGCGCATCGAGCACCAGCACGTCGTCGAACAGCACCAGCATCGCGCGGCGCGCATAGTATTCGCGCAATTGGGCGGGCTGGGCGATCAATTCCGGCGGCTGCTGCCTGGCCGTCAGCGCGACGATCTGCAGCAGCATGCCCAGCTTGTCGTCGAGCTCGGCAGCGGTGCGGGTGATCAGGGCTGATTGCTGGCTCAGCAGCACTTTGGTGAAGTCGGCGCGCATGTGCTGCACCTGGATCATGGTGACCAGCGCGATCATGGCGATCGAGGTCAGGCTGGTGGCTAGCGCGACTTTTGCTTTAATGCCGAGAGGCTTCATGATTTCCTTTTCAGTACCGGGCGGCACAGGCGGCAGATAATGCTGTCAGGAATTTTCCTATCAATACCCGAGCTTGGCAAGCGGCGCGGCGCAAATTGCCCTCCCCGCATGGGCTTTTGACGATGTTGCCATATAATTAAAGTCAGAACGTCGTTTATTCAGCGCAATTGCGGTGAAATTGGCACACGGCAACCGTGTATGCAGTAAACTTGTTATTGCATTTTCTAAAAGGTATTAACATGACTGAAGCGCTACTCACTCCCACCTTGCCCATAGTGAACGTGGAAGCGTTGCGTGCGCGATGCTCGACCTGCAGCATGCATCAATTGTGCCTGCCGATGGGTCTCGATGTGGGCGATATGGACAGGCTGGACCAGATCATCGGCCGCCGCCGCAAGATCGTGCGCGGCGCCTCGCTGTTCCGCATCGGCGACTCGTTCCAGAACCTGTATGCGATCCGCCTGGGGCACTTCAAGACGTACCAGATCAATCCGGGTGGCGAAGAGCAGGTGACGGGTTTCCAGATGGCCGGCGAACTGCTGGGCATGGACGCCATCAGCGCCGACCGCCACCACTGTAATGCCGTGGCGCTGGAAGACAGCGAAGTCTGTGAAATACCGTTTTCCAGCCTGGAACAATTGCTGGGCAATATGCCGACCCTGTTGCGCCATTTCCACCGCATGATGAGCCAGGAAATCACGCGCGAGCAAAGCGTGATGCTGTTGCTGGGTAATATGCAGGCGACGCAGCGTTTTGCCGCCTTTATCGTCAACCTGGCCTCACGCTATGAAGCGCGCGGCTATTCGGCCAGCAAATTTCAGTTGCGCATGTCGCGCGAGGAAATTGGCAATTACCTGGGGCTGACCATCGAGAGCGTCAGCCGTCTGCTGTCGAAGTTCAAGAAGGAAGGCTGGCTGCGCGTCTCGAATCGAGAAATTGAAATCTTGCAGCCCGCCAAGTTGAAAGCCATTACGGCTGGTACCGACGTCTGCAAGTAAGCTTTACAGCTCTGCGTCAGCATGCAGCGCGATGCTGCGCTGCAGGGGCCAGGTCCAGATGCCGGACAGGCGCCACTCGCGTTTATCGTTTTCCACCAGCACTTGCCAGCGGCTGCGCTCAAGCATCGGCAGCGCTACCGAGAAGTTGCCGGCCGCATCGGGCTGCACCAGCAGCTTGATATCCTTTTCCGGCAAGGTCGCATGCGCCAGATGCAGCTGCAGCGGACCCTGGTAAGCCTTGCCGAAGCTGTGCACGGAACCACTGAGGCGCGCGTGCGCCACATCATAGGATAAGCTGGTATCCATTGCCAGGTTGCTGGCGATCGTGTCGCGCTTCAAATCCTGGTTGATTGCCTTGCCCTGCTTGTAATAGTCGCCCACCACCAGCGCATCGGGCTGCGTAAACGCGATATAGCCCATGAAGCTGCCGACGACCACGGACAGGCCTGGGCCGATCATCAGCAGCCAAGGCCAGCGATGCTTGTACCACGGTGCAACGGGTGCTTGCAGCTTGAGACTGTCGGACATGATATTTCTCCTGTTTGATCAGCCAGTCCCCATGCGGGGACTGGCCTTCCTACATTAGCGCGGCACGATGAATACCGCGCTTTCACGTACATGCAGCGATGGGTCGTCCAGCGAGTGCAATTCGATCGCAATCTTGTTCGAGCCCTTTTCGCCGACCCCGTGCGGCACGCGCAGGCGGATCGGCCAGCCCAGCGTTTCCGTCGGCTGCAACATCACTTCTTCGCGCGTCAGCAAGGTCAGGCCCGGCAAGCCGGAGACGCTGATTTTAAAATGCTGGCTTTGCTCCGAGGTGTTCATGATCTGCAGGCGGTAGACGTTTTCGATCATGCCGTCTTCCACTTCGCGTCCCATCGAACCGCGGTCGCGGATCACGTCCATTTTCAGGGGCGTGCGCAAGGCCAGCGAAGTACACACGGCGATGATGATCAAAGCCAGGATGGAAGTGTAGATCAGCACGCGCGGGCGCATGGCGCGCTGGCGTATCTGCTTCGAATTGAAGTTGTTTTCCATCGCATGGTCGGTACTGTAGCGTATCAAGCCCCGTGGCCGCTCGACTTTGTCCATCACGCTGTTGCAGGCATCGACGCAGGCGGCGCAACCGATGCATTCATACTGCAGGCCGTTACGGATATCGATGCCGGTCGGACACACCTGCACGCACAGGGTGCAGTCGATGCAATCGCCCAGCTTGTCGTTGTTGCCGGCCTTCTTGCTCATGGCGCCACGCGGTTCGCCGCGCTTGGTATCGTAGGTGATGATCAGCGTGTCCTGGTCGAACATGGCGCTCTGGAAGCGTGCGTAGGGGCACATGTATTTGCACACCTGCTCGCGCAGCCAGCCCGCGTTGCCGTAGGTTGCCAGGCTGTAGAACAAGACCCAGAACCATTCCCAGGGACCGAAATTCAAGGTGGTCACCGCCTGCGCCAGTTCCTTGATCGGCGTGAAGTAGCCGACAAAGGTAAAGCCCGTCCACAGGGCGATGGCGCCCCACACCAGGTGCTTGGCCGTCTTCTTGAAGGCCTTGCGCACGGAGGGACCCTGCTTGTCGAGGGCCATGCGCGCGCTGCGCGTGCCTTCGATGCGGCGTTCGACCCACAGGAAGATTTCCGTGTATACCGTTTGCGGGCAAGAGAACCCGCACCACACCCGCCCGGCAATGGCCGTGACGAGGAACAACAAATACGCACAGATGATCAGCAGGGCCGCCAGATAGATGAAATCCTGGGGCCACAGCACGACGCCGAAAATGTAGAACTTGCGCGTGGTCAAATCGAACAGCAGGGCTTGCCTGCCATTCCAGGTCAACCACGGCAAGCCGTAGAACGCCAGCTGGGTAAGCCATACGCATACCCATCGCCAGGTAGCGTAGCGTCCTTTGGCCTCGCGAGGGTAGATTTGCTCGCGGGCCGCATACATCTTGATGACTTGAGGTTCCATTACATCATTTCACGGGCGTCTGGGGATTCGACAGGCTCCAGACATAGGCCGACAGCACGTGTACCTTGGACTCGCCGAGGAAATCGCTGAAGGCCGGCATGGTGTTGCTGCGTCCCTTGCGTACGGTTTCCATGATGGTATCGGCACTGCCGCCATACAGCCAGATCTTGTCCGTCAGATTCGGCGAACCCAGCATCGGGTTGCCCTTCGCATCGGCGCCATGACAGGCCATGCAGGCGCCGAACTTGGCTTTGCCCAACACCGACTTGACGGGATCCGAGGTGGAACCGGACAGGCTCAGCACATAGTGGGCCACGTTCTCGACATCCTTTTCGGAGCCCAGGGCGGCGCCCATCGGTGGCATCTGCCCATTGCGGCCGTGCAGGATGGTGGTCTTGATGATGTCAGGTTCGCCGCCATACAGCCAGTCCTTGTCGGTCAGGTTGGGGAAGCCCTTGTTGCCGCGCGCATCCGAACCGTGGCATTGCGCGCAGTAAGTCAGGAACAAACGCTGGCCGATGGCTTGCGCCTGCGGATCGGCGGCCACCGTCTTCAAGTCCTGGCTCAGGTACTTGTTGAACAGGGGGCCGTAGTCGGCTTCCGCCTTCTTCAGCTCTTCCTCGTACTGGCCAGTCGATTTCCAGCCCAGGCTGCCGGCATAGTTGCCCAGGCCCGGATACAGGAACAGATACGCCAGGGCGAAGACGATGGTGATGTAGAACAACCACATCCACCAGCGCGGCATTGGCGTGTTGAGTTCCTTCAAGTCCTCGTCCCAGACGTGGCCCGTGGTGCCGTCGGCAGGGGCGCCGTCGACCACTTTGATTTTCGACTGCGAGTACAGCAGCACGCCGCAGCCGATGATGCCCAGCAAGGACAGCACGATAATGTAGATATTCCAGAAGCCATTGGTAAAGTCAGCCATGGTTGCGCTCCTTTGCCACGCTCATCTCGGCCTCGGCCGGATAGTCCAATGCGTCATCGGCGAACGGCAGGCGTGCCGCCGCGTCGAAGTCGCTGTTGCTGCGGCTGAACGTCCACCACAGGATGCCTACGAACGTCGTAAAGGAAACCACCGTCATGACGCTGCTGGCGCTGTCAAACAGGTTTTCGATTGCCATGCTAATTCCTTGTTTTGATTAATGTACCGAGGCCTTGCAGATAGGCGACCAGGGCGTCTTCTTCCGTCTTGTCCTGCAGCTGCGCCGGGCCGGCGGTGATTTCCGCATCGCTGTACGGCTGTCCCAGGCGTTGCAGGGCGCGCATCTTCGGCATGATGTCGTCAGGCACCAGCTTGGTCTTCGCCAGCCATGGGTAGGCCGGCATATTCGACTCGGGCACCACGTCGCGCGGGTTGTTCAAGTGCGTGCGGTGCCATTCATCGCTGTAGCGGGCGCCCACGCGGGCCAGGTCCGGCCCCGTACGCTTGGAACCCCACTGGAACGGACGGTCATACACGAACTCGCCAGCGACCGAATAGTGGCCATAGCGTTCCGTTTCCGCGCGCAGCGGACGTACCATCTGCGAGTGGCAGTTGTAGCAGCCTTCGCGCACGTAAATGTCGCGGCCCGCCAGGCGCAGCGGCGAATACGGCTTCAGGCCGGCGACCGGTTCCGTCGTGCTCTTCTGGAAGAACAGGGGAATGATTTCGACGGCGCCGCCGATGCTGATCACCACCGTGACCAGGGCGATCAGCAGCCAGGGGTTTCTCTCAATCCATGCATGTGAAAATTTCATTTGCTTTTGCTCCTATCAGGCGTGCGCCGCGTTCAGTTCCGGAATGCGGGCGACGGGGAGTTTGCTGCCGCGCAAGGTCATCCAGGTGTTGTAGCCCATGATGCACATACCCGACAGGTACAGCAGGCCACCGGCCACGCGTACCACGTAGTACGGATATGTTGCTTTCACGCTTTCGACAAAGGTGTAGGTCAGGGTGCCGTCCGGATTGACCGCGCGCCACATCAGGCCCTGCATCACGCCGGCGATCCACATTGCCGCGATGTACAGCACGATGCCGATGGTGGCCACCCAGAAGTGCACGTCGACCAGGCGCGTGCTGTGCATCTGCGTGCGGCCCGCCAGGCGTGGCAGCAGATAGTAGATCGAACCCATGGTGATGAAGCCCACCCAGCCCAGGGCGCCCGCATGTACGTGGGCAACGGTCCAGTCGGTGTAGTGCGACAGCGAGTTGATGGTCTTGATCGACATCATCGGACCTTCGAAGGTGGCGATGCCGTAGAACGACAGCGAGACGATCATGAATTTCAGGATCGGATCGGTGCGCAGCTTGTGCCACGCGCCCGACAGGGTCATGATGCCGTTGATCATGCCGCCCCAGCTTGGTGCCAACAGAACCAGCGAGAAGACCATGCCGATCGATTGCGTCCAGTCAGGCAATGCCGTGTAATGCAGGTGATGCGGGCCGGCCCACATGTAGGTGAAGATCAGCGCCCAGAAGTGGACGATGGACAGGCGGTACGAGTACACGGGGCGCTCGGCCTGTTTCGGGATGAAGTAGTAGACCATGCCCAGGTAGCCGGCGGTGAGGATGAAACCCACCGCGTTATGGCCGTACCACCACTGGATCATGGCGTCCTGCACGCCCGCATAGGCGGAATACGACTTGGTGAACGAGGCTGGCATGACAGCGCCATTGACCACGTGCAAAATCGTCACGGCCAGGATGTAGGCGCCGAAGAACCAGTTGGCCACGTAGATGTGCTTGACCTTGCGCTTGATCAAGGTGCCGAAAAACACGATGGCGTAAGCGATCCAGACGACGGCGATGAGGATGGCGATAGGCCATTCCAGTTCGGCGTATTCCTTGCCGCGCGTCATGCCCATGGGCAGGGTGACGACGGCGCACAGGATCACCGCTTGCCAGCCCCAGAACGTGAAAGCGGCCAGTTTGTCGGAAAACAGGCGCACCTGGCAGGTGCGTTGTACAACGTAGTACGAGGTGGCGAACAGGCCGCAGATGCCGAAGGCGAAAATCACCGCATTCGTGTGCAGCGGACGCAAACGTCCGTATGTCAGCCAAGGTATGTCGAGGTTCAGGGCAGGCCAGGCCAACTGAGCGGCGATGATAACGCCAACCAGCATGCCGATGATGCCCCATACCACAGTAGCGACCGCGAATTGCTTCACGATCTTGTAGTTATAGTTCAGCGATTGATCCACAAAGACTCTCCCTGGAATTACTATTTATGATGGTGGCCAGAGAGTAAGTGTTTGACCGCGAAAAAACTTTGATGTGGATCAAAATTCCCAGGATGAAATAAGGGTAGCTAACTGGCATCGAAATAAATGCTGATTTGGATAAAAAAAGCCAGGCAAGATCCCTGCAAGAGGTGCTTGACCTGTGTCAAAAAGCGTATGCCAACGATGGCTGGGTACCATCGTGCCGGGTGTGGAAAAGTCAAGCGTGCGGTTCGTCGGGCGGCGGTTTGACGGCCGTATCGTCGTCTTGCAGCACGCGCAGGCCCGGTCCGACGAGGTCGTCGAACTGGCCGCTGTCCGAGGCGGTGAAATACACCCACAGGGCGATGAAGACGACCACGACGCTTAAAGGGATGAGAAGGTAGAGTGCTTCCATGGTTCAAGCTTTCCGCAGGCGCAGGGCGTTGGCGATGACGACCGCCGAGCTGGCAGCCATGCCGACGCCGGACAGCCAGGGGTTCAGGAAACCCAGCGCGGCGGCCGGGATGGCCGTCAGATTGTACAGGGTGGCCCAGCCCAGGTTTTCGCGGATGATGCGCATGCTGCGCGCGGCCGTTTGCGCCGTATCGAGCACGGAAACCAATTGGCTCGAGAGCAGCACCGTGTCCGCATGCGCCTGCGCCAGCGCGGCGCCGGAACCCATGGCGAACGAGACGTCGGCCGCGCTCAGCACGGCGGCGTCGTTGATGCCGTCGCCGACCATCGCCACGACGGCGCCCGTCGCCTGCAATTGCTGCACGAAATCGAGCTTTTCATCGGGCAGGCATTCGCCGCAGGCCGTGGCGATGCCCAGCTGCGCCGCCACGCTTTGCGTCAGCGCTTCCTGGTCGCCGCTCAGCAACACGACTTGCTTGCCGCGCCGGTGGAAATACTCGACCACTTCGCGCGCTTCCGGGCGCAGCGCATCGCTGAGCAAAAAGCGCGTGAGCCAGTGCCCTTGCGTGCCCAGGTACAGCGGCGTCATGCCCTGCATGCCGACGGCCGTGTCGCCCAGCGGCGGCCCGGCGATGGCGGCGACAAAGGCCGCGTTGCCCAGGCGGTAGCGCACGCCATTGATCACGCCTTCGAGACCCTGGCCCTGCACTTCCTGCAATTGTTGCGCATGCGCGCGCGCCTGCTGTCCTGGCAACCCTTCGGCGGCAGCCAGGATCGCCTGCGCCAGCGGATGGGCGCTGCCCGCTTCCAGCGCGGCGGCCAGTTGCAGGCAAGCGTTTTCCGTCATGTTGCCGAGGCCCTCGATTTGCTGCAGCACAGGCCGGCCCAGGGTCAAAGTCCCCGTCTTGTCGAAGACGATATGGGTGGCGCGGTGCAGGGTTTCCAGCACATGCGGCTGGACGATGAGCACGCCGCGCCGCAGCAGGCTGTCGGTAGCGGCCGCCAGCGCCGTCGGCGTGGCCAGGGATAATGCACACGGGCACGACACGACCAGCACGGCGATGGCCACGGGCCAGGCCCGCGACGCATCGTGCCAGCTCCAGAAGGCGAACACGGCGACGGCAAACAGCAGCAGGCCCAGCACGAACCAGGCCGCCACTTTATCGGCCCACTGCGCGATCTGCGGCTTTCCGCTGCCGGCCCGCTCGATGAGTTTTAACAGGTCCGACAGGGTGCTTTCACGCGCCGGTTTCAGTACGCGCAATGTCAGGACGGCACTGGCGTTGATGGCCCCGCCCGGCACCTGTTCTCCCGCCTTGCGCCGCTGGGCCGCACTCTCACCCGTCAGCAGAGATAAATCGAGCGCGCTCGTGCCCTCGATGATGACGCTGTCGGCGGCGATCGCCTCGCCCGGTTTCACAAGGATGATGTCGCCCACATCCAGCGTGCCGGCCGGCACCAGGGTGGTGGCGCGGTTGTCGGGAAAGCCCGCCATCAGCGAGGCCGAGGCGGGCAAGGCGTGCTGCAGGCGTTCCAGCGCCGAGGCGGCCTTGCGGCGCGCCTGCAGCTCGTAATAGCGGCTGCACAGCAAGAGGAAGATGAACATCGTGGCTGAGTCGTAATACACCTCGCCGCGGCCCGTAAAGGTCGCCACCACGCTGCCGAAGAAGGCCGCCAGGATGCCCAGCGCCACGGGCACGTCCATGCCGAGGGTGCGTGCGCGCAGGCTGGCCCAGGCACCCTGGAAGAAGGGCATGGCCGAATAGCAGATGGCCGGCAAGGTCAGCAGCAGGCTGGCCCAGCGCATCAGGCTGGCCATATTGTCGTCCAGGGTGCCGTCCTCGGCGGCCAGGTAGGCGGGCGCCACGTACATCATCACCTGCATCATCGACAGGCCCGCCACGAAGAGCTGGCGGCCCAGGGTCTTGCTGGCCTTTTGCAGGCGCTCGCCATGGCGCACGGCGTCATATGGATAAGCCGTGTAGCCAACTTGCCGCACGGCTTGCAGGATGTCGCCCGGCTCGCACTGCGCGCGGCTCCAGCGCACGTACAGGCGCTCCGTGGCGACGTTGAGGCTGGCTGCCTGCACGCCGGGCAGGCGCGTCAGCTGGCGTTCGATCAGCCAGACGCAGGCGGCGCAACGGATGCCTTCGACGGAGAGTGTCGCTTCGCAGCTGCTGGCGTCGCGCGCGAATTGCGCGTCGTCATTGCTGTACAGGCGCAGTTCGGGCGGCATCAGGGTGGCATCAAACGCGTTGACGGCATATTCGTCTCGGTCGCGGTAGTAGGCGCTCTGGCCGATGTCGACGATGGTTTGCGCCACCGCTTCGCAGCCGGGACAGCACATGGCGCGCGGCACCTCGTCGATAGTGACGGTCCAGCTGGAGCCAACGGGGACGGGCAAGCCGCAATGGAAGCAGGCGGAGGGTTTTAAAACAGCATTCATAGGTTTGGTTTCATGCGTCTTTTTATGGATGGCCCGTGACGCACAGGGCCTCGAGCCAGCCCAGCGACACGCCGTTGGCGGCGCGCAGCAGGCCCAGCAAGCCAAAGCCCAGCACCAGCAAGCCGCTGGCGATGCGCACGGGGCGGCGCTGCATCTGCGCGCGCAGGCGCGTGCCCAGCAAGCCCATGCCCAGCAGCATGGGCAGGGTGCCCAGGCCGAAGGCGGCCATGCTGGCCGCGCCGTCGAGGGCCGAACCCTGCAGCATGGCCGTCAGCAGGGCGCTGTAGACCATGCCGCACGGCACCCAGCCCCACAGGCCGCCCACGGCCAGCGCCTTGAATGCGCTATCCATCGGCATCAAAGGATGCAGCAGGGGGCGCACGCGGCGCCAGACGACGTTGCCGGCCGCTTCCAGGTGGGCCAGGCCGCGCCAGGCATCCATCAAGTACAGGCCCAGGGCGACGAGCATCAGGTTGGCCAGCCAGTAACCGGCCACTTGCAGGGACGCCATGTGCAGCATGCCCGCGCCGGCCAGGCTGCCGGCCAGGGCGCCGGCCAGCATGTAGCTGCCGATGCGCCCGCCGTTGTAGGCCAGCACGCGCAGCACGTTTGTTTGCAGCGTCGTTTGCAGCACCGGGCGCGCCACCGCGATGGCGATCACGGGACGGCTGGGCGCGGGAGCTGCGCCACCGCCCAGCGACAGCGCGCCGACGATGCCGCCGCACATGCCGATGCAGTGCACGCTGCCGGCCAGGCCGACCATGAACATGGGCACGAGGCTGAGGGCATTCATCGGGCGGCGTTACACCGTTTTCGAGTAGCGCAGCGGCTGCACCGCGTCCGGCGTCGCGTTCGCGCGGGCCTGCGTCAGGTAGCGGTCGAAGACCATGCAGATATTGCGGATCAGCAAGCGCCCTTTCGGCGTCACCGTCAACCAGTCTTCCTCGATGACGAGCAAGCCGTCACGGGCCAGTTCGCGCAGCTTTTCCAGCTCGGCGGCGAAATAGCTGCGGAACTTCACGGGATGCGCTTGCTCGATGGTGGCGATCGACAATTCGAAGTTGCACATCAGCATCTGGATGATGATACGGCGCAATAAATCATCGGTATCGAGCTTGATGCCGCGCGCGATCGGCAGCACGCCTTCGTCGAGTTTTTCGTAATACGCGTCCAGCGTCTTTTCATTCTGGCTGTAGACGGCGCCGACGGAACTGATGGCCGACACGCCGCAGGCGATCAGGTCCGCTTCCGCGCGCGTCGAGTAGCCCTGGAAGTTGCGGTGCAAGCGGCCCTGGCGCTGCGCCACGGCCAGGTCGTCCGTTGGCTTGGCGAAATGGTCCATGCCGATGTAGACATAGCCGGCGGCCGTCAGACGCGCGATGCACAGGCCCAGCATGGCCAGCTTGGTGGCGCTGTCGGGCATGTCGGCGTCGAGGATGCGGCGTTGCGGCTTGAACAGGTGCGGCATATGCGCGTAGTGATACAGGGCGATGCGGTCGGGGCTGGCGGAAATGACTTTGCGCAGGGTTTCCGTCATGGTGTCCAGGCTTTGCTTGGGCAAACCGTAGATCAGGTCGATACTGATCGAGCGGAAACCGGCGTCGCGCGCCGCTTGCATGATGGCCACCGTTTCCGCTTCCGGCTGGATGCGGTTGACGGCCTTCTGCACGTCGGCGTCGAAATCCTGCACGCCCAGGCTGATGCGGTTGAACCCTTGCGCGCGCAGGGAAAACACGCGTTCGCGCGACACGGTGCGCGGATCGATCTCGATCGAATACTCGCCGTCTTCATCGGAAGCGAACTCGAAATGCTGGCGTAAATGCAGCATCAGCTCGTCCATCTGCTTTTCGCTCAGGTAGGTCGGCGTGCCGCCGCCGAAATGCAGCTGCTCGATCTGGTTCATGCCGGCAAACAGCTTGCCCTGCATGGCGATTTCCTGTTTCAGATAGCTGAGATAGGTGGCGGCCTTGCTGCGGTCTTTGGTGATGATCTTGTTGCAGGCGCAGTAGTAGCACAGGGTGTCGCAGAACGGCACGTGCACGTACAGCGACAGCGGACGGCGGCCGCCGCGCATGCGCAGCGCGGCCAGCGCTTCGAGGAAGTTGCCGTAGCCAAAGTCGGCATTGAAACGGTCGGCGGTCGGATAGGACGTGTAGCGGGGGCCGGACTGGCTCATCTTGCCGATGATGACCGGGTCGAATTCGACCACGGCGTCCAGGTCGGCGGAAGCACTGCTGAGTAGTGTAGGCATGATGTGTGTAAGGTCTTGAAAGGTGTTAGGCGGCCAGGCGTTTCAGAGCGGCGGGTTTGCCGGTGTTCGCGGCGCCTCCCTTGCCGCCGGGCATGGCGACGCGGCGCGGTGGCGGCATCTTGCCGAAATTGAACAGGCTCACTGCTTGCGACAGGCTGGCGGCTTCTTCCGCCAGGCGCGTGGCGGCCGCGGCGGCTTCTTCCACCAGGGCCGCATTCTGCTGCGTCACCTGGTCCATGTGGGCGATGGCCTGGTTGACCTGGTCGACGCCGATGCTCTGTTCGCGCGAGGCGATGGAAATTTCCTGCATGATGGCCGTGACTTGCTTGACGGAGCTCACTACCTGTTCCATGGTGGCGCCGGCGCGGTTCACCTGCAGCATGCCGGCGCCCACCTTGCCGACGGAAATTTCAATCAGCTGTTTGATGTCCTTGGCCGCCACGGATGAGCGCTGCGCCAGGTTGCGCACTTCGCCCGCCACCACGGCGAAGCCCCTGCCTTGCTCGCCGGCGCGGGCCGCTTCCACGGCCGCGTTCAGGGCCAGGATATTCGTCTGGAAGGCGATGCCTTCGATCAGGGCGATGATGTCGACGATTTTCTTCGACGAGGTGTTGATCTCGTCCATGGTGGTGATTACTTCGGCCACGATTTCACCACCCTGCACGGCCACTTTTGAGGCGGCCACGGCCAGTTCGTTGGCTTGCACCGAGTTGTCCGCGTTCTGTTTCACCGTCGACGAGAATTCTTCGATGCTCGAGGCCGTCTCTTCCAGGCTGGCCGCCTGCGATTCCGTGCGGCCCGACAAGTCCATATTGCCGACGGCGATTTGCTTGGTGGCCACGGCCATGGTTTCCACGTTGATGCGCACGTCGCGGATGGTGGCGATCAGGTTGCTGTTCATCTGTTGCAGCGCACGCAGCAATTGCCCCACTTCATCCGTGCTTTCCGTTTCAAAACTGCCCGACAGGTCGCCGGCGGCAATTGCGCGCGCGCCGTTCAAGGCCTTGCCCAGCGGCTTGAGCACGGACATGCGCAAGGTGTACCAGAGGAAAACGTTGATCAGGAAGCCGAACAGGGTGGCGCCGAAGATGGCGTAATTGGTGATCTTGCCGCCGCTGGCGAACAGGCTGATGATGCACACCAGCAGTTGCAAACAGTTCACGATGGACGTGGCGGCCCAGATGCGCAGGTTGAGCGACATGTGCGTCAGATTGTGCAGCAGGTGCGCCAGGCCCGGGCGCACGATCTGGCCGTTCTTGATGACAATATTGCCGCCTTCCTTGTTGCGGATGGCCGTGTAGGCTTCCTCGGTCGCCTTGACCTGATCCTTGTCGGCCTTTACGCGCACTGACATGTAGCCGATGGTCTTGCCCGCTTCGCGGATGGGTGTGACGTTGGCGCGCACCCAGTAAAAGTCGCCGTTCTTGCAACGGTTCTTGACCAGGCCCGTCCACGGCGTGCCGGCCTGGATCGAGGTCCACAGGTCGGCAAACGCTTCGGCCGGCATATCCGGGTGACGCACGATATTTTGCGGCGAACCGATCAGTTCTGCCTCGCTGAAGCCGCTTACCTGGCTGAAGTACGGATTCACATACACGATATTGCCGTTCATATCCGTTTTCGACACGATGGCCTGATCGTCCAAGACGAGGACTTCACGGTTAGTCACTGGCAAATTTTGGCGCATGGTCGCGGCTTCCTGATCAGTTAAAGAGTTCATTGGTGAGTAAGACTTGCACGATTGCAAGAATGGAGATCAGTGTAAGGAGTCGCCTGCGCAAATTTATTGATGTAGATCAAAATCCTCCAGATTGGTCGTGCTCGCACGCATTTAGCGATAGCAATGCGGCATTGTTTTAAAGTTACTGGTTGCCGACGGTGGCTAATCGGCGCCCGCCGTCAGCGGCCGCGGGCTGCCCACGGCGTAGCCTTGCGCGTAGTCGATGCCCAGGTCGCGGATGATGGCCAGGGTTTCCGCGTTTTCCACGTATTCGGCCACTGTTTTCAAGCCCATCACGTGGCCTACTTCATTGATGGCTTTGACCATGGCGCGGTTGATGGCATTGGTGGCGATGCCGCGCACGAAGACGCCGTCGATTTTCAGGTAGTCGACGGGCAGCGCTTTCAGGTAGCCGAACGAGGAAAAGCCGCTGCCGAAGTCGTCGAGCGAGAAGCGGCAGCCCATGGCCTTGAGCTGGCGCATGAACACTTGCGCCTTGGGCAAGTTGGCAATGACGGCCGTTTCCGTGATTTCAAAGCAAATTTGTTCGGGCGCAATGGCGTACTGCACGAATTGCCCGGTGATGTAGTCTTGCAGGCCCGTGTCGGCCAGCGACATGCCTGACAGGTTGACGGAATACATGGCCGGTGTGCGGCGCCGGCTTTCCGCCAGCGCGGCCAAAGGCGGCAGGCTGTCGCGCACGCTCTGGATATGCTGGCAGACGGCGCGGATGACCCAGCGGTCGATCGACAGCATCATGTCGTAGCGTTCGGCGGCGGGAATGAAGGCGCCGGGTAATATCAGGTCGCCCTGGCTGTTGCGGATGCGGATCAGCACTTCGTCATGTTGTTCCGGGCTGTCGCGCAGATGCACGATGGGCATGGCGTACAGGCGGAAATAATGGTGTGCGAACGCTTCGTTCAGGCGCGAAATCCACAGTATTTCACCATGCCGCTGCGCCAGCATGACATCGGCCTCCTGGTACACATGCAGGCGGTTGCGGCCCTGTTCCTTGGCCAGGCAGCAAGCCTGGTCGGCGGCGCTCAGCAGCTCGCTCATGGACTTGCTGTCCTGGTTGATTTCCGCGATGCCGATGCTCACGCCCAGTTCGAAGCTGTGTTCGTCCCAGGCGAAGGGGAATTCGCGCACGGACTGGCGCAGCTGTTCGCCGATCAGGCGCGCATGCTCGAGCGGACAGTGGGGCAGCAGTACGCCCAGTTCGTCGCCACCGAGGCGCGCCAGGATGTCGCTGTCGCGCATCTGTCCCTGCAGCATCTTGGCCAGCAGCTGCAGCAGCACGTCGCCGGCGGCGTGGCCGCAGGTATCGTTGATGATCTTGAACTGGTCCAGGTCGAGGTACAGCAGCGCATGCGCGTGGCCGTTTTCTTTGGCCGTATGCAGGGCGCCCGCCACCAGGTGTTCGAATTCGCGCCGGTTGATCAGGCCCGTCAGGGCGTCGTGTGTGGCTTGCCACGACAATTGCTGGCTCAGCTTGCGTTCGTGGCTGACGTCTCGAAACACGACGACGGCGCCGAGGATCTCACCTTCGCGCGACCAGATGGGTGCGGCGGACTCTTCGATGGCGATGCGCCGGCCTTCGCGCGTGATCAGTTGCGTGTGCGTGGAGATGCCGATGGCCTGGCGCAAGCGCAAGCACTTGATGGCGACGTGCTCGAGCGGCTGGTTCGAATGCTCATCGACCAGGCACAGCGTTTCCAGGATGTCGAGCCCCTCGGCCAACTGGCTGCTCCAGCCCGTGAGTTGCTCGGCCACGCGGTTCAGGTAGCGCGTCTTGCCCTGCGGATCGGTGGTGATGACGCCGTCGCCGATGGAGCTGAGCGTCACTTCGGCCAGTTCCTTGCGCTCGGCTATCATGAGTTCGCGCAGTATGTGTTCGGTGACATCCCAGATGACGCCCAGGGTGCGTTCAGGGTGGCCGCCGCCATCCATGAAGACCTGCGCCTTGGCCGCCAGCCAGTGTTCGCTGCCATCGGGCCAGACGACGCGGTATTGCAGGGCGTAGCCGCCGCACCGGCGCACACCGTCCTGCAGCACGCCGATCACCTTGTCGCGGTCATCGGCATGCACGCAGTCGAGAAAGGCGGGGAAGGAATGCGTCAGGGCGTGCTCCCCGAGGCCCAGCAGGGCCGCGCCCCTGGCCGACCAGATGACCGTGCCGTCGATGACCTGGCCAGCGACGATGCGCGAATCCCATATCGCCATGTGCGCCGCCTCCAGCGCCATTTGTAAACGTTTCTGCTGGTCGCTCATCGTCCTCTCCCGATATGGATATAGCGATAGACGCGCCGCTGGTGCTTAAGTTCCCGGCGCGTCGGCTGGTATGGCGGCCGGGGCGCGCGCCACATCGCGCACATTCTTTTGCACGGCCACGGCGGCAAACAGGCTGAGCAGGAATGCCATGGCATAAAAACCCTTTTCGCTGTTTTGCAGGGTGGCATTCCACAAGCCGACGGTGAGCAGCAGCAAGGCCAACAGCACGGAAACCCAGCACAGGCCGAAGTACATGCCCGTCACGGCGACGCCTTCGCTACGGTCGCGCACGGATTTTTGCAGCGAGATGGCGGCGAACAGGCCATACATGAGAAGCGTAAAGTAATAGCCCTTTTCGTTAAGGGCCATCGTGGCGTTCCACAGGCCGGACAAATAGGTAATGGCGCCGATCAGCAGGGCCGCCCAGGAGGCGCCAATGAAGGCGTTGCTGGGGCGTTGGATGGGGGAAGGCTGCATAAGGTCTCCATGGGCAGGCAGGCGCCGCCGGCATGGCCGGGGCGGCAGGCACGGATGCGCCTGCCGCCCCATCAGACCAGAAAGCTTATTTGTTTGATTTGAGCATGCGCAACAAAGCCGACACGGCAGTGACGCCGGCCAGCACCAGGCCACCGGCGATGAGGCCAGCCACCGCGTTAATCAGGCTGGGCGTGATGGCTGCCAGCACGGGGCCGATGCCGGCCACGCCGCCGACGGCTGCTTCCGCGTGATGCAGCAAACCGCTGGCCCACGGCCAACCGTGCGTCAAAATGCCGCCGCCCACCATGAACATGGCCAGCGTGCCCACCACGGAGAGAAATTTCATCAGTTTCGGCGCCGCCGACACGAGCATGCGGCCAAAGCCGCGCACGCCATTCATCAGCGCGCCCGCGCCCTTGCGCGCCGCCAGATAAAAGCCCGCGTCATCGAGCTTGACGATGCCAGCCACCAGACCATACACGCCCACCGTCATGATGAGGGCGATGCCGACGACGACGGCCACCTGCTCGGCGAAGGTGGCCGCAGCCACCGTGCCCAGCGCGATGACGATGATTTCCGCCGACAAAATGAAGTCAGTGCGGATGGCGCCCTTGATCTTGTCCTTCTCCAGCGCCACCAGGTCGACTTGCGGGTCGCGCAGCGCCTGTGCCAGCTCGGCCTTGTGGCTGTCGTCCGGGTGCAGATATTTATGCGCGATCTTTTCGAAGCCCTCGAAGCACAGGTAGGCGCCGCCCACCATCAGCAGCGGCGTGATGGCCCATGGCGCAAACGCGCTGATGGCCAGCGCGGCCGGCACGAGGATGGCCTTGTTTTTCATCGAACCGACAGCGACGGCCCAGACGACGGGCAGTTCGCGCTCGGCGCGCACGCCGGCCACTTGCTGCGCGTTCAGGGCCAGGTCGTCACCGAGCACGCCGGCCGTCTTCTTGGCGGCCACCTTGGTCATCAGGGAAACATCGTCGAGGATGCTGGCGATGTCGTCGAGCAGGGCCAGCAGGCTGGAGCCGGCCATCTCAGCGCGCTCCTGCGGTGGTGGCAGGAAATTTTGCAGCGAGGAAAGTGTTGTTTTTCATAATGTTATTCTTGGTTGTACGGCAAGGGATGACGTAGGTAAGTCATGACTGCGATCTTACCTCAGGCTGGGCCGGCAGGGCCGCACGGGCCGGGTTAAAATTGCTCCTCATCAGCATTTTTGGATACCGCATGCACTTTGCCACCTGGATCACCTTTGTCATCGCCGCCTCCATCATCGCCGTCTCGCCCGGCTCGGGCGCCGTGCTGTCGATGTCGCATGGCCTGTCGTACGGGGTGAAAAAGGCCAGCGCCACCATTCTGGGGCTGCAACTGGGGCTGCTGGTGGTGCTGGGCATCGCCGGTGCCGGCGTGGGCTCTTTGCTGCTGGCCTCCGAAGTGGCTTTTAATATCGTCAAGACAGTGGGCGCGCTGTACTTGATTTACTTGGGCCTGTCGCAATGGCGCGCCAAGGTGGCGGTTACGGGCGACCTGCATGCCGACGCTGTGGTGCCTTCCATGGGCCGACGTGTGCTGACGGGCTTTCTGACCAACGTGACGAATCCGAAAGGCATCATTTTCATGGTGGCGGTATTGCCGCAATTTATTAGTTCCACGGCACCGCTGCTGCCGCAATTGCTGATCCTGGCCATCACCATGTGCACGATCGATCAGATCGTCATGCACAGCTACGCTTTCCTGGCCTCGTCGATGCAGCGTTTTTTCCGCGACGCCAGCGCCGTGAAAAAGCAGAACCGCTTCTTTGGCGGCCTGTTGATGGCCGTCGGCGCCGCCTTGTTCTTCGTCAAGCGGGGCAGCCAGGCGGCATCCTGAGGCAGATCAAGATGCAAACCAAGATGCAAACATTTGTAAGCCCGCTTGCGATGCCCGCCCGATGCGGATGTAATCGATAGCAATCATCCTTGTAAGTCCTGCCTGGAGCGCTGCCATGCGTGCGACCCTACCTTTCCCCTGCCTGCAAGCCGTGTGCGCCGTGTTGCTGTCGTCGGCATGCACCTTCGCCATGGCCGAGGACCCGCCGGCCCGCGTGGGCCGCATTTCCACCGTCGAAGGGCAGGTGCTGGTACGCGCCGGTGATGGCGAGGCGCAAAACGCCCTGCTGAACTGGCCCATCACGACGGATAACCGGCTTAGCACCCAACGCGGCGCGCTGGCGGAATTTCGCGTGGGCGCGGCCGCCGTGCGCCTCGATGGCGATTCAGAGCTGGAAGTGAGCGAGCTCGAAGACGACAGTTTCAAGGCGCACCTCGGCTATGGCACAGTCAGCGTGCGCGTGCGCAATCCCGATGCGCTGCGCGGCTTCGAGCTGACCACCGCCCAGGCGCGCGTGACGCTCACCCAGCCGGGCTGGGTGCGCATCGAGGCGGGGCGCCAGCCCGGCACCAGCGTCGTCAGCGTGCTCGAAGGCGCGGCCGACGTGGATGGCGCGACGGGCAGCGTCACCTTGCGTGCCGGCAAGCGCGCCGAGCTGACGGACGATGCATTGCGCACGGGCGCCTTGCACAGGGTCGCTTTCGACCACTGGCCCGAAGCCTTGCCCGCTGCCGCGCCAGCCTTGCGCTATGTCACCGACGATACCACCGGCTATGAAGAGCTGGACCGCTACGGCGCTTGGCACGAAGACGCGGAATACGGCCCCTTGTGGCTGCCCAGTACGGTGCCGGCTGGCTGGGCGCCCTACAGCGACGGGCGCTGGACGTGGATCGCGCCGTGGGGCTGGACCTGGGTCGACAATGCGCCGTGGGGCTATGCGCCCTCGCATTACGGTCGCTGGGTGCTGCTGGGCCACCGCTGGGGCTGGGCACCGGGGCGTGATCGCGGCCGCGTGCCCTGGGCGCCGGCCCTGGTGGGCTGGGTGGGGGGAGGCCACGGGCCGCAGCAAGGTGCGCGTCCTGGCGTGGGCTGGTTTCCCCTGTCGCCGCATGACCGCTACGTGCCCGGCTACCGCGCCAGCGCGGACTATGAACGCCGCATCAACCGGGTGGTCGAGGGACGCCGCGCCGTGGCGGGCGAGCGCGAACGCCGTGCAGGCATGAGCATGCTGCCGGGCGAGCGCTTTGGCGCGCAGCGCACGGTCGATGTGCCACGCCGCAACCGCACGAGCATGCCGCCACCCGTCATGCAAAGCTTGCCCTTGAGCACGGCGCCTGCGCCGGCGGGCAACTGGCAGCGCCCCTTTGATGCGCCGCACGGCGACAACGGTTTCCGGCGTGACTGGGTCAACCGTCCCGGCCGCTTGCAGACGGACGATGGCCAGACGCACATGGCGCCGCGGCCCATGCAGCCGAACCGGCCGCCCGTGCCGGCCCAGCCGCAACAGCCGCCGATACCGGCCCAGCCCGTGATGCCGGCGATGCCAACCTTGCCACCCGTGCAAGACCAGGTGGGCCGCCCCGGGTGGCGTGGTGAGCAGCGGCCCCACGCCGAGCGGCCGCAGCCGCGCCCCGTCATCGAGCGTCCCTTTGATGCGCGCGGTGTCGAGCGCGGCGGTCCCGGCCGCAGTAGCCGGATGCAGGAAACGGAGCATTGAACGGGGCGCTGGCGCTGGCCGTCTGTCCGCCCGGTCATGGATTATCGACGTTCAAGCCGCCAAACCGACAGTTCGTCACATTTCAGCGGTCAAGCCGTGGTGTTTTGTCTACAGTGGAGTCATTGCAAGACAACGCAATGCCTTCGCGGCCGACAGCACCGATTTTTCCGGCTATTTTGTCCAAACGAAATAGTTTTCGCCAGCTTACCCAGCTGGCTTTTTTTTTCCGCGCCCCTGGCGCCATGGCAACGGCGCAGGCGCCCCCAAAGTTGGCTACAATACGTCTTTATGCAGCCGCCGCGCGCTATATGCTGCGCCGCCTGTTCTGACCGGCACTGATAGGATTTCCCATGCAAACCACCCCACCCACCGAAGTCACGATTCCTCCCAGCGAATCGCTGATCGAATACCCGAGCGATTTTCCCATTAAGATCATGGGCCCGACGCATGTGGACTTCGCGCCGACCATGCTGGAACTGGTCATCAGCCACGATCCGACCTTCCACGTGGGCCGCATGGAAGAGCGTCCTTCGCCCAAGGGTAATTACACAGGCCTGACCGTGACCGTGCGCGCCATCAGCCGCGAGCAGCTCGACGCCCTGTACATGGCGCTGTCGGGCCACCCGATGGTCAAGATCGTCATGTAAGGCTTGCTGCCGCCACGCTGGCCCGGCTCTTCGTGAGCAGCCAGACGGCGGCAAAGGCAGCGCTGGCCGCCGCCGTCACCCACAGCAGGGGCTTTTCGCTGCCGTCGGTGATGGCGGCGATGACGGCGCCACAGGCGGCCGTGATGAGCATCTGCACGAAGAAGAACAGGCCCGAGGCGCTGCCCGCCTGGGCGCCATACGGCTGCAGCACTGCCAGCTGGCAGGCGGGGATGGCCATGCCCACCGACACCATCACCAGCAGCATGGGCGCCACCAGCGATGCCACGTGTTGCGGCGCCAGGCTGCCCGCCAGCAACAAACTGCCTGCACCTACCACATTGATCAGTACCGCCACGCCCAGCAGGTAATCGGCGCCCAGGCGCGGCCCCAGGGCGCGAAACAGGCTCGATCCTGCCACGTAGCCGCTGACCGTCAGCGCGAACACCAGCGCATACGCGTGCGGCGACAGATGCATCCCCCTTTGCAACAACACGGACGATTCCGCGATGAACGGGAAATACGTGCAATACACACAGCCGATGGCCAGCGCATAGCGCAGGAAGTACGCGTCGCCCAGCAGGCGGCGGTACAGCGCCAGGGTATTGCCCTGTGGCACGGCGTCGGCTGGCTTGGTTTCCGGCACGTACGCGGCAATCAGCCCCAGCGACAGCGCGCCCAACAGGCACAGCACGCCAAACACGGCGCGCCAGCCGAAGGCGGCGTCGAGCACGCTGCCGGCCAGCGGCGCCACGATGGGCGACAGGCCCATCACCATCGAGATGCGTCCCAACATGCGCGCCTGCGTGACGGGGTCGAAGCGGTCGCGCACCATGACGCGGCCGATGATGGTACCGCTGCAGCCGCCGAACGCTTGCAGCACGCGCGCGGCGATCAGCACGTGCACATCGGAGGTCAGGGTGCAGACGATGCTGGCGAGCACATAAATGCCCGTGCCGGCCAGCAGCACGGGACGGCGTCCGTAACGGTCGGCCAGCGGCCCGCAGGCCAGCATCGACGCGGCCGAGCCGGCCATGAACAGGCTCAGGGTCAGTTGCAGCTGGGCATCGCTGGCATGCAGGGCATCGGCCATGGCCGGCAGTGAAGGTAAATAGATGTCGATGCTGATGCGCGACAGGCAGACCAGCAGCAGCACGATGCCGCCCCAGGCCCATAAAGCGAGTTGTTTCTGCATTGTTTTACACGATCCTCTCATGTGTCCTTTCATGCGTGCGCCCCGCTGGCGCACCGGAACGGTGAGAGTAGAATGTTTGTGGTGTAATGCGAAGTGCCAGTCATCAGAGAATTCATTGGACCACTTGGACGAATATTATGCCGCGAGGAAAATCACCGCACGCCCTGGACTTGCCTCGTCCCACCAGCTGGCTCGACAAGGCGGGCGTCAACAAGCAGGATGGCGCGTATGAAGCGCTGCGCTCGGCCATCCTGACGAAGATGCTGCCGGCGGGCAGCCGTTTGCCGTCCAGCCGCACTCTGGCGGAACGGTGGGAGCTGTCGCGCGGCACCATCGAAACCGTGTTCGACCGTCTGCACGCGGAAGCGTATGTGACGCGCGTGCCCGGTTCCGGCACGCGCGTGTGCGCCGTGGTGCCGGAACGCTTCCTGATGGCAGGCTTCGCCGATGCCACCCCTGCCGCACCGACTAGCGTGCCCGCGCCCGCCCCGGACACGGGCGTGCGCGACGGCTTGCCCTTCGTGGCGCGGCGCGCCGACGCCAGCCTGTTTCCCATGGCCGCCTGGTCGAAGTGCGCCACGCGGGCGCTGGCGGCCGCCACGCCGGAGCAGTTGTGCAGCGCCGATCCGGCCGGCCTGCCTCAGCTGCGCCAGCAGATCGCCGACTTCCTCGCCAAGTACCGCGGCATCCGCTGCGACCCGCAAGACATCGTTGTCACGACCGGCATCCGCCACGCGATCGACTTGCTGGCGCGCAGCATCGTGCGCGATGGCGACAAGGTTTGCCTGGAAGAGCCGGGCTACCCGGCCGCGCGCGCCCTGTTCACCCTGGCGGGTGCCGTGTGCGTGGACATTGCCGTCGATGCCGAGGGTATCGATTGCGCCGCCTTGGCTACGCACACCGACGCCAGCCTCGCGTATGTGACGCCGGCGCACCAGTCGCCGCTGGGCGTGACCCTGTCCGTCACGCGCCGCCTGGCGTTATTGGAGTGGGCGAACGACAGCGGCGCCTGGGTGCTGGAAGACGATTACGACAGCGAATTCAATTACCAGAGCGCGCCGCTGGCGGCCCTGAAGGCGCTGGACCAGTGCCAGCGCGTGATTTATTGTGGTAGTTTTAACAAAACCTTGTTTGCCGGCCTGCGCGTGGGCTTCATGGTGCTGCCGCCCGCCTTGCGCCCGCAACTGCTGCGCACCCTGCAGTTAACGGGCCGTTCCGTGGGCGTGACGGAGCAGCTGGCGCTGGCCGCCTGGATGGAGGAAGGCGCCTTCGTGCGCCATCTGCGCCAGGCGCGCCTGGCCTACAAGGAGCGGCGCGACCTGCTGCTGGCCTGCCTTGAGCAAATCGCCCCCGGGCGCTACGCCATTTCCGGCCAGCAGGCGGGCTTCCATTGCGTGCTGTGGCTGCCGCCAGACAGCGACGAGCGGGCGTTTTGCGCGCGCGCCGCGCAGGAGGGGCTGGCGCTGCAGCCGCTCGGTGATTTTTGCCATAGCGCAAAGCTGGCGCCGGCCGTGTTGCTGGGCTACACAGCCCTGAATGCCGCCCAGATACGCCATGCTGCTCAAAAATTGGGCAGGCTGCTGTTGTTGCCAGGGCCCGCCCCGGAATGAAACGGCCGCCTGGCTTATAATCATGGCTTCGCCGCAGCGTCCGCAAGGCGCCGGCAGCTGATTACAGAATCTGTCATGACCACCACCCGAACCGAAACGGCGCTGATCCGCGAACTGGGCCGCGTCGATTACGAGCCGACCTTTGCCGCCATGCGCGCCTTTACCGACGCGCGCACGACGCAGACGCGCGACGAGCTGTGGATCGTCGAGCATCCGCCCGTGTTCACCCTGGGCCTGGCGGCCGACCGCGGTCATTTGCTGGCCGGTGCGGCGATTGCAGAAAATGCGATCCCCGTGGTGCAGACGGACCGTGGCGGCGAAGTCACGTTCCACGGCCCCGGCCAGGTGGTGATTTACTTGCTGATGGACTTGCGCCGCAACAAGCCGGGCGGCAAGCTGTATGCGCGCCAGTTCGTGCATAAAATCGAGCAAGCCATCATCAACGTGCTGGCGGCGTATAATCTTGCAGGCGAGCGCATCGATGGCGCGCCCGGCATTTATATTGCAGGCGGGCCAGACAAGGGTGCGAAGATTGCCGCGCTGGGCTTGAAAGTGCGCGGCAACGGCTGTACCTACCATGGCGTATCGCTCAACGTGGCGATGGATCTGGCGCCGTTTTCCTGGATTAACCCCTGCGGCTATTCCGGCCTGAAGACGGTGGACATGCGCAGCATGGGCGTGTTGGCGCCGCTAGCCGAGGTGCAGCGCGCCCTGGCCCATGCATTGACCGTATTACTCGATGTAAGCGAAGTAAACAGCGCCGCAGGCGCGCCTCAGGCAACGGATGCCTGAGCAAACAAACCAACATGCCCCTCAAGGGCTTGCAGCCATGACTTCTGAGACCATTTCCAGCACCGCCCCCGCCGCTCCCGCCTACAACCCGAGCGAAAAGCAAAAAGGCGCCAGCAAGACTTCGCGCATCCCGATCAAGATCATTCCGATCGAGCAAGTCGAGCGCCTGAAAAAGCCGGACTGGATCCGCGTCAAGGCCGCCTCGGCATCGACCCGTTTCTATGAAATCAAGGACATCCTGCGCGAAAACAAGCTCGTCACGGTGTGCGAGGAAGCCAGCTGCCCGAACATCGGCGAATGCTTCGGCAAGGGTACGGCCACCTTCATGATCATGGGTGACAAGTGCACGCGCCGTTGCCCGTTCTGCGACGTCGGCCATGGCCGTCCTGATCCGCTCGACAAGGAAGAGCCGGCCAATCTGTCGAAAACCATCGCCAAGCTGCGCTTGAACTACGTCGTCATCACTTCCGTCGACCGCGATGATTTGCGCGACGGCGGCGCCGGTCATTTCGTCGAGTGCATCCAGCAAACGCGCGCCCTGTCTCCAAACACCCGCATCGAAGTGCTGGTGCCCGATTTCCGTGGCCGTCTTGAAAAAGCCTTGCTGTTGTTCAAGGATGGCTTGCCTGACGTCATGAACCACAACCTGGAAACGGCGCCGCGCCTGTACAAGGAAGCGCGTCCCGGCTCCGACTACATGCACTCGCTGAAACTGCTGAAAGATTTCAAGGCCATGTACCCGGACGTGAAAACCAAGTCCGGCATCATGGTGGGCCTGGGCGAGACGGACGAGGAAATCCTGCAAGTCATGCGCGACATGCGCGAGCACGATATCGACATGCTGACCATCGGCCAGTACCTGGCGCCATCGAACAGCCACTTGCCCGTGCGCCGCTACGTGCACCCGGACGTCTTCAAGATGTTTGAAGCAGAAGCCTATAAAATGGGCTTTACCCACGCCGCCGTGGGCGCCATGGTGCGCAGCTCGTACCACGCGGATGAACAGGCGCACAGCGCCGGCGTGGAATCGGCGCTGAATTTCTAAGTAACCTTGCGCCACATCAAAGCCACCTGCTCATGCCGGTGGCTTTTTTTTGCTTCATCGCGGTTGGTGGGGGAAGACGGGCTTGACGTTTTTGCCGAAGAGTATGCGGCGGGGCCGTGTTTTCCGCCGGGCAAGGCCATCTTTCGCGTGTTCGACCTGACGCCGGTTGGGCAAGTCAACGTCGTGATCCTGGGGCACGACCCGTATCACACGCCCGGCGCGGCCATGGGCTTGTGCCTTTCCGTGCCGGACGGCCATCCGCCGCAACCGAGCCTGCAGAATATCTTCAAGGAGTTATCCACGGATGTGGGTGTGGCGCGCGCGGATTTGTCGGACTGGGCAGAGCAAGGGGTGTTTTTGCTCAACAGCGTGCTGACCGTGCGCGCCGGGGCGGCCGGTTCGCACGCGGCCAAGGGCAGGGAAAAGCTGACGGATAGCGCGATTCGCCACCTGTCCACCGAGCGTCAACATCTCGTCTTTATCTTGTGGGGCGGCTATGCGCAAGCCAAGCGCAGCCTGATCGACTCCGGCAAGCACCTGGTGCTGACAGCGCCCCACCCTTCGCCCTTGTCGGCGAGCAAAGGTTTCTTTGGCAGCAAGCCGTTCAGCTTGGCGAACGCCTACCTGCAAGCGCATGGCCAGGCGGGCATTGCCTGGGCACAAGTACGGCAACCGACAGCGGCAGGCGTTGCTCCCTGCCGCTGTCTTCGCGCGTAACGGTTAAAAGCTGGTCGACAGGCCGGCGTAGAAGCTGCGGCGGGCGCCGTATTGCGGTGCCCCCACGCCCACGCCGGAACCGTCGCGCAGCAGATACGATTTATCGAACAGGTTGATCAGGGCCAGACGTCCTTCGACCTTGCCCATGGGCGTGTTTTTCCACGTGTGCGTGAGCGCCGTGTTGACGGTGAAGTAACTCGGCAGATGGCCTGAATTGGGCGTGCCGCCGTCCGGCGTCATGCGCAGGCCGCTGCCGTACAGGAAGTCAGCGCTCACTTGAGAATCGCCGAAGTGATAATGTCCGCCGCCCGACAGCGTGTATTTCTGGTCATGATCGAGGTAGACATAGTGCTGGCTGATGGTGCTCAACTCATCGGCGCCAAACAGGGCCTGGCCCGAATTGATGTTGCGTCCCTGCGCCTTTTGCGTGCTGGCGTTGAGGAACAGGCCCCAGTCCTTCTCGCTGTAGATGGCCGACATTTCCAGTCCCTTGGCGTAGCCATCCGCATAGTTGAACGGCGTCAAGATCAGCGCCTGGCCGAACTGGCCTTCGTCGAGCAGGTTGTTGATCTTTTTATAGTACACATCGGCCGTTACGGTCAGTTTCGAACTTACCTGGTGGCTGATGCCGATGTCATAGTAGTGCGTGCGCTCGGCCTTGACGTTGTCCGACTGGCCGATTTCCGGCGCATTCGTCGTGTTCGCATACAGGTCGATGCTGCCCTGAGCCGCCAATTCTTGCGGCGGCGGCGTGAAATAGCGCGAATAGCCGGCGTGCAGGGCCGTGCCAGGCGCCAGCTGATACGCGAGGTTGACGCGCGGGCTCCATTGCTGCTCGCTCGTGTAGGCCGAGACTTTGTCGAAGCGGGCGCCATAGTTCAGGGTCAGGGGCTTGCTGATATGCCATTCATCCTGCAGGTAAAAGCTGGCCAGGGTGCCTGTCTTGCCGCTGTTGTCGAGAATGCTGATCGGCGTGGTGGAGGTTTGCGCCCCGTCAATGGCGGGGAAGACGGCCACCGTATTGTCGCTGTTCGTCTTTTGACGCGTGTAGGCCAGGCCCGCGCGCACGGTGTGGTCCGGCTGTAGCTTGTAGCTGATATCGAACTGGGCACCCGAAGCGCTGTTCGCGCGGCGCGCATCCGAAGCCACGCCGTTGTAGATCAGGTCGCCGATGGCATCGGGCGTGAAGTGCAGTTCCGAGTACTGGTGGAAGGCGGAGAACTGGTAATTGACGTCGCCCAGGCTTTTTTGCAGCGATAGCACGAGGAAGCGGTTCACTTCGCGCTGGTTTTCATTCAGTTGCGATGACGGCAAGGTAGACGTGCCCGCCTGCGCATCGCTGTGGCCATCGAGCGAGAAGGCGGGCGCCTGGTTCGGATTGTTGGGGATCTGGAAGCGACCGTTATACGTGCCGAACATGGCGCCCAAGCGTGTGTTGTCATCGAGGAAATACGACAGGCTGCCGAACGATTTATTCTGGCGTGTCTTGTCGTGCAAGGCGCTGCGCGTGGCTTGCGGGTTTTCCACACCCAGGGAATTGCCCAGGTAGCTGCCGGACAGGTAGTAATTGAACTTGCCCACGCTGCCGAAAAATTCGGCACTCGGTTCCACATGGTCGTGGCTGCCGACCATAATGCCGATGCGTCCGCCTGGCGTCATGCCGCCCTCCTTCGTTTCAATATCGACAATGCCCGCCGTGCGCAGGCCAAACTGGGCCGGCAAGGCGCCCGTCATGAAATCGGTCTTGTCGATCAGGCGCGTGTCGATCGACTGGCCGAAGCCGCTGATGCTTTCCGGCAACTGCACGCCGTTGATGCGGTATTGCACGTTGGCATGGTCGTCGCGCACGTGCAGGGCGCCCGAGCCCTTCGAATCCTGCGATACGCCCGGCAGGCGTAGCAGCACTTCGTTGAATGGCGTGTTGTCGCCCTGGCCCAGCATGTCGACCATGTGGCTGTCGATGCTGTAGATGGTGGTGCCGACTTTCGGCGACAGTTCGATGCGCGCGCTTTTCAAGTGGGCGGACGTAACTTCGACTTTTTGCATGTCTTGCGGCGCAGCGTCGGCGTTGCTGGCTGCCGGGCTGGCTTCGGCAGGCTCGGCGGCGTGGGCGGAAACGGTAAACAGGCTGGCAAGGGCGAGCGACAGCGCGCTCAGACGGGGAGTGTATTGCATGGTAAACCTCAAAAATAGTCAACGCCAGGCGGCACGGCACGCATGAAGATGCGGCACGCGGCAGTGCAGCCCGAAAAAGGATAAAACAGCGTGGGAACTACAGTGAGGCGGCAGGCGGACCGCGCACGGGCGGCAGGATGAGGGCGACGACGGGCGCCAAGGTGGCTGGCGCGGCGGTCAGCAAGCGGTAGGGCAGTAACTGGGCGGGCGGCGCGGCGATGGCCGGCGGCACGGCGATATCTGCCACCTTGTCGATGACCGTGGCGCACAGCGCGCACTCTTCCGTGTCGAGGCTGGTCTTGTGCAGGTGCGAGGCGGCCGTCGACAGCAGGAACACGAGGGCCAGCGCACTGAACAGGGCCACGCACAACTGCCACGGCGTGCGCGCTAGGGCGGCGGCACCGTGATGAGCAAGCTTGCGGGTGGGCTGGCGGGAAGACATGGGCGCATAGTAGCAAGAAAATCGTCTCACTGTCAGCCTTGTTGCGTGATTTTCGCTGCCTGGGTACGACAGCATGTCATCTGATCATGATGTTCACTCGCGGCCTTTCATGCTATCGTTCCGCAGCCCAAAATTCCCCGAATCGCCTCCCCATGTCCAAACGTCCGAGCAAGTGGTTGATCAGCAAACTGCACCTGTATGCGGGCCTGTGGTTTGGCGCCCTGTTCGTCCTGCTGGGCTTGACGGGGTCCGCGATTGCCTGGATGCCGGAGCTCGATGCCTGGCTCAATCCCACTTTGTTGCAGGCGAGTACGCCCGCGCCTGGCCAGGTGTTCCATGTCACGCCGCGCACGCTGCAAGCGGTGGTCGATGGGCTCACTGCCGACCCCGCTTATGGCAAGCCTTCGCAGCTCAATCCGCCCGCCGATGCGCGCGACGTGTACGTGGCGTCATATCGCCAAGCTGGCAAGCCTTCCTCTTTCAGCCAGGCCATCGTGCGCCAAGTGATGGTCGACCCCTACACCTTGCAAGTCAAAGGCGAGCGCGACTGGGGGCGTTTTGGCCTCACGCGCCCACTGTTAATGTCGGGCATGTTTCATTTGCACCGCTATTTATTGTCTGGCGAGGTGGGCAAAACCATGACCGGCATTTCAGGCGTGATGCTGCTGCTGATGGCGTTCAGCGGCATCTATCTGTGGTGGCCGCGCTGGCAGTGGACGGCCATCCGGCGCGCGCTGACGGTGTCGCATGGCGGCTCCTGGCCCCGCTTCAATTACACGTTTCACAAGGCGGCCGGCTTCTTTGCCGCGCCCGTGCTGGCCATCCTCGCCTTTTCCGGCATCTATTTCAATTTGCCGCAGCTGGTCGTGCCATTGGTGGACCTGGTGTCGACGGTGCCGGACACGGCAAAGCTCAAGAATGTGCAGCAGGATGGCGCCCTGCTTGATGCGGGCCAGGCCATGGCCGCCGCGCAGTTGCTGTATCCGCAGGCACGCGTCTCGCGTGTCGTGCTGCCGGCCAAGAAGGAGCAGCCGTACGAGATCCGTGTGCGCCAGCCGGACGAAATCGCCCACGGTGACGGCGCCACGCGCATCACCCTGGATGCGCGCAGCGGCTTGCCCCTGCGCATACGCGATCCCTTGCGGGCGCCAGCCGGAGACGTTTTCCTGGGTTGGCAATTCCCCCTCCACTCGGGCCAGGCCTTTGGCGTGGCCGGGCGCGCCTTCATTACCGTCTTTGGCTTGATGCCGCTGCTGTTCCTGCTGACGGGGACTCTGGTGTGGTGGAAACGGCGGCGTAGCCGGAAATAAGCGCTTGCCAAACCGATGCGGGGAAAGTTGCTATCATCATAGTATTTACCGGCGTATCGACTGTCCGGACTTACCCGCACAAGGACCAGCATGAGCAATCCCGACATCACCGTAGCAATGTTGAATGAACGCGGCGTGGGCCGCCTGCCCGGCCACCTGGGCATCGTCATCACGGCCGTGGGCGACGGCCAGCTGACGGCGGAACTACCCGTGCTGCCGCACCTGCTGGCGCCGAATGGCTATCTGCATGCCGGCAGCGTGGTCACGCTGGCCGACACGGCTTCCGGCTATGGCTGCATCGTCAACCTGCCCGAAGGTGCCAGCAACTTCACCACCATCGAGCTGAAATCGAACCACCTGGGCACGGCCCGCGAAGGCACGCTTACCTGCACGGCGAAAGTCGAGCACCAAGGCCGCAACACGCAAGTGTGGGACGCCGTGGTAAAAAGCAAGGAAACGGGCAAGACGATTGCCCTGTTCCGTTGCACGCAGATGATTTTATATCCGAAGCAAGCTTAGATTTTTATCCAGTTACCCTTGTATAAAACCGGCCCCGTCGGTCCGTTCGGATCGGGCGAACCGCCTTTTGGTTCCAGCGTGACGGCCAGCAGGGCCACGTCGTTGCCGATGGCGCGCTGGGACAGGGCCAGTTTGACGTTGCCCTTGTCGGCCAGCAAGCCCAGCGAGCGCGGATTGCCGCTCTTCGGCACGGCCCACAGTTCCAGGTCCTTATCGCTCGGCACGGGCGCGTTGCCCACCATGCGCACTTCGAGCGCGCTGTGGCGGCTGTCTGCCGTCAGCAGCAGGGCTGTTTGCGCTTTCTCGTCCGTCAGGCTAGCCACATAGCTGATCTGCGGCGCGTCCAGCAGGCGCGTGGCCACGACGATCACCAGCAAGGCGGCGATGGCGCTCGAAGCCATCCCCAGCGAACGCCAGAACGACAGCGAATCACGGAACAAAGACCAGCCACCCTGCGGCGCCAGGTGCAAGCGCTGCTCGATCCGTTGCCAGACGCGCTTGGGCGGCGCTACGCGAGGGGCGAATTCTGCCATCGGTTCCAAACGCTGGCGCCATTCGGCCGTGATATTACGTAAGTCGGCGTCGTTGTGCAGCCAGCCTTCGAAACGCCGCCGTGCTCCCCCTTTCAGGGTGCCCAGCACGTATTCGGACGCCAGTTTCTGGCGCAAGCTGTCATTACCGCGGCTATTCATGGTGCCTCCCGTTTCGCCAGACACGTGCGCAGCCGTTCCAGGCTGCGGCGTATCCAGGTCTTCACGGTGCCGATGGGCAGCGACATCTGCTGCGCCACTTCGCTGTGCGACAGGTCGTGATAGAACGCCAGGGCGACCACCTGCCGGTGCAGCCCTTCCAGGGCCGACATGCAAAACGCCAGTGCCTTGGCATCACCACTCATTTGCAGCGATTCGATCGGCGTGGCCTGGGGGTCTCGGAGTGCATTCATGACTTCGCTATCAAACTGTTCGGCATCGATTTCCACGGTATCGTCGCTGCGCCGCAGCACATCGAACGCCTTGTTGCGCACGATGGTGGCCATCCAGGTCATCGGCGCCGCCAGATGGCTCTGGTAAGTGGCGGCGTTGTTCCAGATGGCGACGAAACCCTCTTGCAAGGCTTCTTCAGCGAGCTCTTGCTTATGCAATATACGCAGCGCGAAGCCAAACAGTTTCGATGAGGTGGAGTTATATAGCTGACGGAACGCGGTGGCGTCCTTGTTGCCGGCGGCGAGCAGCCAGGTTTTGAGTTGTTGCGGGTCGGGCGATTGAGCGGCTAGGGACACGGCTGGCCTTCACAAGGTAAATAGGATTATGCCTGGGAAGGTTATAACAAGTTGGCAACCTTTAGCAACAAGGTTTTGTGCGGTGTTTGTGCGGTGCCTTAGCCGGCGATGGCCGTTTCGAGCAGCTTGTGCAGTTCGGCGAATGCCGGCTTGCCCACGTAGCGCTTGAGGATCTTGCCCTGCTTGTCGAGCACGAAGGTGGTGGGGGTGAGCGCCACGTCGCCATAGGCCTTGGCCGCCTCGCCCGTTACGTCGAGCGCCACCTTGAACGGCAGCTGGCGCGTTTCGGCGAAGTTCAGCACGTAGTTGGCCGGATCGTACTTCATGGCCACGGCCACGAATTCCAGTCCCTGCCCCTTGTACTTGTTGTAGGTGTCGATCATCTCCGGCATTTCCGCCACGCACGTAGTGCACGAGGTGGCCCAGAAATTGACCATCACCACCTTGCCGCGCAGGCTGGCCGAGGTGATTTTCTCGCCATGGATGCCGTGGAAAGTCACGTCCGGCGCGCTTTGCTTGTCATTCAGCGACAGATAGCCGGCCGCCGCCACGCCCGCCACGAAGATGGCGATGAGGGCTGGCTTGATCCAGGACTTGCTTGCGGATGGCGAAGTTGACATGGTTTTCATTTGAAAAGCGCGGCGCTGCGGCCACGATGTGACTATTATAGCCGCCGCATCGTCGCCGTGCCCTAGGTCGGATGGCGGAGGCGCTTACTGCTGTACCGTGTCGCTGGCCGTGCTCGTCGTGCGCTGCTGCGGCGGATCGGGTTGCAATTGCTTCAGTTCCGTTTCCGAAATGTAGTCGAACAGCTTGACCACTTTCTGCACGCCGCCCACGCCGCGCGCCACGTCGGCCGCCACCGTGCCTTCGCGCTGGGTAACTCTGCCCATCAGGAAGACGGTGGCGTTTTCGGTGACGACCTTGAACGAGGCGGCCGAGATGGTTTTCATGTCCACCAGGCTGGCCTTGACCTTGGTGGTGATCAGCGCGTCGTTCGAACGCGAGGTGTAGCTGGCCGGGCCGGCGATGATCAGTTCATTGGCCACCGATTCCACGCCCTCGATATTGCGTACTTCGCGTTCGACGGCATTTTTCATCGCCTCGTCGCGCACTTCGCCCGTCAGCAGGACGCGGCGGTTGAAGCTGGTGACGTTCACATGGCCGGCATCGCCGACGATGGAGGGGATGCGCGACTCGCCTTTGAGGGCGATCGACTTGTCTTCGGTCTGGGCACCCAGGGTGCGGCGGTCTGCCGCGGCAACGCCGCCCATCACTGCGCCGCCGACCATCAGTTCGATGCAGCCGGTGAGCGAGGTGAGCATGGCGCCGCACAAGAGTGCGGTGGCCAGCGGGCGTTGTACGCGTTTCCAGCCTGGGCCAGTACCGAATTTAGTCATTCACGTCTCCTCCGAATAGGGCGACGTCGATGCCGTCGCAGATGCAATGTATGGTGGTCAGGTGGACTTCCTGGATGCGCGCCGTGCGCTCGGCCGGCACGCAGATATGCACGTCGGCGTCCGTCAGCATCTTGCCGATGGCGCCGCCGTCCTTGCCCGTCAGCGCCACGACGCGCATTTCGCGCTCGAGCGCCGCTTCCACGGCGGCCATCACGTTGGCCGAATTGCCCGATGTGGAGATGGCCAGCAAGATGTCGCCGGCTTGGCCGAAGGCCTGCACCTGCTTCGAGAAAATCTCGCGGTAGCTGTAGTCGTTGGCCACGGCCGTCAGGATCGAGGTATCCGTTGTCAGCGCCAGGGCCGGCAGCGGAAAGCGCTCGCGTTCGAAGCGCCCGACCAGCTCGGCTGCAAAATGCTGGCAGTCGGCGGCGGAACCGCCATTGCCGCAAGCCAGGATCTTGTTGCCGTTGGACAATGCATAAAACATCAGGTCGATCGCCTGCGCAATGGGTTGCGCCAGTACGGTAGCGGCCTGGATCTTGAGTTCGGCACTTTCGTGGAAGTGCGAGAGGATGCGTTGATTATTCATAGTCTGCCGATTATAGTGCAGGCGCGCGGCATGGCGGACAAGCACTGTTAAAAATGCTTACATATCGAGGATGTTCTTCAGCCAGCTGATGCGCCCGCCATCGATGGCGAGTGCGTCGAAGCGGCATGGCGGCACGCTTTTTTGTGCCAGCAGCCAGGTTTGCGCCGCCACCACCATGCGCCGCTGCTTGGCTGGCGTGATACTGGCCAGGGCGCCGCCGAAGGCTGCACTGCTGCGTAGCCGCACTTCGACGAAAACGATGGCGGGGCCATCGCGCATGATCAGGTCCAGCTCGCCGCCCTTGCACAGGTAGTTGCGCGCAAGCAGCACCAAGCCTTGCAGCAACAGATACGCGAGCGCATCGTCTTCCCCCTGCCGTCCCCGCGCCTGCTTATTCTGGAAAGGCAGGGGTGGCATGGCGTGCTCTTATTGCGCTGGCGGCAAGGCGACAGGCGTGGGCGCGGCCGGCGGCCAGGTGCCCAGCACGCCCTGCTGGTAGGTGGCGGCTTGCTCCGTGCGTTCGAACACGCTTTGATCGTTCTCGAAGCGCACGGCCAGGCGGCCCGTCACGCCATCAAGGGTAAATGGCGTGTTCGGCCGCAGCGCCACTTCGCGCGCCACGCGGAAGGCATCGATGCCCAGCGCGTACAGGCGTTGCATGTCGGCCGTCAAACGGCTGTCGGTCGGTTGCGGCGGCTGTGGATAGACCATCACTTGCGGATGGTCGCGTTGCACTTGCCAAGGCAAGTCCAGCAGGCGCGCGCCGTCGAGTTCAGGGCCGCTGGCGCCGCGCCCAGCGCCGGGATTCAATGACGACGTGCCATACAGGGGCAGATCGCTGCCGATGGCCACGCGCAGCTGGCGCGCCTGGTCGGCGTCGAGCGCGGCAAACAGCAGGCCCGGCGGCGTCGCGGCCAGGCGCGCGCGCAGTTGCACCAGCTCGGCATCGCTCAGGTAGCCATTCGTGGCCGTCAAGTCCATCGTCTCTATCTTGCCGCCCTGGCGCAGCCATTCCTGCTTGAAGGCGGCGCTGGTGCGGCGCTGCGAGGGCGAACCGGCCGACAGGATCAGCGCGCTGGCGCCAGGCTGTTCACTGGCGGCCCAGGCGGCGACTTGGCGTGCTTCGGCCTCGATGGACAGTCCCATCACCAGCAGCTTGGCCGGCAGGCGCGCCTCGCCGCGGTTGTCCGGGTGGTTCAGGGCGATCGTCGGCTTGCGCACCAGGTCGCTATTCGCCACGGCTGTCACGGCCGAGCGCGATAAAGGCCCGACGACGATGTCCTGTTCTTCCTGTGCTTGCGCAAACTTGTTCAGGACGTCGCTGCTGCCATCGCCCGTGTCGATCACCGTCACTTCGAAGCCGCTGCGGTCGCGTTCATACGCGGCCATGAAGCCTGCGCGCAGCAGTTCGGCGGCCGGGCCCAGGGAGACCGAGCGCAGCGGCAGCAGCAGGCCGATGTGGTGGACCTTGCCGTCGGACGGCGCCGGCGCCGTGGCCGCTGGCATATCGAGCGGCGTGCCGGTCGCCGGTTTGTTCTTGATGGGCGCCAACGGCGCGCCATTGCTGTCATACGCGGTAATATCGGGCACGGCCACGGCAAACGTCACCGGTTCGGGCGCGGGCGGCTTGGGCGGCACGGGCGGTGGCAGCGGCTTCGGTGGCGGCAGCGCCCTTGTGTTAGATTCAATAGGCGCGCACAATTGTCCGGGCGCGTCGCAAGGCGTGCTGCAAGCGCTCAGCATGCCGGTCGCGGCACAAACAAGCAGTAACTTCACACTATTAGCAAGCATTTAACCTCCAAAATGACCGTACAAGAAATCAGTTCCATCGCCAGCCTGCCCATCATGACAGAGGCGGCGCACCAGGTCTATCCTATCGCAACATTGTATATAGTGGCCACGCCGATCGGCAATGTGACCGATATCAGCCTGCGCGCGCTGCATTTGCTGAGCCTTGCCGACGCCGTCGCCTGTGAAGATACGCGCAACACGGCGCACCTGCTGACGCGCTTTGGCCTGAACAAGCCATTGATTGCGGCGCATCAACATAACGAGCGCGAAGTGGCGCAAACGCTGATTGCCCGCCTGCACGCCGGCGAGCGTATCGCCCTCGTCTCGGATGCGGGAACGCCCGCCGTCTCCGACCCGGGCGCGCGCATCGTCGACGCCGTGCGCGCGGCCGGCTTGCGCGTGCTGCCTTTGCCTGGCCCCTCGGCGGCGATTACCGCTATTTCCGCCAGCGGGCTATTGAATGACCAGTTTTACTTTGTCGGCTTCTTGCCGGCCAAGGCCAAGCAGCGCGAAAACATGCTGCACAGCCTGCGCGGCGTGACGGCCACCATGGTGTTCTACGAGGCGCCGCACCGCATCCTCGATTGCGCCACGGCCTTGGTGGAAGCATTCGAGCCCACGCGCCAGGTAGTGTTCGCGCGCGAGCTGACGAAAATGTTCGAGGAAATCCACCGCTGCCCCCTGTCCGAAGCGGAAAGCTGGATACGCGCCGACGCGCACCGAGAAAAGGGAGAATTTGTCGTGCTGCTGGAAGGCGCCACCGAAGCGCAGGACGCGGAGGACGTCGATGCGGAGCGCATCCTGAACATTTTATTGGCTGAATGCAGCGTCAAGCAGGCGGCGAACCTGACGGCGCAAATCACGGGCCGCAAGAAAAACGCCCTGTATGAACGGGCGTTGCAGTTGAAAGGGCAGGAATAAGGGGATTATGAGATACCCAATCTGGGCATGTTGTTAGACTCACCACTTGCAGCCGCTATCCTTCTTGTCGAGCAACATCAGCACGGGTGCCAGCAAGCCCGCGCCTGAATAGGCGCTGCGGCAATCGCCGCGCTTGCCTTGCGCGATATCGCGCGCCAGCTGGGTTTCCGTCTGCAGCGGCTTGTCGGGGATTTGCCCCACAGCCGTGCCCACCTTGGAGGGATCGCGCTCACCAGCCACCTTGCGCGCCGTCTTCCTGGCCGCTTCCATATCGAATTTCGGTGTTTCTTGCGTGAAGGTATCGGGACTGGCCGCCGGCGTGGCCGGTGATGCCGGTACGACCGTGATGGCTTGCGGGTTGGACGCCGTGGCCGCTGCCGGCGTTTCCCGCGTCGTGGCGCGTTTCGGCTTGCTGACTTCGACGGGCGGCGGTGGCGGGGGAGGCTTGGCGGCCAGCGGACGTATCCAGACGGCGATCGATTCCACGCGCGGGCCCGTGTCTATCTGTGCGGCCGGCTGCACATGGCGCCACAGATAGATCAAGGCGCCATGCAGCAGCAAGGACACGGCTATGCCCAGCACGATGCTGCGGCGGTTCGGCATGGGCTGGCCGCCGTCGCTTCCGCCGTTTCTTTCGATACTGAAATCCATTGCCGTCGTCGCCTTCATGTCTGATCGGGAAAACTTGCGTAGTGAGTGTCGCATATTTCATGCATGCTGAAAAATACAGGGGTTCCAGTGCCGCGCGTAAATAATTTACACAGAGTTTCACCTGACCCTTGACCGAAGTCGATACGGCCTGTATTATCTTGGTCTTCGGAGTGTGGCGCAGCCCGGTAGCGCACCTGGTTTGGGACCAGGGGGTCCAAGGTTCGAATCCTTGTACTCCGACCAAATTTGTAGAAAAAAACCCAAGAGTTGAGGCTCTTGGGTTTTTTTTCGTCTGTACGGCGGAGCACTGCATTCACACTGCAGGGGCGGAGACGCCCCTGCCCTGCATATTCAGCCTGCGCGTTTCGCCGCGATGGCGTTGCCGGCGCGGCTAGATCCCTTGCGCCCCAGTTGCTGCGAAATGAACTGTCCCGCGTCCACCACCAGGTCCAGGTCGATGCCGGTGTGTATCCCCAGTCCCTGCATCATGTACAGCACGTCCTCGGTGGCGACATTGCCAGTGGCGCCCTTGGCGTAGGGGCAGCCGCCCAGGCCCGAGACGGACGAATGATAAATCGCAATCCCCGTTTCCAGGCTGGCGTAGATATTTGCCAGCGCCTGGCCGTAGGTGTCGTGGAAGTGACCGGACAGGCCGTCTACGTGGAAGGCCGCGATGGCGCGCTCCATCACCGCCTGCGTTTTGCGCGGCGTGGCCACGCCGATGGTGTCGGCGATGTCGATCTCGTCGCAACCGAGGTCGCGCATGCGGCCCACCACGTCGGCCACGGCGTCGAGCGGCACGTCGCCCTGGTAGGGACAGCCGAAGGCGCAGCTGATGCTGCCGCGCAGGCGCAGGCCCTGTTCCTTGGCCGCCTTGGCCACGCCCTCGAAGCGGGCGATCGATTCGGCGATCGAGCAGTTGATGTTCTTTTGCGAGAACGCTTCAGAGGCGGAGCCGAAAATCACCACTTCATCGGCCTTCGCCGCCAGCGCGGCATCGAAACCCTGCATATTCGGCGTCAGCGCCGAATAAATCGTGCCGGCACGGCGCGCGATCTTGTCCATCACTTCCGCGCTGGTGGCCATTTGCGGCACCCATTTCGGCGAGACGAACGACGCCGCCTCGATGTTGGCGAAGCCCGCCTGCGTCAAACGGTCGACCAGTTCGATCTTGACGGCGGCGCTGATGATGTCCTTCTCGTTTTGCAGGCCGTCGCGTGGCCCCACCTCGACGATCTTGACCTGCTTGGGCAGACTGGTAGTAGGGTTCATTTCAATATCCTTGCGAACGGTTGACGACGCCGGCGACAGAGTCTCCGGCGTGCAGGCGGCGCATCTTGGCGGCGATTTGCGCCACGCTTTCGCGGCGCAGGGTGGCGGCCGAAATATGCGGCGTGATGGTGATGCGCGGTTCTTGCCAGAACGGGTGCTGCTGCGGCAGCGGCTCGTTACGGAACACGTCCAAGGTCGCTCCGGCGATATGCCCGGAGCGGATCAGGGTCAGTAAATCCGGTTCGGCGAGATGCGCGCCGCGCGCCACGTTGATGACATAGGCGCCCGGCAGCAGCATCGACAGGCGCGTGCGGTCGAGCAGGTTGTGCGTCTCTGGGGTGAGCGGCAGCATGCACACCAGCACGCGCGTGTCGCGCAGGAAGGCTTCAAGCCCGTCCTCGCCGGCGTAGCACTCCACGCCATCGACGCGCTTCTGGCTGCGGCTCCAGCCCCGCAGGGGAAACTCGAACTGCGCCAGCGCATCCAGCACGCGCGTGCCCAGCACACCCATGCCCAGCACGCCGACCGGGAAATCCGCCTTGTCGAACGCGGGCAGCGGCTGCCAGATGCCTGCGCGGCCCTGCGCTTCATAGTCGTCGAAACGGCGGAAGTGGCGCAGCACGGCATGGCTCACATACTCGGCCATCTGCACGCCCATGCCCGCGTCGTCCAGGCGCACCAGCGGCACGTGCGCGGGTAGCGCCTCGCCAAATTGCAAGAGCGCGTCCACGCCGGCACCCGTGTTGAAGATGGCTTTGACTTCGCGCAATACGGGCAGCATGGCGGCGGGTGGCTTCCACACGACGGCGTAGTCGCATGGCGCGAACGTGTCGCCTTCGCGCCAGAAGATAATCTCGGCCTCGGGCAGCAAGTTGTTAAAGTCGGCGATCCACGCCGCTTCCTTGCCGTCCGCGCGTTGTAACAGGATGCGCATCGATGTTTTCACGAGCGTTCCTTACGCGGCGGCTTTGAAGGCCAGCAGCGGCGCGCCATCGGCCACCTGGTCACCGATGGCGTACAGCACGTCTTCCACCAAGCCGTCGTGCGGCGCGGCGATGGTGTGCTCCATCTTCATCGCTTCCATGATGACCAAAGGCTCGCCCTTTTTGACATCCTGCCCCTTGTTCACCAGCACGGCGACGACCTTGCCCGGCATGGGGGCCGTCAGGCGCCCGCCTTCCGCTTCCACTTCGCCCGCATGCGCCATCGGGTCACTGTAATGCAAGGTGGTGTGCAAGCCGTTGGTGAACACGTGGAACTGCTCCCCGTCGCGCAGCACCGTGCCGTGCACGGCACGCTCACCGAGCTTGATGTGCAGCTCGTTGCCTTTGCGCGCCGTCAAGGTCAGGGGCTGGCCGTTGAACAGCCAGCCATCTGTCTGGTAGGCGATGCGTGTTACGTAAGCCTTGCTGTCGCCGGCCAGCGCGAATTCATCGGCAAACGCCAGGCTGCGTACCAGGGTGCTGTTCAAACGCCAGCCCAGTGCATTGCCCCACGGGTCTGCGCGGTGCGTCGACTGCGTTTCCGCAGCCGCTTTTTCTTCCAGCAGCAGGGCGACGGACGCCAGCGCCAGGGCTGTGTCGGGCGCCGCCTGCAGGGCGGGGAACAGCGACTCTTGATTGCGCTCGATTAAACCCGTATCGAGGTCCGCGCTGGCAAATGCCTGGCCTTCAACCAGGCGTTTCAAAAAGGCGATATTGCTGGCCAGGCCCACGATCTGGTATTCGGCCAGCGCCTGCGCCATGCGCGCCAGCGCCTCGCGGCGGTCCGCGCCCCAGACGATCAGCTTGGCGATCATCGGGTCGTAGAACGGCGAAATGGCGTCGCCCTCGCGCACGCCCGAATCGATGCGCACGGCGGCCGGAACCAGCGTGCCACCCAGCTCGAACGTCACGGCGCAAGGCGACTGCATGTGGCGCAGGGTGCCAATCGACGGCAAGAAGCCCTTCTCCGGGTTTTCCGCATAGATGCGCGCTTCGATGGCGTGGCCGTGTATCGTCAATTCGCTTTGTGTTTTCGGCAGCGGCTCGCCAAAGGCGACGCGCAACTGCCATTCCACCAGGTCGGTGCCGGTGATCATTTCCGTCACCGGATGCTCGACCTGCAAGCGCGTGTTCATCTCCATGAAGTAGAACGAACCATCCTGGTTGGCGATGAATTCCACCGTGCCGGCGCCCACATAGCCGACGGCCTTGGCGGCGGCGACTGCCGCTTTGCCCATGGCTGCACGGCGGTCAAACGGCATGCCCGGCGCCGGCGCTTCTTCCAGCACCTTCTGGTGACGGCGCTGCACCGAGCAATCGCGCTCGAACAGATAGATGCAGTTGCCGAGGGTGTCGGCAAACACCTGGATTTCGATATGCCGCGGGCGCGACAGGTATTTTTCGGCCAGCACCTTATCGTCGCCGAAAGAGCTGATCGCTTCGCGCTTGCACGAGGCCAGCGCGGCCTTGAAATCGTTTGAGTTTTCGATGACGCGCATGCCCTTGCCGCCGCCGCCGGCCGAGGCCTTCAGCAGGACGGGGTAGCCGATCTTGTCGGCTTGGCCGTGCAGGAAGTCGGCATCCTGTTCGTCGCCGTGGTAGCCGGGCACCAGCGGTACGTTGGCTTTTTCCATCAGCGACTTGGCGGCCGATTTGGAACCCATGGCGCGCATGGCAGATGCCGGCGGGCCGATGAAGACCAGGCCTGCAGCCTGGCAGGCGTCGGCGAAATCGGCGTTCTCGGACAGGAAGCCATAGCCGGGGTGGATCGCCTGCGCACCTGTCGCCAGCGCCACGGCGATGATCTTGTCGCCGCACAGATAGCTTTCCTTGGCCGGCGCTGGGCCGATCAAGACGGCTTCGTCGCACACGGCGACATGCTTGGCGTTGGCGTCCGCTTCCGAATACACGGCGACGGTCTGGATGCCCATGCGGCGCGCGGTAGCGGCGACACGGCAAGCGATTTCGCCGCGGTTGGCGATCAGGATTTTAGTGAACATGGTCTCTCTCTTTGCAGCTCGTGGCTGGAAGTTTTTTATCTGAGGTGTCGCTGGGAGTGGATGCGCCCTGGCGGGGCGCATCCCGGGGGCTGGATCAGCAGCCGCACTTCTCTTTCTGTACCGAGTCCAGCATGGCGCCGCGCGTCTGCAAGCCCAGTTTGTTCAACAGGGTGCGGTCGTCTTCCGCTTCCGGGTTGTCGGTGGTGAGCAGCTTGTCGCCGTAGAAGATGGAATTGGCACCAGCCAGGAAGCACATGGCTTGCACGGCTTCGCCCATCTGGCGCCGGCCCGCCGACAAACGCACGCGCGCTTTCGGCATGGTGATGCGGGCCACGGCAATCGTGCGCACAAATTCGAATGGGTCGAGCGCTTCCAGGCCATACAAAGGCGTGCCTTCCACTTGCACCAGGTGGTTGACGGGCACCGATTCCGGATACGGATTCAAATTGGCCAACTGGGCGATCAGGCCGGCGCGCTGCAGACGCGTTTCACCCATGCCGACGATGCCGCCGCAGCACACTTTCAAGCCTGCTTCGCGCACGCGGCCCAGGGTATCGAGGCGGTCCTGGTATTCGCGCGTGGAGATGACGTTGTCGTAGAATTCGGGCGCCGTGTCCAGATTATGGTTGTAGAAGTCGAGGCCCGCGTTTTTCAGGCGGTCTGCCTGGCCTTCTTCCAGCATGCCCAAAGTAGCGCAGGTTTCCAGGCCCAGCGCCTTGACTTTCGTCACCATCTCTTCGACTTTTTCCATGTCGCGCTCTTTCGGGCTGCGCCAGGCGGCGCCCATGCAAAAGCGTGTGGCGCCGTTGGCTTTCGCCTGGCGGGCCGCGTCGAGCACCGTCTCGATGTCGAGGATTTTTTTCGCTTCCACGCCCGTGTCATAGCGGGCCGCCTGCGGGCAGTAGCCGCAGTCTTCCTCGCAGCCGCCCGTCTTGATCGACAACAAGGTTGCCAGTTCCACGTCGCCATCGGGGAAATTGATGCGGTGCGTTTGCTGGGCTTTGAACATCAGGTCATTGAAAGGCAGGTCGAACAGGGCCAGCACATCGGCGACGGGCCAGGTGGCCGCTTCCGGCACGGTGATGCGCGCCGCAGGGCGGTGCAGTTCGACGGTTTTTGCTGCTTCTTGGACGTGAGACATGTGATTCCTTCGCTTCTATTTTTGGATACGTTCAGTTGTTCGGTTTAATTGTGCGGATGTTGCGCCGGCCAGTTGGGCAAACCGGTGAAATCGAGATACGCCGCCGCCGCTTCTGCGCTGGGCTGCGCCAGGCGCGGCACCTTGCCCAGCAGCGGCGCCGGGATGTGCTCGATCAGTGCATCGATATTTTCGTCGAGGAAGCGCATTTCCACTTCCAGGGTGTTGGCGACCCAGCCGATCACGGTCAGGCCGCGCGCTTCGATGGCTTCCACCGTCAGCAAGGCCTGGCTGATGCAACCGAGGCGCATGCCGACCACCAGGATCACCGGCAAGTCGAGCTGCTGCGCTAGGTCGGCCGAGTCGAAACCGGGCGACAGCGGCACGCGAAAACCACCCACGCCTTCGACCACGACGGCGTCCGAGGCGGCGGCGATTTCCAGGTAGGCGGCCAGGATGGGCACCGATTCGATACACACGCCGTCGAGAGCGGCGGCGATGTGTGGCGCGGCCGGCTCCTTCAGCATATAGGGCGTGGTCAGGTTGCGCAGCATGGTGACGTTGCCGGCGGCGATCAGGCTGTCGGCGTCATCATTATGCAGTTCGCCGTCGCGCATCTCGGCGCCGGCGGCCACGGGCTTCATGCCGCAGGCGCGCACGCCGCGCGCGACCAGCGCGTGCAGCAGGGCCGACGACGTCAGGGTCTTGCCGATTTCCGTGTCGGTACCGGTGACGAAACAGGCAAAGCGCGATGGCAGGCCGGTGGTAGCGGGTGCCGGCCGCACGGCCGGTACTGCTGACACTTCTGCCAGGACAGGATCATCAAGGCTCATGGCGAGTCCTTTCCAAGGTGTTGACTGCGTTGATCAATTGCGCCACTTCCTGCGCCGTGTGGCCGGCCGACAGGGTCACGCGCAGGCGCGCCGTACCTGCCGGCACGGTAGGCGGGCGGATCGCCCCTACCCACAGCCCCTGCTGGTACAGTTGGGCGGCGATGCCCATCATTTCCGCGTTGTCGCCGATGATGACGGGCTGGATGGCGCTCAATGACGGCAAGGCTTGCCAGCGTTGCAGCTGCAAGCCCTGGTTCCATTGCGCCACCAGCGTCGCCAGGTGCACCCGACGTTGTTTTCCTTCGTCGCCGGCGATGATGTCCAGGCTGGCCAAGAGCGCATGCGCCAGCGCCGGCGCTGCCGCCGTGGTGAAAATGTACGGGCGCGCCTTCTGGATCAGGGTTTCGATCACTGCCTCATGCGCGCAAACAAAGGCGCCACCCACGCCGGCCGATTTGCCCAGCGTGCCCACATACACCAGGTGCGGCGACTGTAGGTCGAAGTGTTCGAGCGCGCCGCGGCCGTTCTCGCCCAGCGTGCCGAAGCCGTGTGCGTCGTCGACCACCAGCCAGGCGCCGTGTTGCTCGCACAAGGCCAGCAGCGCGGGCAGCGGCGCCAGGTCGCCATCCATGCTGAAGATGCTGTCGGTGACGACGATCTTGGTTGCTGCCGTGCTGGCCGCCAGCAGGACCGCAAGCGCGTCCAGGTCCGCATGCGGATACACGCGCGTCTTGACGCGGGCCAGGCGCGTGCCGTCGATCAGCGAGGCATGGTTCAGCGCTTCCGAGAAGATCTCGGCTTCGGCATCACCGGCGGCCAGGGCGGTCAGCACGGCTAAATTAGCCATGTAGCCGGTGCAGAAATACAGGGCGCGCGCCTGTTCCAGGTTGGCGCCCACGAAAGCGGCCAGGCGCTCTTCCAGCTGTGCGTGGGCGCGGCTATGACCACTGATCAGGTGCGAAGCGCCGCTGCCGGCGCCATACAGATCGGCGCCCTCTTTCAGCGCTGCCACGATGCGCGGATGCGACGCCAGGCCCAGGTAGTCATTGCTGCAAAAGGCCAGCATGTCGCGTCCGTCCACCGTCAGGCGCGGCGCGCATGGCGTGTCGACGGTGCGGCGGCGGCGAATCAGGCTGCGCTCTTCCAGCCCCTGCAGCTGCTGTTGTAATCGCGCGATCAGCTCCATCTCAGGCTCCGATCACTTTGTTGAAGACGGCCAGGGTTTGCTGGCCCAGGCCCGCGATTTCTGCGTCGTCGAGGATGTACGGCGGCATCAGGTAGATGGTCGAACCGATGGGGCGCATCAGCAGTTCATGTTCCAGTGCGGTGCTGAAGAAGCGGCGCGAAAAATCGGGCGCCGCATCGATGGCGTCAAAGGCCCAGATCATGCCCTGCTGGCGGAAGTGTTTTACGCGCTCGTGCTGCGCCAGCGGTGCCAGGGCGTGCGTGATCTTGTCTGCGCGCTCCCGGTTGGCCACCAGCACATCGTCTTCCTTGAAAATCGACAGGGTCGCCAGCGCCGCGCGGCAGGCCAGCGGGTTGCCCGTGTACGAGTGCGAATGCAAAAAGCCGCGTCGCACGTCGGTGCTGTAGAAGGCCTGGTAGATGTCTTCGCGCGTCATCACCAGCGATAAAGGCAGGTAGCCGCCGCTGATGCCTTTCGACAGGCAGACGAAGTCGGGCCAGATGCCGGCCTGTTCGCAGGCAAAGAAGGTGCCCGTGCGCCCGCAACCGACGGCGATTTCATCGAGGATCAGGTGGACTTGATAGCGGTCGCACAGGGCGCGCACCAGCGACAGGTACAAGGGGTCGTGCATGGCCATGCCGGTGGCGCACTGCACCAGCGGCTCGATGATGATGGCGGCGATTTTGTCCGATTTTTCCTGGAACAAAAGTTCCACGTCGGCGGCGGCGCGGCGCGCCACATCCTCGGCGGACTCTCCCTCTGCCGCCTGGCGGAAGTCGGGCGACATCACGGTCGTTGATGCGCGCAGCAAGGGGCCGTAGGCATCCTTGAACAGGGCGACATCGGTGACGGCCAGGGCGCCTATGGTTTCGCCGTGGTAGCTGCCTTTTAGACAGACGAATTCCTGCTTTTCACTTTTGCCGCTGTTGCGCCAGGCGTGAAAGCTCATTTTCAGGGCGATTTCCACGGCCGAGGCGCCGTCGGAGGCGTAAAAGCTGTGACCGAGCACGCCGCCGGTCAACGCCGACAGCTTTTCCGACAGTTCGACCACCGGTTCATGCGTGAACCCGGCCAGCATGGCGTGTTCCAGCCGGTCCAGTTGATCCTTCAGTTCCGCATTGATGCGCGGATTGGCATGGCCGAACAGGTTCACCCACCAGGAACTGATGGCGTCCAGGTAGCGTCGGCCTTCGTGGTCATACAGCCAGGCGCCGCGGCCGTGGCTGACGGGGATGAGCGGTACAGTCTCGTGGTGCTGCATTTGCGTGCACGGATGCCACACGCTGCGCAGACTGCGTTCGACCCAGCCCGATTGTTTTTCTGCTTTCAAAACTGCTCCAGTGATATTGCTAGCCCATGAGCCAACTCGGCTTGCGCTTGTCGAGGAACGATTGCACGCCTTCGCGTCCCTGCTCCGAGGCGCGGATTTGCGCGATGCGCTCGGCCGTGTCCGCCAGCAGCACGTCGTCGACCGGCTGGCCGGCGATCTCGCGCACCAGCGTTTTCGCTTGCGCCACGGCGTGCGGGCTGTTACCCGTCAGCGCTTTCAGCACCTCCAAGGTTTTCGCGTCCAGCGCGTCGCCAGCGACTACCTCGTGGGCAAAGCCGATGCGTAGCGCTTCCTGTGCCGAGAATCGCTCGGCGGTCAGGAAATAGCGGCGTGCCGCGTTTTCGCCCATGGCCTTGATGACATACGGTGAAATAGTGGCCGGGATCAGTCCCAGCCGCACTTCGCTCAGGCAGAAATGCACGTCTTCCGCAACCAGAATGATATCGCATGCGGCGACCAGGCCCATGCCGCCCGCATAACAGTCGCCCTGGATCTTTGCCACCACGGGCTTGGGACACAGGTAAATCGTGCGCAGCATCTGCGCCAGCTGCAGCGCGTCGGCCTGGTTTTCGGCAAGCGTGTAGCCGGCCATCTTCTTCATCCAGTTCAAGTCCGCGCCGGCGCAAAAGGCTGCGCCCTTCGCCGACAGCACGATGGCGCGCACCATCTCGCTGCGTCCCAGGCCTTCAAAGGCCCGGGCCAGTTCGGCGATCGTCGTCTCGTTGAAGGCGTTGCGCACGTCGGGGCGGTTCAGGGTCACGGTGGCGACATTGCCCTCGATGACCAGTTTCAGTGTTTCGAATTCCATGCTCTTTAGTCCCTTTGCATCACATGCGGAAGATGCCGAACTTCGTGTCCGGGATTTCCGCGTTCAAGGAGGCCGACAGGCCCAGGCCCAGCACCATGCGGGTATCGGCCGGGTCGATCACGCCATCGTCCCACAGACGCGCGGTGGCATAGTATGGGTGGCCCTGGTGTTCGTATTGATCCTTGATCGGCTGCTTGAAGGCCGCTTCCTCGTCCGCGCTCCATGCGCCGCCCTTGCCTTCGATGCCGTCGCGCTTGACGGTCGCCAGCACGGAGGCTGCCTGGTCGCCGCCCATGACGGAAATGCGCGCATTCGGCCACATCCACATGAAGCGGGGAGAAAACGCGCGGCCGCACATGCCGTAGTTGCCGGCGCCGAAGCTGCCGCCGATGATGACCGTGAATTTCGGCACGGCCGCCGTGGCGACGGCCGTGACCATCTTGGCGCCATTGCGGGCGATGCCCTCGTTTTCGTATTTGCGCCCCACCATGAAGCCCGTGATATTTTGCAGGAAGACCAGCGGGATCTTGCGCTGGCAGCACAATTCGATGAAATGCGTGCCTTTCAAGGCCGATTCGGAGAACAAGATGCCGTTATTGGCGATGATGCCCACTTTGACGCCATAGATATGCGCAAAGCCGCAGATCAAGGTGGTGCCGTAGCGGGCCTTGAACTCGTCGAAATCGCTGCCGTCGACGATGCGCGCGATCACTTCCCTCACATCGAAGGGCTTGCGCGTATCGACAGGGATCACGCCATACAGTTCCTGCGTCGGGTATTTCGGCTCGACGGACTCGCGCAGCGCCATCTGCTGCGGCTTGGTGCGGTTCAGGTTCGAAACGATGGTGCGCGCCAGCGACAGCGCGTGCAAATCGTTCTGCGCCAGGTGGTCGACCACGCCGGACAAGCGCGTATGCACGTCGCCGCCACCGAGGTCTTCGGCCGTTACCACTTCGCCCGTCGCCGCTTTCACCAGCGGCGGGCCACCGAGGAAAATCGTGCCCTGCTCCTTGACGATGATCGATTCGTCGCTCATGGCCGGCACGTAAGCGCCGCCCGCCGTGCAAGAGCCCATCACCACGGCGATCTGCGGGATGCCCTTGGCCGACAAATTCGCCTGGTTATAAAAAATGCGGCCGAAATGGTCGCGGTCGGGGAAGACGTCGTCCTGGTTCGGCAGGTTGGCGCCACCCGAGTCGACCAGGTAGATGCAGGGCAGCTTGTTCTGGTCGGCGATTTCCTGGGCGCGCAAATGCTTTTTCACCGTCATCGGGTAGTAGGTGCCGCCCTTGACGGTGGCGTCGTTGCAGACGATGACGCATTCCTGGCCCGAGACCCTGCCGATGCCGGTGATGATGCCGGCGGAAGGCGCCGCATCGACGCCTTTGGCGTCCTGGTACATGGCGTAGGCCGCCATCTGGGAAAACTCGAGGAAGGGCGTGCCGGGATCGAGCAGCATTTGCACGCGGTCGCGTGGCAGTAGTTTTCCGCGCGCCAGGTGCTTGGCGGCTGCCGCTTCGCCGCCGCCGGCCGCGATTTTCTCCACCTTGTCGCGCAAATCGTCGACGATGGCTTGCATGGCCGCGGCATTGGCCTTGAAATCTTCACTGCGCGGATTGAGTTTGCTTTCGATGTGCGGCATTGCGGTTCCTTTTTATGATCGCCCGGTCTCTCGGGTCGCGCTATTCGGGAAAACTGCCGTCGAGATAAAACCAGCGCAAGGCACCACCGTCTTCTTGCGTCTCGCGCACGAAGCGGCTCACTTCATGCAGGCGGTGCGCGCGGCCGTTGACCTTGTAGCGGGCCACGAATTCCACGCTGTCGCGGTGTATCTCTTCGGCTTGATCTGCTGATTCTGCTTTACGTTGACGTAAACGTAAAGCAGATTTTACCTCAAGTCCCAGCCAGTGAACTTTTTCTTCTTCGGCAAATAAAGCGTCGTCGGGGCGGGTGCTGGCATGCCAGGTAGCGCGCAGGTAGGCTTCATCGCGCAAGGTAAACGCCGTGTAGCGCGAGCGCATCAGGGCTTCGGCCGTGGGCGGCAAGGCAGTGCCCGCGATGTATGGGCCGCAGCAGCTGGCGTAGGAGGCGCCGCCACAGGGGCAGGCGGCAGATGTCGAAGGTGTGGGCATGCGCTGGCAATAATGAACAGAGATGAGGGAACAGGAAAGTCCCGCAATTATCCGCCATAACGGCGGCATCGGTCGCCGCCGCCGCTGGTGCGCTTATTGTCGAGGACTGAGGAAGTCCAGCGCGAACGGTGGCGCCTTGCCCGCCATCAGGTCGGCCAGGATGCGCGCCGTGCCGGCGGCGAAGGTAAAGCCCAGCGGGCCATGGCCCACGTTCAGCCACAGGTTCGTATATTTGCTGGCGCCCACCAGCGGCGCGCTGTTCGGCGTGGCGGGGCGCAAGCCGGCCCAGGCCGTGGCCTGGTCGTAATCGGCGCCGTGCGGCATGGCTTCGCGCGCCAGCCGCGTCAGGCCCGCGATGCGGTTCCAATCGATGCTGTTGTCGGCACCCACCATGTCGACCATGGCCGCCACGCGCAAGTCGCCACCGATGCGCGCATACAGCACCTTGCGTTCGAAATCCGTGATGCTGATCTCGGGCGCCCGGTCTTGCGCGCGAATGGGTGCCGTCAGGCTGTAGCCTTTCAGCGGGTACAGGGGCAGGTAGATACCCGCCGTGGCGGCCAGGTCGCGGCTCTGGATGCCGGCTGCCAGCACGTAGTGGTCCGCTTCCAGCAAGCCCAGGTTGGTGTCGACGCCCGCGATCTTGCCATTGCGCGTGACGAGGCGGCGCGCCTCGCCTTTTAATATCAGTGAACAATTCGGGTGCTGCAGCAGGCGCGCTTCCAGCGCCAGGCAAAAAGCGTGGCAATCGGCCACCGCTTCGCCTTGCGTGAAGATGCCGCCCGCCAGGGAACCCTGCAAGGCGGCCAGCGCCGGTTCGCGCTGCACCGCTTCTGCGGGAGACAAGACGATGCGCGCCTCTTCCGACTCGGGCCGGGCCACGGCCCGCTGAAAGATGGCCGGCGAACGATAGACGATGAGCTTGCCCGCATCGCGCCAGGCGTACGCTTCGGGCGGCACCGTCAATTCCAGCTGCGCCATGCCGGCGCGGCTCCATTCGCCCAGTTGCAGCAGCTTGGCCGTCGTGCGGGCATTGCTGGCGCTGTTGCAATTGCGCAGGAAACTGGCCATCCAGCGCCATTGGCGCCAGTCCGCTTCGGGCCGGAAGCGCAGCGGACCATCTTTCTGCAGCAGCCATTGCAGGGCTTTGAAGGGGACGCCCGCGTCGGCCAGCGGCGCCACATAGCGATAGCTGAGCTGGCCGCCATTGCGGTAGCTGGCGGCGATCGCCACCTGTTCATTGCGTTCGAGTACAGTGACCTTGTAGCCGGCCTCGGCCAGCCACCAGGCCGATGTCAGACCGACGACGCCGCCGCCGATGATGATGACTTGTTGCTGCATGTTGCCTCGCTGCGTTGCGCTCCCATGGTGCGGAAGCATTCGGGAAGAGCTTAGAGGCTGGCCGTTCAGGGAGCCAATGAAACATCATGGTGCAGCCATAACTTTCAGGAATGCACTATTTTGGTGCACATTTTTCATGCTTGTCAATCGCACCACGGTATAAGGTGGTGAGTATCAATTCCTCGCTGCGCCCCATGGCGGAATATGTGCCCGGATATTGCGCGGGATCGCTGCCCGTGCCGCCCACCAGCATCACCATGCCATTCTTGTTCTTGAAATCGAGCACGAAGGCGGAGACGAGGCCATACGCGTCGCCCAGGTGGCCCACGGCCGTGAAGCTGGCGCCCCCGACCAGGCCGTTGCCCTGCCCCGCCACCGCATCGAACTGCTGGTTGCCCAGGCCCCAGGCGCGGTACAGGCCCTGTTCGCTGTTGCCATTGCTTCCATCGGGCGCCAGTTGCCATTGCCGGGCAAACATCAAGGCGATACTGGCTGGCTGCAATAGCTGCTTGCCCTGATGGCGGCCACCGTCGAGCAGCATCTGCATGACCGTGCCCAGTCCTGCGGCGGAGATGCGCAAGCCGCCCGTGGGACTGAAGACGGTGGCGTTGCTGCCGATCACATAGTTGGCCAGGCCAGCGGGCACGGTGGGTGGATGATTGTAAACATCATCGGCTTGCGCGATCCAGGGGTTTGCCGGACGCCACTGTTCCGTGTCGAGCGTGCGCTTGCGGTACAGGGTGGCCGTATTCGCCAGCTCTTCCTTGGAGAATGCCGCCGGGTAGTAGCCGCCGCGCACATCGAGGGGATCGAGCAGCAAACGCCGCATCAGCAAGTCGAAGCGCTCGCCCGTGACTTTTTCCATTACTGTGCCGATCACGCCCCAGTTCAGGTTGGCATACGTAAAATAGCGGCCCGGCGCCGCAGCTGCATCCCACATGAGGTCGCCCCCAGCCGTAAACACGTCGCGCAAGCTGCGTTCTGGTCCCCAGGCGTAGCCGCCCGCGTCGCGCAGCGAGGAGGTATGGCTGAGCAGGCTGCGCAGGGTCAGCGGTTGCTGGGGGAAATGCGGGTTGCGCAGGGAAAAGCCCAGATAGATACCCACGTCCTGATCCAGACTCAGCTTGCCCTGCTCGACCAGCCGCATCAGGCCCAGGGTGGTCATCATCTTCGATACGGAGGCGATGCGAAACAGGGTGGCCGACGTCACGGGCAAGCTGTCCGCTGGCGTAACGCCGATGTGCCGGTAGCCAAATTGTTGCTGATACGACACCTTGCCCTGACGGATGGCCAGCACGGACAGGCTGGCCAGCGGATGGAGCGGATCATCGACGATGGCCGACAGCGCCGCATCGAGCGTGCGCTGCTGGTCGTGTTGCGCGAGCTGCTCAGTGCCGCTGCCGGGCGGGGCGGCCAGCGCGGTCCAGGTCGTGCCCAGCAGCAGCAAACCCAGAAAACCCCTCATTTTGTTGATCATGCTTTCCCTGTGTCATGGTGGATGGAGGCCTTGCCAGCATAGGGTGCGATGGTTTACTACGCTAATGAAAATTGCTTATTTATCTATAATGCAAAGCTATACGTACGGTAAAACATTGTTTTTTTAAGTGTATAACCGTTATTTATGGTCATTTTCCATTTATTCATGGGTAGACGGGCTACGCGCAAGCGCCATCGCTATTACACTAGGAGGACAAGGAGAACTGTATGAGCCAGACCAGCGTAGAACTCAAGGTCGATTTAAATGACAATTCGCCTTTATATATGCAGATCGCCCGCAAGCTGAGCGATGACGTACGCAACGGCCGCTACCAGGTAGACCAGGCCCTGCCATCCGAACGTACCCTGTCCGAACTGCTCGACGTATCGCGCGTGACTGCCCGCAAGGCCATCGACCAGCTCGTCGAGCAAGGCCTCGTCGTGCGCCGCCGTGGTTCCGGCAACTATATTGCGCCACGCATCGAGCAGCCGCTGTCGAACCTGTCGAGTTTTTCCGAGCAGTTGCAGCAGCGCGGCTACCGCCCCGGCTCGCGCTGGCTCAAGCGTGAAGTCGTCATCGCCAGCAGCGATGAACAGCTGAGCTTGGGCCTGGCGCAGAATACGAAAGTGGCGCGCCTGGAGCGCTTGCGCCTGGCCGACGACGTGGTGATGGCGTATGAAGTGAGCGTGCTGCCCTTCAGCGTGGTGCCGGATCCGGCCGCCATGGGCGATTCGCTGTATGAATACTTGAGCAGCATCAAGAAGGCACCCGTGCGCGCCTTGCAGCACATCCGCGCCATGAATGCGACGGACGTGCTGGCCAAGCAGCTGGGCATCCCCGATGGCCAGGCCGTGCTGTTCATTACGCGCATCGCCTACCTGGAGTCGGGCGAAGCGGTGGAGCTCACGCATTCGTATTGCCGCAGCGATCATTATGATTTTGTGGCGGAAATGCGTCGCGCTCCATAAATCTACTGCTCGAACAGGCGGATCATGGATTCCGCCACGCCGACGGACGACTCCCAGCTCATGCCGGTCACCAGCCGGCCATCGACCTCGACGTGACTCTTGCCGTTGGCACCGTGCCTGAATATGCCGCCATGGCGCTTGATGCTGCCTTCTGCCGAAAAGGGATAGGCCTTATATATCGCCGATTCCTTGTTGAGAAACGCATCGGGGAACGAGGTGAGCACCTTGCCCTGGATGAGGAAAGTGCCGTCACTGAGCTTCAGATTCTTGATGCCCTCGGTGCCATGGCAGATTGCCGCGATCACCCCACCTTGTTGTTCGTAGATACGCAAAGCGATGTCCTGGAGCGGCTTGTTTTCCGGGATGCCGACGATGGCCGCGCCGCCGCCGACGAAAGCGATGCCCGCATACTCGTCTGCCTTGACCTCGGAGACGGGCTTGGTATGGGCCAGTGCCCACATGAAATCACTGTCGTACAGATGCTTCTTGAGCAGCTCGTCCGACGTGACGATCATTTCCAAAGGAATGGCACCACCCTCGGGACTGACGAAGTCGACCGTGTACCCTGCTTTGCGAAATGCATCATAGGTATAGGCCAGCTCGGGGAAATTATTGCCCGCATTAATTTTTGTGCCGGGATATTGATGCACATTCGACACGACCAGCAGCACCTTGCGTGCATGGCGCGCGGCTGATGGCTCGCGATGGGCCGACTTGCTGACGATCTTCCAGTTGCCAGCGATCTTTTTCAACAGAAAGACATCCATATAGCGGACCCCTTGCTGGGGAATGTGGATCTCGGCCTTGGCGGTAGCCACCTTGCCGCTCACATCCACCTTGATCAGTCGCCCGTGACGCCCATTGAATTGCCCTATTTTCTCTTGGGAAAAGAGTTTTGCGTATTCCGGACCGCTCAACTCCCATTCCGCATCGTTTTTGCCATCGAGGTAAAGGCGGGCGGTGGCATGGAAGGCCTGGTTGATCTCGTCCTGTACGTTGAAGCTGGTGCCATGCAGATACAAGCGCACGGTCTCCCGGATGGCATTTTCGTCCTGGTCTGCGGTTGCGGCGGTGGCGACGGCACCGATGCTTAGCAAGCAACAGGCGAGTATCGTTCGCAATAAAAACTGAATCATGGCTTTACCCTCAATGAAGAACTACGTTTATCGGAGCAACGACTATTTCAGATCGCTGGTGGTCGATAATTTATCGAAGTGTCGGGGATTTGATGTCGCCAAACATGATTTCAGACTCCGGAATGGCGATTCCGGAGAAGTTTTATGCGGAAATGGCCCTGACCGCCTGGCTAGGTTGGGCCCGGAAGCTGGCGGGCGTCTGCCCAGCAACTTTCTTGAAGGTAGAGTAGAAGGTGGAACTGGAATTGAATCCGCAGCGCTCGGCAACGGTATCCAGGTTGAGTTGCGGCTCGTCGGTCAATACTTGTTTCGCTTCGGCGATACGGTATTCGTTGACGTAGGTATTGAAGCTCTTGCTCAGCTTGTCATTCAGCACCTGCGATACCTGCGCCTGCGTGCATCCCGCCCGCTTGGCCAGTTGGGCCAGGGTGAGATTCGGATTCAGATAGGATTTCTGCCCGCTCATCTGTTGTTCCAGCGCAGCGAGCACGGCAAGCGCATCTTCGTGCGTCAGGCGGCTATTTTGGTACTTCTGCTTCGGGTCGGCAGGCGTCAAGATTTCCTTTCTCAGCAGAAAGACCATGACCGCGACATGCAGCGAGAAGGTGAATGACAAGGCGCCGACAATATAGGACGTGAACGGCGTGCTCGCGTACGCGGCCAACATGACACAGCTGCCTGTAAAGACGCTCAGCAGGAGCACGCTGCTGGTGGCCATCCGCTGTCCGTCGTTCAACCATACACCGCGGGTTTGCCAGAGCAACCTGGCGCTTGCCAGCAGGTAGCATAGCCAGAATACATGAATGGCATGACTCGAATGGTCCCACGCAGAACGATATGCGGAATACGGAAAGGCAACGCCAATGACTATCAGCAGGAAGGACAAGCCGAGATGCCAGCGCCATTGTTGGCCGGCAGGCAGTTGCGCGAGTCCGGCCAGGAAAGAGCGCACATAGAGATAGGTCAGGGGGCCGATCAGCAGGCAGGCCGACAAGCCCAGCTGGCGGAATTCGAGTGCGATTGCAGGGTTGAAGAAGAGGAAGGCGGATTTGGCGGTGCGCACCCCGACGGCAAGCAGCAATGCACCGAGCATGCAGTCGGCGAGGCAGCGAGGCCGACGGCTGAAAAAATAGACGGCCAGGAAAATGCCGTTGATGGCGCCAAGGGCGCTAAACAGGAACAGCAATTGGCGAGCGATCATGGGGCGTGTCGTTGATGTTGGCGTCGAACCCAAGTATAGACACAAACGGGTCTGGAACTTGGCTCTAGGCCCTTGAATTAACACATTCAGCAACTGCTTTACCGCCGTATCGAAGTAGTACAGCACGTTCCTGCACTAGCCATAAGCTGCCGTTATGCCTGCACGCCAAGCTTTCATGGCTGATCTTGCACATCGGTATTAAACTGATTTCATCTTCAACCATGTTCTGAAATCATGTTGAAAACTGAAACCCCGAGCCTGCGGCATCCGGATCTGGATCTGTATCCGGTGGAACAATTGGTGGCGGCACTGGTCGATGACCAGTTCTGGGCCGTCGAAGCCGTGCGGCTGGCGTCGCCGCAGATCGCGGCCGCCATCACGGCCGCCCTGCCCCGCATCGCCGCTGGCGGACGCCTGCTGTATGTGGGCGCCGGTACGTCGGGTCGCCTTGGCGTACTTGATAGCGTTGAACTCAATCCCACGTTTTCCTGGCCGCCCGAGCGGGCCGTCGCCATCCTGGCTGGCGGCGCGGGCGCGATGTTTACGGCAGTCGAAGGGGCGGAAGATGATTTACAGCAAGGCGAGGCTGACTTGTTGGCCTTGCAGCCGCACATTAACGATGTGGTGATCTTGCTGGCTGCCTCAGGCGCCACGCCGTATGTGCTGGGCGCGCTGCTGGCTGCGCGCAAGGCGGGCGCCTTGACCATCGGCATCGCCAACAACGTGGGCGCCCCCGTGGCGCATGAGGCGCAATGCGGTATCGTGCTCGACACGGGCACGGAAGTCATTTCCGGCAGCACGCGTTTGAAAGCGGGCACGGCGCAAAAAATCACCCTGAACACGATTTCCAGCGCCCTGATGGTGGGTTTGCATAAAACTTACGGAAACTTGATGGTAGACTTGAAGCCGACCAACGCCAAGCTGATCTGGCGGGCGGTGCGTCTGACCATGCATGCCACCGGCGCCAGTGAGGCGCAGGCCAGGACCGTGCTGGAGCAATGCCACTATCACGTCAAGGTGGCTATAGTTGCCTTGATCAAAAAAATCAACACAAACCAGGCACAGGCATTGTTGGCCGGCGCGGACGGCAGTGTGCGGGCGGCACTGGCGGCGTAATCCGATGGCGCGGCATTCTTCTGTCTGGGAGACAATGAAGGATGTATGGAGCTAGTGAAAAAAACCGCCCCGGCGCGCGCAAATAAGCCGTGGCTGTGGATCCCTTCCCTGTATTTCGGCCAGGGCATCCCCTATGTAGTGGTCATGACCTTGTCCGTGATCATGTACAAGAACTACGGTTTTTCCAATACGGATATCGCCCTGTACACCAGCTGGCTGTACCTGCCGTGGGTCATCAAGCCCCTGTGGTCGCCCTTCATCGATATGTACCGCACCAAGCGCTTCTGGATCGTCGGCTTGCAGTTGGTGATCGGCGCCGCGCTGGCGCTGGTGGCCCTGACAACGTCGCTGCCGCACTTTTTCCAGATCAGCCTAGCCATCTTCTGGTTGATGGCCTTCAGTTCCGCCACGCATGATATTGCCGCTGACGGCTTCTATATGCTGGGGCTGGAAGAGCACCAGCAGGCGGCCTTTGTCGGCGTGCGCAGCACGTTTTACCGGCTGGCGATGATCGCCGGCCAAGGTGGCCTGGTGTTTCTTGCTGGCTATTTGACGCATGCGACGGGCAATGTGCAGCTGGCCTGGTCCGTCGTGTTTGCCATTTTGGCGGGTCTGTTCATCGCCCTCTTCCTGTATCACTACTTTGTCTTGCCGAAACCCAAGGATGACCGCCCCAGCATCCAGGGCGCCGGTATTTCTCCGCTGCAGGAATTCATCGCCACCTTTGCGGCGTTTTTCAAGAAGAAGGATATTCTCGTCATCCTGGGCTTCTTGCTGCTGTTCCGCCTCGGTGAAGCGCAGCTGTTGAAGCTGGCCGCGCCCTTCCTGCTCGATCCCGTTGCCAAGGGCGGCCTGGGCCTCAGCACGGAACAGGTGGGCCTCGTCTACGGCACCATCGGCGTGATCGCCCTGACCCTGGGTGGCTTGCTGGGCGGATTCATCATTTCCCGCTTCGGCTTGAAACGCTGTTTGTGGATCATGGTACTGTCCGTCCACTTGCCCGACCTGGTCTTTGTTTATCTGGCCAGCGCCTTGCCCAGCAGCATCTATGTGATCGCCGGCGGCATCGCCCTGGAGCAATTTGGCTATGGCTTCGGTTTCGCATCCTACATGTTGTACATGATCATGGTTTCCGACGGCGCGCATAAAACGGCCCATTACGCCATTTGTACGGGTTTCATGGCCCTGGGCATGATGTTGCCGGGCATGGCCAGCGGCTGGATCCAGCAAATGCTCGGTTATCAGCATTTTTTCATCTGGGTGTGCATCGCCACCATTCCTGCTTTCATCATGGCCGCGCTGGTCAAGATCGATCCCGAATTCGGCAAGAAGGCCGAGGCCTGATTCTTTTGAACTGTGCGCCCGCAAGGATGGCGGGCGCACAGTAAAATGCCCGCACCGATAGACCTGCGCTTTACCACTGCAAGGAATTGTTTTGTTGTCTACTTTCAAAAAACGCCTGGGCGCCACGGCCGGCGTACTGGCCGCGCTGGCCACCGCCACATTACTCAGCAGCTGTACCAGCACCAAAATGCCCTCCGCAGTGACGCCGGGCGACGCGGGTTTGCCGGCCGTGCCGCCCGTGCAGCACATCACGGGCGAAGTGCCGCCGCCGGCGCCGCGCGAATTCCGCGCCGCCTGGGTCTCGACGGTCGCCAATATCGATTGGCCCAGCCGCAGCAACTTGCCGGTAGCCAAGCAGCAAGCTGAAGCGCTGGCCATCCTCGACCGCGCCAAGTCCTTGAATCTGAACGCGATTGTGTTGCAGGTGCGGCCCAGCGCCGACACGATTTACCCGTCGCAGCTGGAGCCATGGTCGGAATACCTGACCGGTAAGCAAGGCCAGCCGCCATTGCCGATGTATGACCCACTGGCCTTCTGGGTAGCGCAGGCGCATGCGCGCGGCCTGGAATTGCACGCCTGGTTCAACCCTTACCGGGCCCGTCACGCGACGGCCAAGTCGCCGCTGGCGCGCGACAGTTTTGCTTCCACCAACCCGGCGTCCGTCAAGCAATACGGCCGTTACCTGTGGATGGATCCGGGCGACGCCGCCGCTTCCAAGCACACAACGGACGTGGTGCTGGACGTGGTGCGCCGCTACGATATCGATGGCGTGCACATCGACGATTACTTTTATCCGTATCCAATCGACGCGCCTGGCTCCGGCGCCGGTGCCGAGACGGCCGCGCTGGACGCAGGTAATGGCGGCGCCAAGCGTGAACTGCCGTTTCCCGATGAGCCTTCCTGGCAGCAATATCTGCTGGCCGGTGGCCAGCTGGACCGCCCTTCCTGGCGCCGCCAGAACGTCAACCAGCTGATCGAAGCCTTGTATACAGGCATACACCGCGAAAAGAGCTGGGTGCGCTTCGGCATCAGCCCGTTCGGCATCGGCCGTCCCGACCGCCGCCCTGCCGGCATCGTCGGCTTCAGCCAGTACGATAAATTGTATGCGGATGCGGAACTGTGGCTGGCCAAGGGCTGGCTCGACTACCTGTCACCGCAGCTGTACTGGCCCGTGGCGCAGGCGCCGCAAGCGTTTGGCGTGCTGCTCGACTACTGGCTGGCGCAAAACCCGTATGGCCGCCACGTGTGGCCGGGCCTATACACGAGCCGGATCGACAATTCCGCCAAGTCCTTCACGCCGCAAGAGATCATCAAGCAGATCGAAGTGACGCGCACGCGCCCCGGCGCGAATGGCCAAGTGCATTTCAGCATGGCGCCGCTGATGCAGAACCGCAAGGGTGTCAGCGAGCAACTCAAGGCGACCGTGTATCAAAGCCCTGCCCTGATTCCCGCCACGCCATGGCTGGGCAAGGAAGCACCGGGTACGCCGGTACTGGCCTTGCGCCGCGACTCCACCAGCCTGAACGTCAAATTGACGGCGGGCAGCGGCAAACCCGTGGCGCAATACGCCGTCTGGGCCCGTTATGGCGAAGACTGGCGCTTTACTGTGGTTACGGGCGTGCAGGGCGAACTGACCCTGGTCGATGATGCCACCGGTAAAGTCAATGCGGTGGTCGTCAGCGCCGTGGACCGTCTCGGCAATGAAAGCCCCCGCGTCACCGTGCGCGCACCGTTTGCGGCCCCCGCCAAGTAATTGTTGACCGTTTAACGGTAGCCCATAACCTGCAGGCATGAAACATGCGCAAGCTTTCATGCCTGCAAGCCCAGCTTGGCTTTACACTCATGCCATGATTTCCATCCCTACAGTCCATCATGCGGTGCCCGTGCTGGGCCTGGGCATCGACGCGGGCGGCACGCAGACGCGTTGGGCATTGGCCACCGTTGACGGCGCCATCGTGGCCGACGGCGCCGTGGAAGGCTTGTCTGCTCTGCAAATGAGCAGCGATGCGGGCCGCGCAGCCGTGCATGCCACGTTTACCCGGCTGTGCCAGGCCGTGCTGGCTGTCGGCCAGCCGCGTGCCGTGGTGGCGGGCTTGACGGGCTTTGGCGGCGACGATGTTGTGCTGGCGCAAACGCTGGCCGCCTTGCTGGCGCTGGACGCCGCTGACGTCAGTTTATGCAACGATATCGAGATCGCCTATCGCGACAGTTTTGAACCGGGCGAAGGTTATCTGGTCTACGCTGGCACGGGTTCGATTGCCGCCTGGATCGATGCGGATGGCGTGTTTCACCGCGCGGGCGGGCGTGGCGTGCTGCTCGACGATGGCGGTGGCGGTTACTGGATCGCGCGCGAAGCCTTGCGCCACATCTGGCGCTGCGAAGACGAGGCGCCCGGTAGTTGGCAAGGGTCTCCCATGGCCGTGGCCGTGTTTGCGCATCTGGGCGGCAGCGACTGGTCGCTGTCGCGCGCCTTCATGTATGGCCAGGACCGGGGCGCCATCGGCCGGCTGGCGCTGGCCGTGGCCGCCAGTGCGGATGCCGACCCGCTGGCGTTGGACATCTTGCAGCGCGCGGGGCAGGAACTGGCAAGATTGGCGCTGGCCCTGACGGCACGCTACGGTCCCCGTCCCGTGGTGCTGGCGGGGCGTGCGGCACAATTGCACCCGGCCATCGCGGCTGCCATGCGTGCCGCTCTGCCTGTATCGTTGACAATGGAGCAAAAAGTTGCCCGTTCGCATGAGGCAGCGGCCAAGGTGGCGGCCAGGGCCGCTAGCAAGAACTAAACAATTTATTAACCCGAACACGGATCTTTCATGAAAAAAATCGCCCTCGCCCTGTTGGTGGCCCTGCTCTCCGCCTGTACCACGCCCGCGCCGCATCTCGACCATAGTTTGACGGCGCGCAGCCAGAGTCCGCGCGTGAAATTCATCGTCATCCATTACACGGTCAGCGACTTGCCCCGCTCGATCAAGATCCTGACGGAACAAGTGGTCAGCAGCCATTATTTACTGACCGACACGGACAAGCCGAAGTTTTATGTGCTGGTCGACGAATCGCGTCAGGCCAATCACGCGGGTGTGAGTAACTGGAAGACTTATACACAGTTGAATGTCAGTTCGATCGGCATCGAGATCGTCAACCCAGGCTACAGGGACACGCCGGAAGGCCGCCTCTGGTATCCCTTCCCGCAGGCGCAAATCGATGAGCTGATTCCGTTGCTGAAAGATATCCAGGCGCGTTACAACATCGCGCCGGAAAATATCCTGGGCCACAACGAGATCGCCCCGCAACGCAAGCAAGACCCAGGTCCGTTGTTTCCATGGCGCCAACTGGCCGATGCGGGCCTGATCGTCTGGCCCGATGCCAACCGCGTGGCCGCGCAGCGCCTCATTTTTGAGCAGCAAGTACCGGACGCCGTCTGGTTCCAGAAAAAGCTGGCGCAGCACGGCTATGCGACGCCGAACACGGGCATCTTCGACGAAGCGACGCGCAATGTGCTGATCGCCTTCCAGATGAAATACCGCAATACGCTGTTTGACGGCACGCCCGATGGCGAAACGGCGGCCCTGCTGGAAGTGCTGACGACGCCGGCCCCAGCGGTTGCAACACCTGCTGTTGTAGCAAAGTAGCATGGCCGTTCCAGCCCATGACTTTTTCTTATATGCTGAACGTTGACGGCCCAGGCGGCCAAAGCAAGGTAAAGGAATAGCTCATGCGGCTGCGTCATATCGAAGTGTTTCACGCCATCATGCAAGTTGGCACCATCAGCGGCGCCGCCCAAGTGCTGCATATCTCGCAACCGGCCGTGACCAAGGTCTTGCAGCATTGTGAGTTGCAACTGGGCATGCCGCTGTTCGAGCGCGTGCGGGGCAAGCTGTACCCGAAACCCGAGGCGCACCGTCTGTTTGTGGAGACGGAAAAGCTCAACCGCGATTTATTGGGAATCCGCCGCCTGGCAGCCAGCCTGAAGGGGCATGCGGTGGAAACCATCCGCCTGGTCTCCACGCCGACGATCGCCATCAGCGTCTTGCCGTTTGCCATGACGGAGTGGCGGCGTGACTTTCCCCACACGCGTTGCCAGCTGGCTACCCACCACACGGGCGAGATCGTCAATACCTTGCGCCTGGGTGAAGCGGACCTGGCCGTGTCTCTGCAAGACCCGCGTCATCCGGGCATCGTGGCCGAAGCGATTGCGCACGGTGTCATGACGGTGATCGCCCCGGCCGGCACCTGGCATGTTGCCGATTGCGGCACGCCCTTGACGGCGCATGGCCTCAGCGGCGAGCTGATCGGCCATGCGGACAACGATCCGTTGGGCGAACTGGTGGTTGCCGCCTGCGAGGCGCAGGATATGCACCCCGTCTTTAGTACCGTGGTGCAAACCTATCAAATCGCCCGTTCGCTGGTGGAAGCGGGCGCCGGCATGGCCGTGGTCGACCCGTTTACGGCCGCCTCCGGCTCGTCCGAGCGGCTGCAACGCCGTCCTTGGGCGCCCACCATCCCCATCCAACTGTATTTATTGACGGCGAGCCACTCGCCGCTGTCGCATGGCGCGCGGCGCCTGGCCGACAGCATTGGCGTGGCGGCGCGCAACTGCCTGGAAAGAGGAGTCTGATGTCTGTTGCAAGGTTGCAATTGGAAGCGGTCGGCAGCGATCCGCAATTTCGCCATTTGAGCAGCATCGCCGGCATCGCCGTCGACTTGCGCTACGCTACTCCCGACAATTTCGTCGGCCGCGATTTATATAGCCCCATCGATTGTGCCTGGCTGCACCGCGATGCGGCCGCTGCCCTGGAACAGGCCGTGGCCTGGCTGGCCGCGCATCGCCCCGATCATCATCTATTGGTGCTCGACGCTCTGCGCCCGCAACGGGTGCAGCAGCAACTGTGGGATGCGTTGCAGGGAACGGAGTTGCTCGGCTATATCGCCGAACCGGCGCGCGGCTCGATTCACTCGTTCGGCATGGCGCTCGACATCACCATCGTGGGGCCGGACGGTCAGGAACTGGACATGGGCACGAGCTTTGATGATCTGAGTGAGCGCTCGCACCCGGCGCTGGAGCTGACTTTGCTGGAGAAGGGGGAAATTACCGAAGAGCAGGTGGTGCATCGCCGCCTGTTGCGCGACGCCATGTTCCAGGCGGGCTTCTTTGGCATCAACAGCGAATGGTGGCATTTCGATTGCGGCGACCGGGTGCTGGTGCGCCAGACCTACACCCGGGTTCTCTGATTAGAAGACCTGTAAACCCTTCAGCATCACGATCAGGATCAGCACGGGCGAGACAAAACGCAGCAGGAACAGCAGCACATGCGCCAGGGTCTTGTTCTGTAACTGGCCGTGATTGCTGATCGCCTCAATGAAATGCTGTTTGCCCCAGGCCCAGCCTGTAAACAAGGCAATCGCGATGCCGCCCACCGGCAGGAAGATATTCGACGAGACGAAGTCGAACAGATCAAACATATTCAAGTTAAACAGCTTGAAGTCTGCCAAGGTGCTGTTACTGAGGGCGCACAAGGAACCGAGCACGGCCAGCAGCAGGATGGTTACGATGGTGGCCTTGGTACGCGTCCAGCCGTAGCGTTCATGGAAAATCACCACGGGCACTTCCATCAGCGACAGCATCGCACCCGTGGCGGCCACGGCGGCCAGGATAAAGAACACCACCATCAGGGCTTGCCCCATGGGAATTTGCGAAAACACGGCAGGGATGGTGATGAACACCAGCGACGGTCCCGCACTGGGGGCAAAGCCAAACGTAAACACGGCAGGGAAGATAGCGATGCCGGCCAGCATCGATACACCGAGGTCGGCCGCCATCACGCGCAAGGTGGTGACAGGGATATTCTGGTCATCCCGAAAATAGCTGCCGTAGGTCATCATCGTGCCCATGCCGACGGACAATTTGAAGAAGGCCAGGCCCATGGCCGTCAGCACGACGGAAGCCGTCAGCTTGCTGAAATCAGGGCGGAACAAAAATGCCAGGCCTTCACCCGCTTTATCCAGCGACAGGCTGACCGCACATAGCAGCAGCAGTAACAGAAATAGCAGCGGCATCAGTTTCTTGGCGATTGCCTCGATGCCCTTGGTCACGCCCAGCATCAATATGCCACCGATAAACAGCAGCACGCCCCATTGCCAGAACAGCGATTGCAGGGGATTGCTGATCAGCGAAGCGAAGGCCGCTTCCGTCACCAGCTTGTCGCTGCTGAGGATGGAACCGTCGATGGCCTTGGCGATGTAGGCAAACACCCAGCCCACCACTTCCGAATAAAACGCGACGATCAGGAAGGCGGCGATCATGCCGATCACGCCAACCAGCCACCAGGGCTTGCCCTTCGGCGCCAGCTGCTCCATGGTGGAGATCGGGTTGACCTTGGCCCGGCGTCCCAGGGTGATTTCCGCGATCATCACGGGTAGTCCCACCAATAAGGTGGCGAGCAGATAGATGAGCAGGAAGCCGGCGCCGCCATTGGCGCCTGTCAGATAGGGGAACTTCCAGATATTGCCGAGACCGACTGCGGAACCGAGGGTGGCGGCGAGCACGCCGAAGCCAGTGGTAAAGCCAGCTCGTTTCAGGGTCAGGCCTGATCCTTGAGCTTGTTGTTTCATGGTGAATCTTCTATGTATGGACGCGGATTTGCGCTGAGGGGGCGAAATTGTAGCAGTTGGATGCAAAAGCCCCGCAAAAGCCTTGCTACTACCGGGGCGCTTTGCTATAGTTCGCCTCCCCGATGAGACGCACTAGTTTGCGGCACAAAAGGGGCAGTCTTCCGGGGCTGGGCAGTAAAAGAAGGAGTTGACGATTGTGCTGAAATGCTTCATACTCTTCCTTCTTCGCAGCTGACAAACACAACGCTTTGTCGATAGCGCGAGAGTAGTAAATAAGCAGTACCGAATACCGTTCTTTAACAATTAACAGTCGATAAGTGTGG